>JBEDUQ010000281.1:0-11394 GCA_040414855.1 Actinomycetota bacterium
ATGGCCGCGGTGACCTGGAAGAGCGGGGTCGCCGACAAGCCGGGCGCGCTCGACCAGAGCGCCGCCACCGTGCTGGTCAACGACGACGGCACCTTCGACGTGCTCAGCGCGGCCTCGGAGCTGGGCACCGGGACCAGCACCACCCTGGCGCAGATCGCCGCCGACTCGATCGGCGTCCCGCTGGAGGCGGTCAGGGTCTCGCGGTCCGACACCGCCACCACGCCGTTCGACTCCGGCGCCTTCGCGAGCCGCTCGCTCTACCGCAACGGCCAGGCGGTGCAGCGCGCCGCCGAGCAGTGCCGCGAGAAGATCCTCGCGTACGCCGGCGAGCTGCTGGAGGCGGCGCCGCAGGACCTGGAGCTGCGCGAGGGCCGCATCGCGGTCCGCGGCGCGCCGCGCCAGGGCGCCGCGCTCGAGCGGGTGCTGCGCAGGGCGATGTTCGAGGGGCGCGACCTCCACGGCCACGGCACCACGCCGCTGACCCAGGCGGCGACCTCGGCGGCGCAGTTCGCCGAGGTCGAGGTGGACGTCGAGACCGGCCAGGTCCGCGTGCCGCGGCTGGTGGCGGTCCAGGACGTCGGGCGGGCGATCAACCCGGCGATCGTCGAGGGCCAGATCCAGGGCGGCGCCCACCAGGGCATCGGCTACGCGCTCTCGGAGGCGCTGGTGGTCGACGAGTCGACCGGCGCGACCCTCACGGGCAGCTTCATGGACTACCGGCTGCTGACGGTTGCCGACGGTCCGCTGGTCGAGCCGATTCTGGTCGAGCACCCGGACCCGACCGGCCCGTTCGGCGCCAAGGGCGCCGGGGAGCCGAGCATCATCGTCACCGCCCCGGCGATCGCCAACGCCATCCGCGACGCCACCGGGGCGGACGTGAACCAGCTCCCGATGACCGCCGAGGTCGTCCACCGGGCCCTCCGCCGGGCGCGCGCGGACTGAGGCGACCGCGGGGCCCGATCCTGGCAGCAACCGCCGGGCGCGCGGGGACTGAGGCGACCGCGGGCCCAGGGCCTGGCGACCGCGGGGCCCGGGCCCCCTCGTCCCGCGACCTACGCGCCGAGGAGCGCCTCGTCGGGGACCAGGCCGGCGACCACGTGGGGCGGCAGCGGGCAGCGGCGCACCCTGGCGCCGAACGGCCGCAGCGCGTCCTCGACCGCGTTGGCGATCGCCGCCGGAGGCCCGATCGTCCCGGCCTCGCCGACGCCCTTGATGCCGAGCGGGTTGCGCGCCGACGGCGTCTCGATGTGGTGGACCTGGATCGGCGGCAGCCCGCTCGACCTCGGCAGCAGGTAGTCCATGAAGCTGCCGGTCAGCAGCTGCCCGTCCTCGTCGTAGACCAGCTCCTCCAGCAGCGCGCCGCCGATCCCCTGGGCGACCCCGCCGGCGACCTGGCCGTCGACGATGGTCGGGTTGACGACCCGCCCACAGTCGTGGACCACCAGGTAGCTCAGGACCTCGACGGCGCCGGTCCAGGGGTCGACCTCGACCACGGCGAGGTGGGTCCCGCTGGCGAAGGTGACCCCGGGCGGCGTGAAGCCGCCGCCGGCGGCGATCCCGTCCCGCCCGCCGGAGGCCGCGATCTCGCCGAGCGAGAGCGAGCGGCTCGGCGCGCCGCGCACCTCGACGGTGCCGTCGCGCAGCTCCAGGTCCTCCGGCGCCGCCTCCAGCAGCTCGGCGGCGCGTCGCAGCAGGTCCTCGCGCAGGTTTCGGGCGGCGTCGCCGACCGAGTTGCCGATCACCACGGCGGTGCGGCTGGCGATCGTCCCGCCGCCCTCGGCGACCACGTCGGTGTCGCCCTGGACCAGGTGGACGTCGTCCAGCCCGACGGTCAGCTCGTCGGCGCAGATCTGCGCGAGCGTGGTGGCGTGGCCCTGGCCCTGCGATGGCAGCGCGACCGCGACCTGGACCCGCCCGGCGGGGTCGATGCGGACCTCGGCGCGCTCGCCCGGCCCGATGCCGGTGCCCTCGACGTAGGTGGCCACCCCGATCCCGATGTGGCGGCCCTCGTCGAGCAGCTCCTCCTGCCTGCGCCGCCAGCCGTCGTAGTCGCCCTGGTCCACCGCGACCTCGAGGCTCCCGCGCACGTCGCCGGCGTCGAGCACCAGCGCGCTCCCGTCGCGGTAGGGGATGCCGGCCTGGTAGGGCATGTCGGCGGCGCCGAGCAGGTTGCGGCGGCGCAGCTCGACCGGGTCGATGCCCAGCTCGCGGGCGCCGATCTCCAGCGCCCGCTCGAGCGCGAACACCGCCTCGGGACGGCCGGCGCCGCGGTAGGCGGACATCGGCGTCTTGTTGGTGACCACGCAGCGGCAGTCGATCTCGAGGTTCTCGATCCGGTAGCCGCCCTGGAGGTGGGCGGCGGTGTTGTAGGGCACCACCAGGGCCTCGACGTTGCCGCAGCCGGCGTCGATCAGGTAGTGGTCGCGCAGGGCCAGGATGCGGCCGTCGCGGTCGAGCGCCAGCTCGACCTCGTGGCGCTGGTCGCGCGAGTGGACCGCGCCGAGGAAGTGCTCGGTGCGGGTCTCGACCCACTTGACCGGCCGGCCGAGCCGCATCGCCAGCAGCGCGACCAGCAGCTCCTCGGGATAGACCATCGACTTGCTGCCGAACCCGCCGCCGACCTGCGGCGCCACCACCCGGATGCGGCCGGCCTCCAGGCCCGTCCAGGTGACCAGCGCCCCTCGGAGCCAGTGCGGCGCCTGGGTCGACGACCACACCGTCAGGCGTCCCGTCGCCTGGTCGTAGGCGGCCAGGGTGCCGCGCGGCTCCAGCGGGGAGCCGCTCTGGCGCCCGAACTCGAACCGCTCCCTGACCACCACGGCCGCGTCGCGCATGGCCGCGTCGACGTCGCCCTTGCGCACCAGGAAGTGGGTCGAGAGGTTGTCGCCCCACTCCGGGTTGAGCAGCGGAGCGTCCTCGGCCAGGGCTGCGTCGAAGCTTGCGACCGCCGGCAGCGGGTCGAGGTCGAGCTCGACCAGCTCGGTCGCGTCGGCGGCCTCCGCCGCGCTCTCAGCGACCACCGCGACCAGCGGCTCGCCGGCGTACCGGACCCGGTCGGTCGCCAGCACCTTGAGGTACTCGGGGCGCAGCATCGGGTCGACCGCGGCCTCGAGCCCGGCGCTGGGCGGGAACCAGGTGGGGTGGGGGAAGGGGCCGTTGCGCTCGCCGAGGTCGGCGGCGGAGACGACCGCGACCACGCCGGGCGCCTCCAGGACGCCGCCGAGGTCGCCGAGCTCGAAGCTGCCGTGGGCCACCGTGCTGCGGACCACCGCGACGTGCAGCGGGCGCTCGACCGCCAGGTCGTCGAGGTAGGCGGCGGCGCCGCGCAGCAGCGGCGGGTCCTCCAGGCGCGGCGGGGAGGTGCCGAACAGCCTTCCCGTCATCGGCCCACCTTCCCGTCGTCGCCGAGGTCGATCTGGAAGCTGTCGGCGCCGGGGACCTTGACGACCTCGGGGTAGTCGACGCCGAAGGGCCGGGTGGCGTCGAGCCCCCAGACCGAGATCACCTCTTTCTCGGGCGCCGAGGGGTCCAGCGGCCCGCCGGCGACCCTCGGGATCACCACCAGGTCCTCGGCCGGCTGGCTGCGGGTGATGATCGCCCAGTTGACCTGCTCGGTGTCGTAGACGTCGATGTCGTCGTCAACCACGATCACCCACTTCACCCGGGCGGCGTCGCCGAGCGCGGTGAGGATCAGGTGGCGCGCCTGGCCCTTGTAGCGCTGGCGCAGGGCGACCACCGCCGCGTACTGGACGCCGCCCCAGTCCGGGAAGCAGACCGCGGTGACCTCGGGGAAGGCGGCGCGCAGGTTCTCGAGCAGCTTGCTCTCGTAGGCGAACACCTTGAGCACGTGATTGTCGGTGGTCGGCACCCCGGTGAGGCCGGCGAGGAACACCGGGTCGGCGCGGTGGGTGATCGCGGTGACCTCGATCACCGGGTTGTGCTCGGCCGGCCCGTAGTAGCCGCTGAACTCGCCGAACGGGCCCTCCAGCGCGCGCTCGCCCGGCAGGATCCGGCCCTCGATCACGATCTCGCTGTCGGCGGGCACCTCGAGGTCGACGGTCTTGCAGCGGACCGTCTCGACCGGGCGGCCGAGGATCCCGCCGGCGATCCCGAGCTCGTCGACGCCGTGGGGGACCTTGGCCTGCGAGGCGTACAGCAGCACGGGGTGGACGCCGTTGGCGATCGCCACGTCCAGCGGCACGCCCAGCTCGGCGGCGCGGGCGATCTGGGTGCCGAGCCCCTGAAAGGCGTGGGACATGACCGCCAGGTGCCTGGAGTCGACCCGCATCTCCCGGTAGACCGAGGCGTTCCTGCGGCCGTCGACCGGGTCGTTGCTGATGGTGAGCCCGACGGTGACGTAGGCGCCGCCGTCCTTCTCGCTGTAGACGGGCAGTGGCAGCGCGTCGAGGTCGACCTGGTCGCCGGTGAGCACGACCTCCTGGCAGGGCGCGGGCGCGGCGGTGACGACCGGCTCGATCGGGTGGTGCAGGCCGTCGAGGAAGCGCCGGTTGCCCTCGGCGTGGTCGTCGACGCCGAGCGCGAGCAGGGCGCGCCGGCGGGTCGAGAACAGCCCGCCGACCACCGGGATGTCATGGCCGGCGACGTTCCCGAACAGCAGCGCCGGCCCGCCGCGGTCGCCCATGCCGCGGATCCCGGCGGCGATCTCGAACTTGGTCGAGACCGGCCGCGACACCCGCCGCAGCTCGCCCTCGTCCTCGAGCAGGCGCATGAACCCGCGCAGGTCCTGGTAGCGCATCGCGTCCCCTCGGCTTTCGCGCTGAACGTCCACACCGGCCGGCGCGGTCGGCACCGGACTTTCACGATGAGAGAATGAATTTCGTCTATTGATGCATCTTCCCTTGCCAGAGGGGCCGGCGCAACCGCACTGTTCGCCATGTGGAAGCAGATTTCAACCATCGGCCGCCGCTGCTAGGCTGACCGGACAGGCGCGGTCGACCTGTCGACGCATCGACCCAATGGACCCCATGGAGGTTGGCGTGCATCCGGGCAACTTCGAGTACGCCGACCCCAAGACGGTCGAGGAGGCGATCGCCTGCCTCGAGCAGAACGCCGACGACGACCCCAAGGTGCTCGCCGGCGGGCAGAGCCTGATCCCGCTGATGAAGCTGCGGTTCGCGCGCCCGGGGCTGATCGTCGACATCAACCGCATCGAGTCGCTCAAGTTCCTGCGGTCCCACGAGGGCGGGCTGCGGATCGGCGCGCTCACCCGCGAGGCCGAGCTCGAGTCGGACCCGGTGGTGCTGCGCGACTTTCCGGTCCTGCACGACGCCACCCAGGTGATCGCCGACCCGATCGTCAGAAACCTCGCCACCGTCGGCGGCAACCTCGCCCACGGCGACCCGGCCAACGACCACCCGGCGGTGATGGTCGCGCTCGGCGCCTCGGTGCTGATCCAGGGCCCGGACGGGGAGCGGACGGTCGCGGTCGAGGACTTCTTCCACGACCTCTACGAGACCGAGCTCGGCCACAGCGAGCTGCTGACCGAGATCCGCGTCCCGGCGCAGCCGGCGGGCTCCGGCGCCGCCTACGTCAAGTTCGAGCGACAGGCCACCGACTTCGCGATCGTCGCGGCGGCCGCGTCGGTGACCGTCGAGGACGGCGTGGTCTCGGGCGCCCGGCTGGTCTACACCAACGTCGGCTCCACCCCGGTCCGAGCGCCGGAGGCCGAGGAGGCGCTGATCGGCAGGCACCTCGGCGCCAAGGAGGCGCGGGCGGCCGGCGTGGCCGCCGCCGGCGTCATCGATCCCGGCGACGACCTGCGCGGCTCCAGCGACTACAAGCGGCGGGTGCTGATTGCGGTGACCGAGCGGGCGCTGAAGCGCGCGTACGCCCGCGCCACCGCCGCGGCGGCGTGACCGCCTACCACCGGCCGGAGCGCCTCGACGAGGCGCTCGCCCTGCTGGACGAGCACGGCTTCGACGCCAAGGTGCTTGCCGGCGGCCAGAGCCTGATCCCGATGATGAGCGCCGGCCTGGCCGCGCCCGAGCACCTGGTCGACGTCAACCGCCTCCCCGGCCTCGACACGCTGGAGGTGGTGGACGGCGAGCTGCGGATCGGCGCGCTGGTGCGCCACAGCACGCTCGCGGCGCTGGCCGCCGGGCATCCCGTCGCCGCCACCGCGCCGCTGGGCGCGGGGCACCCTGTCGCCGCGGCCGCGCCGCTGCTGCCGGCCGCCGCGCCGTGGATCTCCCACGAGGCGGTCCGCAACCGCGGGACCATGCTCGGCAGCCTGGTCCACGCCGACCCCAGCGCGGAGTGGCCCGCGGTCGCGCTGGCGACCGGCGCCCGGCTGCGGCTGGTGCGCAAGGGCGGCGAGCGCTGGGTGCCGGCGGCCGAGCTGTACCTCGGACCGCTCACCGCCGACGTCGAGCCGGAGGAGCTGGCGGTCGAGCTGCGCCTGCCGGTCGCCCCGGCGCGGACCGCCGCCGCCGTCCGCGAGCTGGCCTACCGCGACGGCGACTACGCGGTGGTCGGCGTGGCCGCGCAGGTGACCCTCGACGACCGCGGCGGCATCGCCGACGCGCGCATCGGCCTGTTCGGCGTCGACGCCACCCCGGTCCGGCCGGCCGAGGCGGAGTCGCTGCTGGTCCAAGGAGGCCCGGGGGCACTGGAGGACGCGGCCGCCGCGGCCGGCGCAGAGGTCAATCCAGGGTCCGACGCGACCGCCAGCGCCGAGTACCGCCGCGAGATGGTTCCGGTGTTCGTCCGTAGGGCGGTCGCCGAGGCAATCGGTCGCGCGTCGGCCCTCGCCGCCGGGTCGCCGGGCACTGGAGCCGGTCGCTAGCCGGCCCGGAGCGCCGTCAGCCATGAGCCCGTCAGCCGCGGTAGCGGTGCAGTAAATCCGTCCAGTCGGGAACGTCCTCGACCCCGGGCACGCGCACGACCTCGGCGAAGGGCTCGCCGTACGGACGGGTGGCGTCGATGCCCATCAGCGAGCTGGCGAAGTGGGTCGGCGCGGACGGGTCGAGCTGGCCGCCGGCGGCTTTGGGGATGATGATCACGTCATCGGACGGCTGCGAGCGGGTCAGGACGGCCCACCAGACCTTGACCGGGTCGTAGACGTCGATGTCGTCGTCGACCACGATCGCCATCTTCGGGTGGCCGGTACTGCCGAGCGCGCTCAGCAGCAGGTTCTTGGCCTGGTTGACGTAGCGCTGGCGCAGCGACACGACCGCGAGGAACTCGGCGCCGCCCTCGGGCGCGAAGTGCACCGCCTGGACGTCCGGGTAGCTCTGCCGCAGGGTCGCCAGGAGGTTGGCCTCCATCGGCAGCAGCTTCATCACGTGGTTCTCGGTGATCGGGATGCCGGTGAGCCCGGCCTGGTAGATCGGGTCGCGTCGGCTGGTGATCGCGGTGCAGTGGAACACCGGCTCGACGCCGCCGGGCCCGACGTAGCCGGTGAACTCGCCGAACGGGCCCTCCTCGTGGCGCTCGCCGGGCTCGAAGTAGCCCTCCAGCACGATCTCGGTGGTGGCCGGCACCTCCAGGTCGACCGTCTCGCAGCGGACCAGCTCCAGCGGGGCGCCGTGGAGCGCGCCGGCGACGCCCAGCTCGTCGAAGCCGTAGGGGACCCGAGCCTGGGTGGCGAGCTGGGTCACCGGGTCGACGCCGATCGCGACCGCCAGCTCCAGCCGGCGGCCGGCCGCCTCCGCCCGCTTGTACACGGCGTCGAAGTCGGAGTACGGGCTGGAGGCTAGGCCCAGCTCGCGCTTGCCGAACAGCTGCATGCGGTAGATGCCGGCGTTGCGGGCGCCGGTGTCGGTGTCCTTGGTGATCTCGACGCCGACGGTGACGAACGCCCCGGGGTCCTGCTCGGAGTAGACCGGGATCGGCAGGGCCTCCAGGTCGACCTCGTCGCCGGTGCGCACGACCTCCTTGCAGGGGCCGTCCGCGACCAGCACCGGCGCGACCGGGTGGGCGATCGCGTCGATGAAGCGCTCGACCGCGTCCTGATGCCGCTCGACCTCCAGCGCGTACAGCGCCTTGGCGCGCGAGCAGAACAGCCCGCCGGCCACCCGCATGTCCGAGCCCTTGACGTCCTCGAACAGGAAGGCTGGCCCCTGCACGTCCGAGCTGCGGCGGATGTGCGCGGCGATCTCATACCTCGAGTCGACCTGCCTGGAGACGGTCGCCAGCTCGCCACGCTCGTCGAGGTGGGCCAGGAACGAGCGCAGGTCCTTCATCGCCATGTCGGCTCCCTCCCATCGTCGGCCGGCTCCGGCCGCCCGGCCGGCCGGGCCGTCCGGATCGCGTGCCAGAGCCGGCTCGGGGTCAGTGGCAGCTCGGTGAGCCGCAGCTCCAGGTGCGGCAGCGCGTTCTCGATCGCGCTGGTCAGCGCGCCGAGCGCCGATCCCATACCGGACTCGCCGGCACCCTTGGTGCCAAGCGGCGTGAACGGCGAAGGGCTGTGGTGGTGGGCGACCGTGATCATCGGCATCTCGACCGCCGTCGGGATGGTGTAGTCCATCAGCGTGGCGGTCTGGAGCTGCCCGGCGTCGTCGTATGCGATCCCCTCGAACATGCCGCCGCCGAACGCCTGCGCGGTGGCGCCGTGCAGGTTGGCCTCGACCAGGGTCGGGTTGACCACCGTGCCGGAGTCGTCGACCACCACGTGGCGGAGGACGCGGACCACGCCGGTGTCGGGGTCGACCTCGACCACGCAGGCCGCGGTCGCGCTCGGCCAGGTGGGGTAGGCGCTGAAGCGGCCCTGGGTGGCCGGCTGGTGGTAGATGTTCGGGGCACGGAAGTAGCGGGTCGACTCGAGCCCCGGCTCGACCCCGTCGGCGTTGGGCCCGTAGGGCCGCGTGTAGATCTCCATGGCGACCTCGGCGAGCGGCACGAAGCGCCTCGGCGCGCCGCGGACCGCCACCCGGCCCCGGCTGATCTCCAGGTCCTCGGGGTTGGCCTCGAGCAGGTTGCCCGCGACCGTCAGCAGCTTGTCGCGGAGGTCGGTGGCGGCCAGCTCGGCGGCGGACCCGCCGATGATGATGCTGCGCGAGCTGTAGTTGCCGAGTCCCCACGGGCACACCTGGGTGTCGCCCTGGACCACGCTCACGCGGTCCAGCTCGCAGCCGATGGTGTCGGCGACGATCTGCGCCAGGCCGGTCTCGTTGCCGCTGCCGGGCGAGGTGACCCCGGTCAGGACGGTGACCTCGCCGCTCGGGGTCATCCGCACGGTGGCGCCGTCGAAGGCAGAGATCATCGGCGACCCGGGCATCGCGCAGCCCTCGGAGCCGAGCTCGTTGCCGACCCCGATGCCGATGTAGCGGCCCTGCTCGCGGGCGCGCGTCCGCTCGCCCTCGAAGCCGTCCCAGCCGATCAGCTCCAGCGCGCGGCGCATGCAGGCGGGGTAGTCGCCGCTGTCGATGATCCCGCCGCCGTCCCGCGCGAACGGGAACTCGTCCGGGCCGATCAGGTTCCGGAGCCGCACCTGGTCGCGCGGCAGGCCGAGCGTGTCGGCCACCTGGTCCATGATCCGCTCGAGCCACCAGTTTGCCGCGTCGCGGCCGAAGCCCCGGTAGGAGTTCCAGGGGCCCTTGTTGGTGACCACGGTCTGGAGCCGGACCCGGCGGTTGGGGATCCGGTACGGCCCCGGCAGGATGCCGCTGGCCGAGACGCTCATGCCCCAGCCGACCAGCGACGTGGGAGCGCCCACGTCCGCGAGGATGTCGACCTCGAGCCCGGTGACGGTGCCGTCGGCGCGGTGGCAGGCCCGGTAGCTGACGCGCATGTCGCGGGCGTGGCCGGTGCACAGGAAGTTCTCGTCGCGCTCCTCGATCCAGCGGACCGGCCGCCCGAGCCGCAGCGCCAGGTAGGCGATCAGCGGCTCCTCCTGGAAGGTCGGCTGCTTGAGGCCGAAGGCGCCGCCCACCTGCGGCTGGATCACGCGGATCCGCGACTCCTTGAGCCCGATGGTCTGGGAGAGGTAGAGCCGCAGCGGGTGGGGGTTCTGGGTGGACGCCCACAGGGTGAGCAGCTCCTCGTCCGCGTCCCACCAGGCGACCATGCCCCTCGGCTCGATCGGCACGCCGGTGGTGCGGCCGACCGTGAGCGTGCCGCTCACCACCCCGTCCGCCGCCTGCATCGCCGCGTCCAGGTCGCCGGCGGGCAGGTCGCGGGAGACGCGCAGGTTGCTGCCCCAGCCCGGCTCGACCAGCGGCGCGTCCGCCGCCAGCGCGGCGACCGGGTCGGTCACGTGCGGCAGGACCTCGTAGTCGACCTCGATCGAGGCCAGCGCGAGCTGCGCCTGGTACCTGGAGTCGGCGACCACCGCCGCGACCGCCTCGCCGACGTAGCGGACGCGGTCGACGCAGAGCGCGTACCAGGCGACGCCGTTGGCGTTGATGGTCGAGGTGTCCCAGCCCTCGGGGATCGGCTCGGTGTGCTCGCGGATCTCCGCGCCGGTGACCAGGTAACGGACGCCCGGCAGCGCGGCCGCCTCGGTGGTGTCGATCGAGCGGATCCGCGCGGAGGCGTGCGGGCTGCGCAGCACCGCCATGTGGAGCATGCCCTCGAGCTCGACGTCGGCCACGTAGGTCCCGCGGCCCTGCGCGAGCAGGCGGTTCCTCAGGCCATGACGCCGCTGGCCGATGTAGCCGTCCGGCACGCCGCCTCCTCTCGCCGCGCATGCCTGATCGCTGCCCACACGCGGTTGGGGTCCAGCGGGAGCTGGTCCAGCCGCAGCCGCAGCTCGGGGAAGGCGTTCTCGACCGCGGCGCAGATCGCGGCCAGGGTGCCGCCCATCCCGGACTCGCCGACCCCCTTGGTGCCGAGCGGCGTGAACGGCGACGGCGTCTCCTGGTGTTCGATCTCGAGGCGCGGCAGCTCGACCGCGGTCGGGATGGTGTAGTCCATCAGCGTCCCGGTGAGCAGCTGGCCGCTCGGGTCGTAGGCGACCCGCTCGTAGAGCGCCCCGCCGACGCTCTGCGCGATCGCGCCGTGGAGATTCGCCTCGGCCAGCAGCGGGTTGACGATCCGGCCCGCGTCCTCGACCGCGTGGTAGCGCAGCAGCCGAACCTGGCCGGTCTCCGGGTCGACCTCGACCACGCAGGCGACCGCTCCGGAGGCCCAGGTCGGGTACATGTTCGCCCGCTCGCCCGGGGGCGGCTGGTGGTCGACGTTGCCGATGCGGAAGTAGCGGGTGACCTCCAGGGCCGGCTCGACCAGCTCGCCGTGCTCCTCGAACGCGTGCCAGTAGATCCGCCGCACCGCCTCGTCGAAGGTCACGGCCCGGGCTGACCCGCCCGGGGCGCCCGGGCCCTCCGACCCGCCGGACCCGCCCGGCGAGCCCGGGGCCGAGAAGCGCTCGTGCCCGCACTCGACCTGGCCGGGCTCGACGCCGAGCATGCTGGCGGCGACCGTCAGCAGCTTGGC
>JBEDUQ010000282.1:0-9157 GCA_040414855.1 Actinomycetota bacterium
CGGGTCGCCCGCCTCGGCGACGGATGGCTCGCGTCGGCGTACAACACCACGCCGGACCAGTTTCGCGAGGGTCTGGACTCGCTCGGCGAGGAACTACGGCGCGTCGGCAAGGCGCCGTCGTCGTTCCTGAGCGCGATTGCCACGACCTGGCTGTATATCACCGAGGACACGGTCGTCGCGGAGCGAATCGTTGGCGAAGTGCTCGCGCCGATGCTGCACCGCCCTGCCGAGGCGCTGCGTTCCGCCCCGCTGCTGATCGGTCCCGCGGAGGTGTGCGCCGAGCGGGTCGCCGCATTCGTGGAGGCCGGCGCCCGACGGATCTTCGTCTGGCCGCTCGGCGACGAGGAGGCGCAGCTGGAGCTCTTCCGCGAGCGCGTCACCTGCCTCGTCCCACGGCGACCCTAGCGTGCGCCGCCGGGGAGAAAACCCGCAGACGACGACCGGCGACCTGGGGCGCCGAGGCCCGGGTCGGACGAACCCGGGCCTCGGCACGGCGGGGCGGCGATCGGTCGCCGTTGATCAGTTGCAGTTGATCAGTTGCCGTTGAAGGGGGTGGCGTTGGGGTTGGTGCCGTTGAACAGGCCGTCGGGGTTGGGGTACCAGAGCCACACGTGCATGGTGATCAGGTCGGGGTGCCAGAGGTTGAAGCGGGCGCCGGTCTGGGGGCTGCGCTTGGCGCACTGGTCCTGCGAGGAGGCGAACACGAAGGTGCCGTCCTTGTAGTGGCATGCGGCGCCGAAGGTGCCGTAGGTCGCGCCGGGCAGCGGCGGGGTCGCCGGGGTGGTGGGGAAGACCCACTCGAAGGCGCCGAGCTGCCAGGTGTCGCCCTTGCGCTCGTAGACCAGGATCGGCGGCTTGCGGATGTCGAAGCCCTGGATGTTGGGGTTGATGAAGTGGTAGCCCATGTCGGGGATCATGCGGGTGAGGATCTGGTAGCCGGCGGCCTTGGCGGCGTGCAGGTTGTTGGCGAACTCGAGGGTGGCGAGCCGGCCGGCGGCGAGCTGCTCGGCGAGCGGGCTGGCGACGCTGGCGGCGGTCGTGTTCATGTTGCTCATGTCGTGCTGGTGGGCGGCGGGCACGGCGGCGGCCTGCGCCGGGTGGGCCGGCTCGGCGGCGGCGCCGCGGATCGCCCACGCGGTGGTCGCAAGCAGCGCCGCGCTCAGCACGACGATGATGATGCGTCGCAACGTTCCTCCTTGAGTCAGTGGTGGAAGTACGGGTCGAGGATCCGCACCTCGGAGATCCGGTCGACCGGCAGCCCGTTGCGCTCGGCGGTGGCGCGGATCGCCTCGGGGTTGGGGCCGTCGTGGACACAGAAGGTCTTGCGCCTTTCATCGGTGAAGTAGGAGTGGATCCACGTGACGCCTTGGGTCGCGTTGACGTCGACGACGGCCAGGCAGGCCTTGGCGCCCTGGGCGTCGGCCGGGATCTCCAGGCCGTCGGCGAAGGTGCGCTCGACGAGGTAGCGGGGCATGTCCCCTCCTGTCGTGGGCTCGCCGGGAAGTCCGGCTGCCTGGAGTGTCGAGCAGCCCCGGTCGTGTCACATCAGGAGAGAGCCCCCATCTTCGCGCCGGCTGTTCCCTATGTTTGCGGCGCGGGCTCCCCATCCGTGTCGTGGATCTGCCGCTCCGTCGCGACCCGCGCGGCCCGCCGGCCCGACGACGAGCATGCCGGAGGTCAGGCACTCGTCGAGACGGTCGGCCACATCCCCGGCGAGTGCCTCCAGCAGCCACAGCTCGACGTGCGGCGGCACGACGGCGACCGCTTCCAGCAGCCCGGCCGCGTCAGGGCTGAGCCGGGCGGCGCGGGCGAGCCTGATCCGCCCGACCGTCCGGCTGGTTGCCAGCTCCCCGAGCATCCACGCCCGACGGCCTCCAGGGAGCCGGCGAGCATCGACAGCTCCGTGGCACGCTCGAGCAGGACAGCCGACGCGCCCGCGCACGTTTGTCGTCTCTGGTGCTCCAAGGCGCGGCCGCCGGGCTTCACTATTGTCCATGCGTCTTTACAATAGAGAACGCCATGATCCCTGACTTCCTCCCCGTTCCCGCCCGGACCGCCAAGCCGCGGTCGGTCGGGCTGACGCACGTCCTCGACAAGGGGGCGGCCCCTGACGACGTCCGTCGGCTGGTCGACCGGGCGAGTCACCTGATCGACATCTGGAAGCTGGGCTGGGGCACCGCCTACCTCGAGCCCGATGTCGGCGAGAAGGTCGCGATCCTGGAGCGCGCGGGTGTTCGGGCCTGCGTCGGAGGAACCTTGCTCGAGGCCGCGTGGGCTGCCGGCGCCGCGGAGCGGTGCCTCGCGTGGGCGGCCGAGGTCGGGTTCTCCTGCGTCGAGGTCTCGAACGGCGCGGTCGAGATGCCCCTTTATGAGAAGCGGCGGCTTATCTCCGAAGCGACCCGCGGGTTTGTCGTGATCGCCGAGGTGGGCTCGAAGTCGCCGACGGCCGAGGTGTCGGCGAAGGCCTGGGTCGAGGAGATGCTCGGCGACCTCGAGGCGGGCGCCACCTGGGCGCTGGCCGAGGGCCGCGAGACGGGGACCGTGGGCCTCTACCACGAGGATGGCCGCATCCGCACCGAGGTGGCCGAGGTCGTGGCGGACGCCGTTGGGCTCTCGCGGGTTGTCTTCGAGGCCCCGAGAAAGGAGCAGCAGGCTTGGCTGGTCCGGCGCTTCGGCGCCAACGTGAGCCTGGGCAACGTCGCCCTGAACGAGGTGTTCGCCGTGGAAGCCCTTCGCCTCGGCCTTCGGGCCGATACGCTCGCCCACGGCTGGCCGGAACGACCGGAGGGACCCGGACGACGCGAGAGCGAGCACGTGAGCAGGGGCCCTGGGAGTCGCGGGGGGATGTGAGGTGAGCCGGGTACGCAACCGAATGCCGTCGAGGTACCGCGAGGTGGCCGTCACCAGCGTGGACCTGCCGCTGGTCCCGGAACGGCTGGAGGAGCACTTCCTCGGCCGCGAGGCGTACCGGCGCACGCGCTACATCGCCGTCCGCGGCGCGGACGGCGCCGCGCTGATCGAGGTCGCGAAGGCTTCCGAGGAGCCGCTCTTCTCGCCGGTCACGGGCGTCGAGGTGCTGGCCGGACCTGCGGAGTGCGCCTGGCTCACCAGCCCGGACGTGGACGTGGGCATACCCACGCAGGTCTGCGAGGCGGCCCTCGATGGCGCCCCGGGGACGCGCTGCGTGGTCGTCCAGGGCCGGTATGAGCACGTGAGCTTCATCCTCGACCCCGAGCCGGTCCGCCTCCGGGTCGTGGAGGTCGCGCCGCCTCGGCCGCCGAAGCTGCTCGACCAGGCACGGCGCGTGCTGGAGGTGGCCGAGGACCTTCCGCCGGTCCGGCTGGAGCCCGAGATCATCGACATCGTAGAGCTGGCCCGGCAGCGTCCTTCCCGCCAGTACCTCTACCCATGCCGCGGCTCGGGCGCCGCGCCCGACGGGGCCGAGGTCTTCTACCTCGACGAGCGGCCGTCGCGGCGGGACTGGGTCCTGGTCGGCTGCGAGCGCTCGCGGGAGATCCATCGCCACTTCTACGGGGACGAGCCGCCGCACCTGGAGATGTGCCCATACGAGCTGGTCGTGCCCCGGGACGGTCCGGTGCTGACCAAGTGCTGCCAGCTCGAGGAGACGATCGAGCGGGACGGTCTGGTGGTCCGGGTGCCATGGGGCGCGACCCTGGCCGAGGTGCGGGCCGGCATCGAGACGGTTCTCGCCGCGGTCGAGCTGACACGGGCGTCGTCGTGATCGACTCGACCCTGTACCGGCACCTCTGGGGCACCGAGGAGGCCTGGGCGATCTTCGACGAGCGCGCCCGCCTGCGCTCCTGGCTGGAGATCCTGGTGGCTCTGGCCGAGGCGCAGGCCGAGCTCGACATCGTCCCCGCCGAAGCCGCCCGGGCGATCCGGACCGGGGCGGCGGTGGAGCGGCTCGACCTGGGCTTCGTGGCCGAGGAGACGCGCCGCACCGGTCACTCGACGCTCGGGCTGATCCGTGGGCTCCAGCGGATCCTGCCGGAGCCGGCGGCGGAGTGGGTCTACTACGGCACCACCGTGCAGGACCTGACCGACACCTGGACCGCGCTGGCGACGCGGTCCGTCGGGTCGATCCTCTGGCGTGATCTCCGCGCGATCGAGGCGCTCCTGCTGGGCCTGGCCGAGCGCCACCGCGATACCCCCATGGCCGGTCGCACCCATGGGCAGGTGGGCTCGCCGATCACCTTCGGGCTCAAGGCCGCGTCGTGGGTGGACGAGGTCGGCCGCCACCTGGAGCGGCTGCGCCAGGGCGCTCCCCGCTGGCTGGTCGGGCAGCTCGCCGGCGGGGCCGGGAGCCTCGCGTTCTTCGGCGAGGCGGGGCCGGAGCTCCGCCGCCGCTTCTGTGCGCGGCTGGGCCTGGCCGACCCGGCGATGAGCTGGACCGCCTCCCGGGACCGGGTCGCGGAGTTCATGACGCTGCTCGCCCTGGTCAGCGGGACGCTCGCGCGCATCGGCAACGAGGTGTACCAGCTCCAGCGACCCGAGATCGGCGAACTGCGCGAGCCGAGCCGTCCCGGGTCGGTCAGCAGCATCACCATGCCGCACAAGCGCAACCCAGAGACCGCCGAGCATCTCGTCACCCTGTGGCGGCTGATCCGCGCCCAGGCCGGGACGGCCCTGGACGGCATGGTGCAGGAGCACGAGCGTGACGGCCGCGGATGGAAGGCCGAGTGGGTTGCCTTTCCCGAGGCGTGCGTGCTCACCGTGACCGCGGTCGACCTGGCCAAGCGGCTGGTCGAGGAGCTGGAGGTCGACGAGACGCGGATGGTGCGCAATGCCTGGGCGGACGGGGGCTTCGCCGCCTCGGAGGCGCTGCTCGCGGCGCTGGCGCCTCGGGTGGGCAAGCACCGGGCGCAGGACCTGCTCCAGCGCGTCCTCGGCGAGGCGCACCAGCAGGGTCGCTCCCTCGCGGAGGCGGCAGCCGGCTCAGAGGTCGCCCGCGAGATCCCGCCCGACGAGCTCCGCTCGCTGCTGGAGCGGCCGCTGACCGGGGCGTCCGGTGCCATGGTCGACGAGGTGGTCCGGCGGGCTCGGGAGCGGCGCGTCGGCGAGCCGGAGACGTGGCCGTGAGCGTTCCGGCTCGGTTCCCATTGGCGCTGCTGCCGACGCCCCTGCAGCCGGCGGTGCGGCTGTCCGCCGCCCTGGCGGGGCCGCCGATCCTGGTCAAGCGGGACGATCTCATCGGGTTCGCGCTGGCCGGCAACAAGGCCAGGAAGCTCGAGTACCTGCTGGGCGACGCGCTCGCCACGGGGAGCGATGTGCTGCTCACCGGCGGTGGCCCGGAGTCGAACCACTGCCAGGCGGCCGCCGCGGCCGCCCAGGTCGCCGGGCTCGCCTGCGAGCTCGTGCTCTACGGGGACGAGCCGCCGCGGCCTGGCCCGAACCTGGAGCTTGCCCGGCGCTTTGGCGCCAGCGTGCGGTTCACCGGCGACCCCGACCGGGCCTCGGTGGACGCCGCGCTTGCCGACCGCGCCGAGCGGCTTCGCGACGCCGGCCGCCGGCCCTACCTCGTGCCGCGCGGTGGGGCGACCCCGCTCGGCGCGGTCGGCTACGCGCTCGCCGTCCAGGAGCTCGCCGGGCAGGTGGCTGAGCTGGACAGCGAGCCAGAGGTGGTGCTGGTGGCGACCGGCTCGTGCGGCACGCAGGCCGGTCTGGTGGCCGGTACCGTCGCCGCCGGCCGCCGCTGGCGGGTCCTCGGTGCCACCGTGAGCCGGCCACTCGCCGAGTGCCGTGACCGGGTGCTCCGCCTCGCGCGCGGGTGTGCCGCCCTGCTCAGGTCCCCCGAGCCGGAGGAGCGGGACGTGGACCTGGTGGACGCCCGTGGGCCGGGGTACGCAATCGCGTCGCGGGAGGGCGAGGCCGCGGCCAGCCTCGCCGCGGCGACCGAAGGACTTCTGCTCGATCCGGTGTTCACCGCCAAGGCGATGGCGGTGCTGGTCGCCAAAGTCCGAGAGGGGCTGCCCGGTCCCGCGGTGTTCGTCCACACTGGCGGGACGCCGGCGGCCCTACAGTCGACCGTGAGAGGGTGCGGTGACAGGCAACACTGAAGAGGGCTTCTCCGAGTCCACACCAGCGCCGGAGCTGATCGAGGCCGGCTTCGCGCTCGAGGTCGCGGACGCCCCGATGCTCCACGCCGGCCTCAACCTGGCCGACATGGCGCACGTGCTCGCCCTGCTGGAGCAGCGGGTGATTCCGGTTGGAGCGGCCAGGCGCCTCCTCGACCTGGTCGTGGAGGTGTCGCGGTGGCCGGCCGAGCGGTTCCCCTACGACCCCCGCTACGGCGACGCCTACAACTCGCGGGAGCGGTTCTTCGTCGAACGCCTCGACACGGACGCCGGCTGGCTGCACGCCGGCCGGCCCCGGCGAGAGGCCGGGCGGATCGCGCTGCGCCTCTGCCTGCGGCGCATGACCCTGGAGCTGATCCGCGACGCCGCAAGCTTCTCAGCGGCGGTGGCGAGCCTCGCGGAGGCGACCGCGGACACGCTCATGCCCGACCAGACCTACCTTCAGCAAGCACAGCCCTCGACGTTCGGGCATTACGTGCTCGCCTTCGCCTATCCCGCGCTCCGCGACGCCGACCGCCTGCGCCACGGCTTCGACTGGGTCAACCAGAGCCCGGCCGGAGCTGGCTGCGTCAACGGCAGCCGCCTGGCGCTGTCCCGGGAGCGGACGGCGAGGCTGCTGGGCTTCGACGGCGTGATCGACCACACCCGCGACGCGATGTGGCAGACCGACGGGTTCGTCGACCTGCTCGCGACCGGCGCCAGCCTGGTGTCGACCTTGAGCAAGCTGGCCGAGGACCTGGAGATCTGGGACAGCCGGGAGTTCGACTTCGTCTCGCTGGCCGGGCCCTACACCCGCGCGAGCGTGCTCATGCCGCAGAAGCGGAACCCCTATGCGCTGTCGATCGTGCGGGGCGCCGCCGGGGTCCTGCTGGGGCGCCTCTCCGGGTTTCTGGGGGTGGTGAAGACCCCGTCGGCCCGCAGCGACAACCTGATCTTCGCCTACGGCGAGGTGCCCCGGTCCCTCGAGCTGGCCGGCAAGGTGACCCGGCTCATGACCGGTGTGGCCTCCACCCTCCAGGTCAACCCCGAGCGGATGTGGGAGGCGCTGTGCTCGGGCTTCTCCCAGGCCACCGACCTGGCGGAGTACGTCATGCAGACCTGCGAGATCGACTACCGCAGCGCCTATCTTCTCGTCGGCGAGGCCGTGCGCAAGGCGAGCCGCGAGGGCCTGCGTGGCGTCGACATCACCGGCGAGATGCTCGACGAGGCGGCCGCGGGGACGATCGGCCGCCGCCTGGGCCTCACCGGTCGGGACCTCTCCGAGGTGCTGGACCCCAGGGCGATCGTGCTCACCAGGAACTCCGTCGGGGGAGCCGCCCCGGAGGTCGTCCGGCGCATGGCCGCCGCCCAGGCTGCCGAGGCGTCGGCCGTCCGCGACCGGGCCACCAAGGCGCTCGACTCCCTCGACGCGGCCGAGTCGGCCCTGGTCAGCGCGGCGGAGGAGGTGGCCCGTCGGGATGTGTAGCCGGCGCCCGCTCGACCTGGTACTCGATCTGAGGGTCTCCGGTGAGCGTGTTCGAGACGTAGCAGGACCGGATCGCCCGGTCGAGCACGGACCGCACCAGCTCGGGCTGGCTGGACCTCGCCTCCACGGTGATGCGTGCGACGCGGGGACCGTCATATTCACCGCGTACGCGAACGGTCACGTCGGCCAGTTCCCGCCCGCGCTTGCGGACCGCGTGCGCCACGGCCATCGCGAAGCACGCACCGAGCGATGCCAGCAGCAACTCCGTCGGCTTGGGACCGCTATCCGTACCGCCGGCGTCCGTCGGCTCGTCCACGAGCACCTCGAAGCCCCGGATCGGGACCCTGCACCGGTACCCACCCTCCCACGAGGCAGTGATCTCCAGCATGGCAAGTGAGTCTAGTCGCTCGACTCCCGCCGGTCCGTTGTCGGCCCCGCTGCCGGAGCACGTGCGGGTGGTGAACGTCGGCTTGTCGCTATTCGGCGACGCGGTCCGTGCCCAGGGGGCGGAGGCGGTGGACGTCGACTGGCGCATCCCGGCGGGAGGGCGGGAGGAGCTCGTCGTGGCGCTGACCCGGCTCTACGGACGGCACGCCGAGCGGGTCGACCGGGCCAACCGCGAGGCGGTGCGCCGCCTGGACGAAGGGGCCCCGGTCCTGGTGGAGGTCGGGCCGGCGGCCGATCTCGTGCCCGGGATGGGACCTCGGACGATCCTTCACCCCGGTCCGCCGCTCGCGTGGGAGCGCTTCTGCGACCCGCTGCGCCGCTCGGTGCTGGCGGCGGTGATGGCGGAGGGCTGGGCAGCGAGCCGCGAGGACGCCGGAGCCCTGGTCGCCGCCGAGGGGGTGGAGCTCGAGCCGGCCAACCACCACCACGCGGTCGTGCCGATGGCCAGCGCCGTCGGCCCCTCCGCCCCGGTCTTCGCCGTCGAGAACCGCTCCGGCTCCAACCGGGCCTTCTCCGGTCTCAACCAGGGTCCCGGCAAGACGCCGTGGTACGGCGTGGACGCACCGGAGGCGGTCGAACGGCTCCGCTTCCTTCGCGACACCGCCGGTCCGGTGCTCGCCGCCGCCCTGCGCCTGAGCGGGCCGGTCGACGTGCTCGCGCTGGGCAGCCAGGGGCTCCAGATGGGCGACGACGGCCACATGCGGACACAGGCCTCCACGAACCTGCTGATCCGGCACCTGCTCCCCTACCTGGCGGAGGCCGGCGGGCCCGGGCTGCCGCCGTTGGCCCGTTTCCTGTCCGAGAACCACCTGTTCTTCCTCAACCTGGTCATGGCCGCCGCCAAGACCCTGACCGACTGGGCCGGGGAGGTCGCCGGCGCGACCGTGGTGACGGGGATGGCCCGTAACGGCACGACCTTCGGCGTTCGCCTGGCCGCGACCGGCGATCGCTGGTTCACCGCCCCCGCTCCACCGGTCGAGCAGGCCCTGTTCCACTCCGGCTACGGTCCCTCCGACGGCGCTCCCGACATCGGTGACAGCGCGGTGCTGGAGCTGGTGGGCCTGGGCGGCGCTGCGGCGGCCGCGTCCCCGGCGGTCGCCGCCTTCCTCGGCGGTGGCATGGCCAAGGCGGTGGCCGCGACCGAGGCGAT
>JBEDUQ010000283.1:0-28873 GCA_040414855.1 Actinomycetota bacterium
CGCGGTGCCGTCGATCACCCAGACCTCCGCGGTGGTTGGGACCGCCCAGTACATCTCTCCCGAGCAGGCGCAGGGCATGGAGGCGGATGCACGCAGCGACATCTACTCGCTCGGCTGCTGCCTGTACGAGATGGTCACCGGCCAGCTCCCGTTCACCGGGCCGACCCCGGTCGCGATCGCCTACCGGCACATCCAGGAGGACCCGACGCCGCTTCGAGCGCTGAACTCGGCCGTGCCCGCGTCGCTGGAGCGGGTGTGCCTGAAGGCGATGGCCAAGCGCCCGGAGGACCGCTACCAGACCGCCATGGATCTCCAGCGCGACCTCGATCGGGTGCGCGCCGGCGAGCCCGTTACCGCGGCGATGCCTCGCCCCTCCCAGCAGGCCACCCGTGCGATGGGCGCCGTGGGCATGGGGGTGGGGGAGCGGCCGACGACGGTCCTCGACCGCGGGGTGATGCCGGCGCGGGCCTCGCGATATGGCTATGGCGCCGAGACCGGCGCGTCCGCCGCGGATTCGCCCCGGAAGGGGCGGGCGGTGCTGTTCGCCCTCGGCACGATCATCCTGGCCGCGATCGTCGCCATCGTGGTCATCCAGGCCGTCAAGGTCCCCAACGTGCCGGAGACGACGCTGCCGCCGATCAGCACGCAGGCGCCACCTCCGTCGAACACCGAGGCGCCCACCACCAGCCTGCCCGAGACGACCGCCCCGCCGACCACGCAGGCGACGACGACCACGCAACCGCCGACAACCACGGCCCCGACCACCACCGACGATCAGCAGGACCAGCAGGTGCGGGTGCCGGATACGCGCGGCATGCGCGTGAGCCAGGCGACCAGCCTGCTCCAGCAAGCAGGCTTCGAGGTCACGCGGCAGGACTTCCCAAACCCGGACCGCCGCCAGGCCTTCCGGGTGATCGAGCAGGTCCCGCGCAACGGCCGCGCCCAGCGCGGGTCCACGGTCACGATCGTGGTCGCCGTCCCGCCCAACAACGGCTGACGCGGCGCCGCCCGCCGGCGAGGCTCTGGGCTCGACTCGACGAACGATGCCCCGGGCGGCCGGCGCGCCGAGACGGGCGCGGGCGAGGCCGGCGCGCCGAGACGGGCGCGGGCGAGGCCGGCGCGAGAAACGGCGCGGCAGGCGTCATCCGTTCGAGAGCGGCTCAGGAACGACGACGGCGGGGGTTGCGGTCGTCCGGGCGAGCTGGGAATGGCCGGCCGCTGTTGTGCTCGACCGCCAGGCGCTGGAGCTCGGCGCGGAGGGCTTCCTCGGCGAGGCCGCCGAGGGTCACCCGACCGTCCTGCTCGTGCGACAGGTAGGCGCTGGCGTCGCGGGCGGCTTCGATCAGCTCGACCGAGACCCGCAGGCTGACGCGGGCCTTCGGCGGGGGCGCCTCGGGCTGGAGATCGTCCAGGGGGTTGTAGGCACTCAGGTGCCTGGACCCGCCATCGTCCTGGTGGGCGGGCTGCCCTCGCCGCTCGGGGACGAGCTTCAGCCGCCGGCGGGCCGAGAGCGGCCCGGGCAACAGCTCGTCGAGGGCGTTGTAGCCGGCGCTCTGCCTCGGCCGCTCCACCGGCTCCTGCGGCTGGTCCCAGTCCCGGTCCCAGCTGTGGTCGCGTCGGTTCCGGCGCGCGGGCCCCGGCGGAGGGTCCGGCGCTCGCTCGTCCGACGCCGGACCGGGCAGCAGCTCGTCAAGCGCGTTGAACGCGCCCATCCTTCGTGGCCGTGCCATCGGCGGCACTCCTTGCGTCGAACTCGATCGCGGCAGCCCGGTAGTCGGAAGCCGCGGAGCTGTCAGGGGCGTAGAGCCCCACAGGTTGCTTGTGGCCGGGCGCCTCGGCGACCCGGACGCTCTCGCGGACGACCGTGTCCATGACCAGGTCGCCGAACCGCTCGCGCAGCGACGCGACGATCTCGCGGGAGAGCGAGGTGCGCACGTCGACCTGGCAGCAGAGCACCGCGGAGAGCTTGAGACGACGGTTGAGCCGTACGCGGATGGTCTCGATCGTCTGGGTGAGCGCGACCAGACCGGCGAGCGGCATGACGCGCGTCTGGACCGGGACCAGCACCTCGGTCGCGGCCGCCAGCGCCGAGTACGACAGCAGCCCGAGCGCCGGCGGGCAGTCCATCATCACGATGTCCCAACGATCCTGGTCGAGCTCGTCCAGCGCCTGGCGCAGGATCATCTCGGCCCCGGCCTGGGTGGCCGCGTTCCGCTCGGCCCTGGTCATCCAGGACGAGGAAGGAACGAGCTCCAGGTTCTCGATCGCCGTCGACCGCACCGCCTTCTCGATCGGGGTCCCGTTCTCGAAGACGTCGTAGAGGGCGCGGGCGTCGACGGAGCCCAGCCACGTGCTTGCGTTGGCCTGCGGGTCCAGGTCGACGACCAGAACGCGGCGACCGATCTCGGCCAAGGCGGCACCGAGATTGACCACCGTCGTCGTCTTTCCGACGCCGCCCTTCTGGTTCGCGACGGCAACTCGCCGCATGGGCACCACCCTGTCCGGCCGAAGGTTCCGAGCATCCGAGCATTGGGAGCGTACAACACTGACCGGCCGATACCACGGATCCTCGGCACTTTCGGACCGCCGGGAATCATCCCGGCGATCTCGGCGCTTGCCGTCGCTCAGAGCTTCACGTGGTGGCGGCGCTCCAGCTCCTCGATCCAGTCGTCCTCGATGGTGATGCCGTAGCGCTCGGCGAGCTCGTAGTACCGCCGCGGCGCGTCGTCGCCGTGCTGCTTGAGGATCGGTGCCAGCTCGCGGAAGTAGTTCTCCAGGCCGCCGGGCGAGAGGATCTCGACCACCTTCGCCGGCTCGGCACCCGCGTTCCACATCGCGTGCGGCCTCGCTCGCGGCTTCGCCAGGTAGGCGCCCTGGTCAGCCTCGAGTACGGTGTCACCGATCCGGACCCCGACCGTGCCGGCCAGCACCAGCGAGAACTCGTCCTCGCGCGAGTGGGTGTGGGGCTTCACCAGGGTCCCGGGAGGGATCTCGACCTCGAGGGCCGCGACGGTGCCGCCGGAGTCGGCGCTCTCGATCTTGTAGTCGAAGCGGACGCCGAACAGCATGACCGTCCTGCCGTCGTCTGGAGCCACCAGCTTTGGTGCGAACGCGGTCGGCATCGTTGCCTCCTCTGCTCGGGTCGAGGGACGGCTCGCGGGCCGGAGCGACTCAGCCGGTGATCACCACCTTTCCGGTGACCTTGCGCTCGTAGAGATCGCGGATGAGCGAGATCGCGTCGGTGAGCGGCGCGGTGCCCTGGACGACGACCTTGATCCGGCCCGCGGCGACCTCGTCGGCGAGCGCGGCGAGGTCCTTGGCCGCCTGCTCGGGCGAGACGGACTGGAAGATCCTGAACCCGTAGATGGTCATGCCCTTGGCGTAGAAGTCCTCGACCCGGATGGTGGACTCGGCGTTCGCGGAGTTGCCGAACACCACCATCCGGCCGCCGACGACCGTCGCCCGCAGCAGCGCGCGGAACATCGGCCCGCCGATGCTCTCGAGGACCACGTCGAACTCGCCGTCGACAGGCGAGCCGTCGCCGGGATGGATCATCGCGGCGGCGCCGAGGTCCCGGACGACCGCGGCGCGCCGCTCGCTGGAGGCCTGGCCGGTCACGGTCGCCTTGGCGTCGAGCGCGAGCTGGACCGCCAGGTAGCCGACCCCGCCCGCGGCGCCGGTGATCAGGACCCGGTCGCCGGCGTGGACCCTCGGCAGCCGCAGGACGTTGACGGCGGTGATGCCGGCGACCGGGAGCGTCGAGGCGACCACCGGGTCCAGGCTGCTCGGCAGCGGCACGGTCCACGCCGCCGGCAGGGTGACCAGCTCGGCGAAGCCGCCGCCGGTCGGCGCGAGGCCGACCACCCGCTGGCCGACCTGGAACTCGTCCACCCCGTCGCCCAGCGCGACCACGGTGCCAACCACGTCCCAGCCGATGATGGTGCCCGGCGGCTGGGCCGCGGCGGTCCGGATCTCGCCGCGGTTGACGGAGGCGGCCTCCATCCGCACCACGACCTGGCCGGGTCCGGCGGACGGCTCGGGGGCCTCGGCGAGGGTCAGGGGCGGCGAGGCGGACGGGTCGGCGACGAGTGCTCGCATCTCTGGGGGCTCCTTCGAGCTCGATCGCGTACGGCTGCCGCACCGGAAGACCGGGCGGATCCCACCCTGAACGGACAGTCGGTGCGGAGGCAAGGTTCCGCCTCCCGCGCTATGCCGGCAAGTCACCGTCCACAGCCCCCAGCTGACCTCGCGCCCGACCCGCGGCGGGAGCGGAGGGAGTGGTATGGTGCCTGGGCCGGGCGTTCCACGGAAGGGCGGCCGGTTGTCGCCGCTTGGCTTGACAATGCCGATACGATGCTGACCGAACTCGTCGACCTTGCAGGAGCCCGAATGCCCTGTCTCAAGAGCCTCGTACTTATTACGTAGCGCGGACCTCTCCACCCGGGTCCGCGCGGAGCCTCCTATGCCAATCGGCAGGAGGTTTTTTGTTTGCCCGGCAACGCCACATCTCAGGAGCCTAGGGAGTCATCTTGAAGGTCACCGGAGCGCAAGCGCTCATCCGCAGCCTCGAACAGTGCGGCGTCGACGTCGTGTTCGGGCTTCCAGGGGGCGCCATCCTGCCGGCTTACGACCCGATGCGAGAGTCCAGCGTGCGGCACATCCTCGTCCGCCACGAGCAGGGTGCCGGACACGCCGCGGAGGGCTACGCGTGGGCGACCGGCAAGGTCGGCGTCTGCATGGCGACCAGCGGGCCGGGCGCGACCAACCTGGTCACGGCGCTGTCGGACGCGTTCATGGACTCGGTGCCGATGGTCGCGATCACCGGGCAGGTCCCGCGGCCGGTGATCGGCTCGGACGCCTTCCAGGAGTGCGACACCACCGGCATCACGCTGCCGGTCACCAAGCACAACGAGCTGGTCCTCGACCCGGGCAGGGTCGCCGGCGCGGTCGCCGAGGCCTTCTACATCGCCTCGACCGGCCGCCCCGGACCGGTGCTGGTCGACATCCCCAAGGACGTGCTCCAGGCGACCACGGAGTGGTCCTGGCCGGAGGCGCTCGACCTGCCCGGCTACCGACCGACCGTCAAGCCGCACGCCAAGCGGGTCCGCGAGGCCGCCGCGCTGCTGCGCGAGGCGCGCCGCCCGGTGCTCTATGTCGGCGGCGGGGTGGTCAAAGCGAACGCGCACGAGCCGCTGCTGAACCTCGCCGAGCTGGCCAAGGCGCCGGTGACCACCACGCTGATGGCCCGCGGCGCCTTCTCGGACACCCATCCACTGGCGCTCGGCATGCCCGGCATGCACGGCAACTACGCGGCGGTGGCGGCGCTCCAGGAGGCCGACCTGGTCATGGCGCTGGCGGCGAGGTTCGACGACCGGGTCACCGGCGAGCTGAAGTCGTTCGCGCCGGGCGCCAAGATCGTCCACGCCGACATCGACCCCGCCGAGATCGGCAAGAACCGCGCGGTCGACGTGCCGATCGTCGGCGACATCCGCCTGGTGCTCGAGGAGCTGGTCGCCGCCTACCGGGCGGTGGTGGCCGAGCAGGGACCCGCCGACACCTCGGCCTGGCTCCAGGTGATCGACGGCTGGAAGGGCCGCTTCCCCTACCGCTACGCCCAGGCGCGGGACGGCAGCCTCAAGCCCCAGTACGTGGTCGACCGGGTCTCGGCGCTGACCGCCGGCAACGCCGTGCTGACCTCCGGCGTCGGCCAGCACCAGATGTACGCGTCGCAGTACTTCAAGTTCTCGCGGCCGCGCTCGTGGATCAACTCGGGCGGCGCCGGGACCATGGGCTTCGCGGTGCCGGCGGCGATGGGCGCCAAGGTCGGCCGGCCCGACGAGCTGGTGATCGCGATCGACGGCGACGGCTCCTTCCAGATGACCGCGCAGGAGCTGGCGACCTGCACCATCGAGCGGATCCCCATCAAGGTGATGATCCTGAACAATGGGCACCTCGGCATGGTCCGCCAGTGGCAGGAGCTGTTCTACGACGAGCGCTACTCCGAGGTGAACCTGGGCTTCGACTGGCCGGACTTCGTGAAGCTGGCCGAGGCCTACGGCGGGGTCGGGCTGCGCTGCGACCGGCCCGAGGACGTCGACGCCACCATCGAGAAGGCGATCGCGGTCGAGGGCGTGCCGGTGGTGGTCGACTTCCGGGTCGACGCCCGCGAGGGCGTGTTCCCGATGGTCCCCGCCGGCCGCTCCAACGACGAGATCATCCTTGGCCCCGAGTTCTCCCCCGAGGAGCAGGCGGCCGCGACCAGGCGGGAGGTCCGCGCATGAGCGTCCACACCCTCTCGGTGCTGGTCGAGAACCGTCCCGGCGTGCTGGCCCGCATCTCCGGGCTGTTCAGCCGGCGCGGCTTCAACATCGACTCGCTGGCGGTCGGACCGACCGAGGACGAGACCTACAGCCGCATGACGATCGTCGTGAACTGCGCCTCCAGCCCGCTGGAGCAGGTCGTCAAGCAACTCAACAAGCTGGTGAACGTGCTCAAGATCGTCGAGCTGGAGCCTTCCCGCTCGGTCGAGCGCGAGCTGATCCTGGTCAAGGTCAAGGCCGACCCGTCCACCCGCCAGCAGGTGGTCGAGATCGCCGAGCTGTTCCGGGCGCGGGTGGTCGACGTCGCGCTCGAGAGCCTCACCATCGAGGCGACCGGCGACCAGGGCAAGATCGAGGCGATGCTCGAGATGCTGGAGCCGCACGGCATCCGCGAGCTGGTGCGCACCGGGAGGGTCGGGCTCGCCAGGGGCAGCAAGGGCATCACCGACCGTCCGGTGCGGCTGCAGAGGAGCGCGTAGCCGGCGCGAACGCGACCGGCCCACGAGGAGGTCCACGAGGAAATGGCCACGGTCTACTACGACGACGACGCCGATCTCGGCCTGGTCCAGTCAAGAAAGGTCGCCGTGCTCGGGTACGGCTCGCAGGGTCACGCCCACGCGCTGAACCTGAAGGACTCCGGCTGCGAGGTCCGCGTCGGCCTCGCCGAGGGCTCCAAGAGCCGCGCCAAGGCCGAGGCGGCCGGCCTGGAGGTACTCAGCGCGGGCGAGGCGTGCGGGTGGGCCGACCTGATCATGGTGCTGGTGCCCGACACGGTCCAGCGCCACCTCTACGCCAGCGACATCGCCCCCAACCTGCGCCCGGGCGACGCGCTGTTCTTCGCGCACGGCTTCAACATCCACTTCGGCTACGTCGAGCCGCCGCAGGGCGTCGACGTGGCGATGGTCGCGCCCAAGGGCCCCGGCCACCTGGTCCGGCGCCAGTTCGAGGAGGGCCAGGGCACGCCCTGCCTGGTCGCGGTCGCCCAGGACGCCAGCGGCAAGGCATGGGACCTGGCCAAGTCGTACGCCCGCGGGATCGGCGGGACCAGGGCGGGCACCCTGGTCACCACCTTCCAGGAAGAGACCGAGACCGACCTGTTCGGCGAGCAGACGGTCCTCTGCGGCGGCGTGACCGCGCTCATCAAGTCCGGCTTCGACACCCTGGTGAAGGCCGGCTACCAGCCCGAGGTCGCCTACTTCGAGTGCCTCCACGAGCTGAAGATGATCGTCGACATGATCTACGAGGGCGGTCTCAAGTGGATGCGCTACTCGGTCTCCGACACGGCCGAGTACGGCGACTACAGCCGCGGCCCGCGGGTGATCAACGACGACGTCCGGGCCGAGATGGAACGGATCCTCGGCGAGATCCGCTCCGGCGCGTTCGCCCGCGAGTGGGTCGCCGAGGACGACGCCGGCCGGCCGAACTTCAACCGCATGCGCGCCGAGGCGCGGGACAGCCAGATCGAGCGGACCGGCAGGCCGCTGCGCGGGATGATGTCCTGGCTTCGGCGACCAGAAGAGGACTGATCGCGGCAGATGGCGCTGATACTCGTCGCTGAACCGCTGGCCGCGGCCGGCGTGGAGCTGCTGCGCGCCCACCACGACGTGGACGCCCGCTCGGGCATGACCCGGCAGGAGCTGCTCGAGGCGGTCCGGAACGCCGACGCGCTGATCGTGCGCTCGGCGACCACCGTCGACGCCGAGGTGCTGGAGGCTGGCCGCGAGCTGAAGGTCGTCGGCCGCGCCGGCATCGGCCTGGACAACGTCGACGTGGACACCGCCACCCGGCTCGGGATCATGGTGGTCAACGCGCCGCAGTCGAACGTGATCTCGGCGGCGGAGCACACCATCGCGCTGATCCTGGCGCAGGCGCGCAACATCCCGAGGGCGGACGCCGCGCTCCGGGTCGGCCGCTGGGAGCGCTCGCGCTTCCAGGGCGCCGAGCTGTACGGCAAGACCCTGGGGATCGTCGGGCTCGGCAGGGTGGGAACGCTGGTCGCCCAGCGGATGCTCGCCTTCGGCATGCGCCTGGTCGCCTACGACCCGTACGTGAGCCGCGAGCGCGCCGCCCAGCTCGGCGTCGAGCTGGGCAGCCTCGGCGAGGTCCTGGCCAGGGCCGACGTGATCACCGTGCACCTGCCCAAGACGCCGGAGACGGTCGGGCTGCTGGGCGAGCGCGAGCTGGCGGCGACCAAGCCGGGCGCCCGCCTGGTCAACGCCGCCCGCGGCGGGATCGTCGACGAGACCGCCCTGGCCAAGGCGGTCGAGTCGGGGCACCTGTCTGGCGCGGCCCTCGACGTCTTCAACCAGGAGCCGGCCACCTCGAGCCCGCTGTTCGGCCTGGACAACGTGGTGGTCACCCCGCACCTGGGGGCATCGACCGCCGAGGCGCAGGACAAGGCCGGCATCACCATCGCCGAGCAGGTCATGCTCGCCCTGGCCGGCCAGTTCGTGCCCAACGCCGTCAACGTCGACGCCGGACCGGTGCCCGACGCGCTGCGGAGCTTCCTGCCGCTGGTCACCAAGCTCGGCCGCATCTACACGGCGCTGGCCAGCGGGGGGCCGAGCGGCCGCGCTGCCGCGCTCGGCGGCGGGCGCCTCAACGTCGACTACGTCGGCGGGCTGGCCGACGAGGACACCCGGGTCCTGAACCTGGCGATCCTCAAGGGGATGTTCAGCCCGGTGGTCAGCGAGCCGGTCACCTTCGTGAACGCGCCGCTGCTGGCGGCGGAGCGCGGGATCGAGATCACCGAGACCAAGTCCCGTTCGAGCAAGGACTGGGTCAACCTGGTCGCGCTCTCCGGCGAGGGCGCGCGGGGGCCGGTGAGCGTGGCCGGCACCACGGTCGGGCCACGCGACGCGGAGCGCCTGGTCGAGATCAACGGCATCCCCGTGGACCTGGCCCCCTCCGACCACATGGCCTTCCTGTTCTACGAGGACCGGCCGGGCGTGATCGGCAGGGTCGGGACGATCCTCGGTCAGGCCGGCGTGAACATCGCGAGCATGCAGGTCGGCCGCCGCCGGCAGGGCGGCGAGGCGCTGATGGCGCTGACGGTCGACAGCGTGATCCCGCCCGGGGTGCTCGACCGGGTGATGGCCGAGGTGGGCGCCCACGATGGCACCTTCCTCAATCTGAGCCTGCCGGAGCGCACCAGCTCCGGCGAGGCTTCGGAAGCGGGCGCGTGATGCGGATGATCTCCGTGGCGCCGAGCCTTCTGGTCCTTCGCTGCCGTGGAGCGGCCTGTGCCGGCCGCCCCACGGCGAGCAGCGACGGTGCGAAGGAACTGGAAGCGACGTGACCACAGGAGGAGCGCGGTGTCGGACCGCATCATCATCTTCGATACGACGCTGAGAGACGGCGAGCAGGCTCCCGGCATCAACCTGAACGACAAGGCCAAGCTGGAGATCGCCGAGCAGCTCGCACGGCTGGGCGTCGACGTGATCGAGGCCGGATTCCCGGTCGCCAGCCAGGGCGACTTCGAGGCGGTGCGGACGATCGCACGAACGGTCGGCGGCGCGACCATCGCCGGGCTGGCGCGCGCCAACGCCGGCGACGTGGACCGCTGCTGGGAGGCCGTCAAGGACGCGGAGCGCTCGCGCATCCACGTGTTCATGTCGACCAGCCCCAGCCACATGGAGCACATGCTGCGGATGAGCCCGGAGCAGGTGCTGGAGGCGACCAGGTCGTCGGTCGGCCGGGCCAGGGAGCACTGCACCGACGTCGAGTTCAGCCCGCAGGACGCGACCCGCACGCCGATGGAGTTCCTGCTCCAGGTGGTCCAGGTCGCGGTCGAGGCGGGCGCCACCACCCTGAACATCCCCGACACCGTCGGCTACGCGATGCCGTGGGGCTTCGCGGACATGATCCGCCGGATCCGCGAGGAGGTCCCCGGCGACTACATCCTGTCGTCGCACTGCCACAACGACCTGGGGCTGGCCACCGCGAACTCGCTGGCGGCGGTCGGCGCCGGCGTCCGTCAGATCGAGGTCTGCGTCAACGGTATCGGCGAGCGGGCGGGCAACGCCTCGCTCGAGGAGGTCGTGATGGGCCTGCGGACCCGCCGCGACCAGTTCGGCGGGCTCACCACCGGCGTCAACACCGAGGAGATCGTGCGCACCTCGCGGATGGTGTCGCGGCTCACCGGCTACCCGGTCCAGTACAACAAGGCGGTCGTCGGCAAGAACGCCTTCGCCCACGAGTCCGGCATCCACCAGCACGGCGTGCTGTCGGACCGCTCGACCTACGAGATCATCGACGCCCGCGAGGTCGGCGGCGAGGCCGCGCAGATCGTCCTGGGCAAGCACTCCGGCCGCCACGCGGTCGCCGACGGCCTCGCCAAGCTCGGCTACGTGCTGGACCGCGCCGGCCTGGACCGGGCCTTCACCCGCTTCAAGGAACTGGCCGACAAGAAGCCCCGCATCACCGAGGCCGACCTCGAGGCGATCGTGACCGACGAGGTCCTGTCCGCCGAGGAGACCTGGACGCTGATCGGCATCCAGGTGGCCGGCGGCACCGCGCTGTCGCCGACCGCGACGGTCCGGGTCGGCCACGAGGGCGGCGTGATCCAGGAGTCGGCGATCGGCGACGGCATGGTCGACGCCGCCTGCGCCGCGATCGCCAAGGCGGTGGGCGTGGACGCCGCGCTGATCGAGTTCAACGTCGCCGCGGTGACCGGCGGCAGCGACGCGCTCGGCGAGGTGTCGGTCCAGGTCGAGGCCCGCTCGGGCAGCTCGGCGGGCATGCGAGTAGTCGGGCGCGCCGTCGCCACCGACATCGTGGAGGCATCGGCGCGCGCCTACCTCCAGGCCGTGAACAAGCTTTCCCGCTCCCGGCCCCGAATGACCGAGGAGATCGGGAAACCCGGGTAGCCCCGGGTTGTACGAACGAAGGAGCAAGACCCGATGACCAAACGACCAACCAGCACGCGACCTCGGGCGGCCGACGAGGCCCATGCGGCGATGGCCAGGGTGTTCGGCGTCAACGTCGAGCCGGGAGACGGGCCGTCCTCGGCTTTCAGCGCGCCGGAGCCGGCGATGGAGGAGGCCGAGCGCCGCGCCGCGCTCGGCCGCGTCTTCGGAACCGAGGTCTGATGGCGCAGCGCACCCACACGGTCGCCAGCCTGCCCGGCGACGGCATCGGTCCAGAGGTGGTCGCCGAAGCGCGAAAGGCGGCCGACGCCGCCTCCTCGCGCTTCGGCTTCGGCCTCGACTGGGTCGACTACGACCTCGGCGCCGACCGCTACCTGCGCACCGGCGAGGTCCTGCCCGACACCGTCCTCAAGGAGCTGGGCGAGACCTCGGCGATCCTGCTCGGCGCGGTCGGCCGCCCCGACGTCGCCCCCGGCGTCCTGGAGCGAGGGCTGCTGCTGAGGCTCCGCTTCGAGCTGGACCTGTACGTCAACCTCCGTCCCGTCCGGCTCTACCCCGGGGTGGCCCCGGTGCTGGCGGGCAAGGGCCCCGAGGACATCGACCTGGTGGTGGTCCGCGAGAACACCGAGGGGCCCTACGTCGGCGCCGGCGGGGTCGCCCATCGCGGCACCCTCGCCGAGATCGCCACCGAGACCTCCCTCAACTCCCGCGCCGGGGTCGAGCGCTGCGTGCGCTACGCGGCCTCCAAGGCGCTGGAGCGCGACGGAAGGCTCACGCTGGTCCACAAGACCAACGTGCTCACGCAGTCCGGCGACCTGTGGATGCGGACGGCCGCCGAGGTGGCCGGCCAGACCGGCGTCCGCCTCGACTACTGCCACGTCGACGCCGCCTGCCTCTACCTGGTCAGCGATCCTGGCCGCTTCAGCGTGATCGTCACCGACAACCTCTTCGGCGACATCCTGACCGACCTGGGCGCCGCCATCGCCGGCGGCCTCGGCACCGCGGCGAGCGCCAACCTCAACCCCGACGGGGCGGGCGGCGCGGCCGGTGGGCCGTCGCTGTTCGAGCCGGTGCACGGCTCGGCGCCCGACATCGCCGGGACCGGCAGGGCGAACCCGATCGCCGCGGTGCTGTCAGCGGGGCTCATGCTCGACCATCTCGGCGAGCGCGAGGCGGCCGCGGCGCTCGAGCGGGCGACCGTGGCGGTCCTGCCTGGTGCTGCGCGATACTCGACGCAGGAGATCGGGGACCAGATCGCCGTCGCGGTAGCGCGCGAGGTGAGCGCGTAAGCACTCGCGTAAGCACGACGACCAGCGGCGCGGCCCGGGATCCAGGGGGCATGAGCGACGAGGCGGAGCCCCCGGACCGGACAAGGGAGGTTGGGATCATGCCGATCGAGGCGACCCGCAAGATCTGGATGGACGGCGAGTACGTTGACTGGGACAAGGCCAACGTGCACGTCCTGACCCCGTCACTGCATTACGGCTGGGGGGTCTTCGAGGGCATCCGTGCTTACGAGACCGACGCCGGCACGGCCGTGTTCCGGTTGACCGACCACATGAAGCGGCTCTTCCGGAGCGCGAAGATCTACCACATGGAGCCCCCGGTCTCGCTCGAGGGCGCGGTGAAGGTGACCAAGGACCTGGTCACCATGAACGAGGTGAAGAGCTGCTACATCCGGCCGCTCGTCTACCTCGGCTACGGCGAGATCGGCCTCAACCCGCTCAACAGCCCGGTGCGGATGATGATCGCCTGCTGGCCGTGGGGCGCCTACCTCGGCGAGGAGGGCTTCGAGCACGGCGTGCGCGCCAAGGTCAGCTCGTGGCGCAGGCTCGACGCCAACATCATCCCGCCGGCCGCCAAGGCGACCGGGCAGTACCTGAACTCCTCCCTCGCCAAGGCCGAGGCGCTCAAGGCCGGCTACGACGAGGGCATCCTGCTGAACCCGAACGGCTACGTGACCGACGGCTCCGGCGAGAACGTGTTCATCGTGCGCGACGGCACGCTGCTGACGCCGCCGCCGTCCGCCGGCTGCCTGGCGGGGATCACCAGGGACAGCATCCTGCGGATCGCCGCCGACGAAGGCGTCCCGGTCCGCGAGACCGACCTCGTCCGCACCGACCTGTACCTGGCCGACGAGGCCTTCTTCACCGGCACGGCAGCGGAGGTCGTGCCAATCCGGGAGGTGGATGACCGGGTCCTCGGCGACCCGGGCCCGATTACCCGGCGGGTGCAGGAGGTGTTCATGGCCGCCATCCACGGCCAGCACGCGCGCTACAAGGAGTGGGCCGAGCCGGTCGGCTAGGCCGCTCCCGGGCCGGTCCCGCCGCCGGCCCGGCGCACGCGCCGCCTCCCGCATCCCTCCCGCATCGTGGCCGGAGGGGCTGCCGCCCCTCGCCCATCGCTCATGCCGCCATCTGGAGGGAAGCTCGTCGTGACCGTACATCCGTCTCCGGACCAGAAAGATTCCGCACCTTCGAACAATCCCGCGTTGATCGAGACCTACGACACCACCCTGCGGGACGGGTCGCAGCAGGTCGGTCTCAACTTCACCGTCGCCGACAAGCTGCGGGTGACCCAGCTGCTCGACGACCTCGGCGTCGACGTCATCGAGGGCGGCTGGCCGGGCTCAAACCCCAAGGACGCCGAGTACTTCGAGCGCGTCCGTGAGCTGGAGCTGCGGCACGCCACCCTCGCCGCGTTCGGCGCCACCCGCCGTCCGCGCCGCGGCACCGACGACGACCCCAACCTGCTGGCGCTGCTCGAATCGGCCGCGCCGGTGGTCACGCTGGTCGGCAAGTCGTGGACGCTGCACGTCACCGAGGCGTTGCGCACCAGCTACGACGAGAACCTGGCGATGGTCGCCGACTCGGTCGGCTACCTGCGGGCCGCCGGCCGGCGGGTGGTCTTCGACGCCGAGCACTTCTTCGACGGCTACCGCGCCGACCCCTCGTACGCGCTGGCGGTGGCGCGCGCGGCCGCCGAGGCCGGCGCCGGCACCGTGGTGCTGTGCGACACCAACGGCGGCACGCTGCCGAGCACGGTCGCGCGCGTGACCGGCGAGGTCCGGCGCGCGCTCGGCGACGCCTTCAAGATCGGCGTCCACTGCCACGACGACGCCGCCTGCGCGGTGGCGAACTCGCTGGTCGCCATCGAGGCCGGCGCCGTCCACGTCCAGGGGGCGGCCAACGGCTACGGCGAGCGCTGCGGCAACGCCGACCTGTTCGCGGTGATCGCTGGCCTGGAGCTCAAGGAGGACCGGCGCCTGCTGCCCTACGGCAGGCTGGCGGCGCTGACCTCGACCGCCCACGCGATCGCCGAGCTGGCCAACCTGCCGCCGGACGGCCGGCAGCCCTATGTCGGCTCCAGCGCGTTCGCGACCAAGGCCGGGCTGCACGCATCGGCGATCGCGCGCCGGCCCGACGCCTACAGCCACGTCGACCCCGGCGCGGTCGGCAACCGCATGCAGGTGCTGGTGAGCGAGCTGGCCGGCCGCTCCAACGTGCTCGCCAAGGCGAGCGAGCTGGGCATCGACCTCGACGACGGCACCGACCTCGGCGCCCGCGTGCTCGACCGGGTCAAGGACATGGAGCATCGCGGCTACGCCTTCGAGGCGGCCGACGCCTCCTTCGAGCTGCTGGTGCGGCGCGAGGCCGGCGACCTCGAGGCGCCGTTCGAGCTGGAGGGGTACCGCGTGATCGTCGAGCGCCGTCCCGATGGCGGCGACCTGTCCGAAGCCACCGTGCGCCTGCGGGTCAAGGGCGAGCGGGTGATCGCGGCGGGCGAGGGCGTCGGGCCGGTGCACGCGCTCGACCAGGCCCTGCGCCGCGCGCTGAGCGGGCTGTACAGACAGCTCGAGTCGATCCGGCTGGTGGATTTCAAGGTCCGGATCATGGACGGCCGGGCGGGCACCAGGGCGGTGACACGGGTACTGGTGACCTCCGCCGACGAGGACGGCGAATGGACCACCGTCGGGGTCTCGGACGACATCGTCACCGCGTCCTATGAGGCGCTCGGCGACGGAATCGAGTTCGGGTTGTTACGCAGCTCCGTACCGACCGCTCCAGCGTTGACCGGCCGGTAAAGAGGAATCGGGCATGCGAGATGGGGGCCCGAAAGGTGCGATCGCAACCATCTCGTTGCCGTTCTGTTTCAGAAAGTCCTCTATCCCTTAGCCGAGACTCACGATACATTGCCAAAGCGGACCCGATCGCCACCGGTTGATGGGGTCTCTGGGGGATCTTGGTGGGGGGTTAGCACGAGCCACTTGCCCGAAGAGCTGCGACTGCTGCATGCCTGGCGACTCTCCATCCGCCTGGCACTGCTCGCGCTCGCATCGTTCTTGCTGCTGATCTTCCTGTCGGGTCAGGCGCACGCGACCGACAGGTCGTCGAGCGCCGCCGCCTCTTCCAAGGGTTCATTCTCATCCGATTCGCAGGGTGAGGGCGGCCAGGACGAGGACGCCAACGGCCGCCAGGCCTCCAATGGCCAGGGCGACGACCAGGGCTGGAATTGGCAGGGTCAGGACCAGGGCCCGACCGCGACCGATTCCTCGCGGCCCTCCGATCCATCTTCCGAGTCAACTCGCTCCGCTCAGTTTTCGGACCCGTCGCCGGCGTCGTCCGGCACCGACAGGTCCCCCGCTCCGGCCCCGGACCCGGCTCCGGCCCCGGCTCCGGCGCCGGAGGCAACTCCGGTCGCCGCTCAGGCGCCCGACCCCCACCAGGACAGCTCCCCGCCCGACCCGGCGCCGGTCCCGACCGCGTCGAATGACGAGGCGTCGCAGAACCAGACCGCGTCGAATGACGAGGCGTCGGAGGACCAGGGTCAGGCCGCGTCGGAGGACGAGGCGTCGGATCCGGCGCCGTTGGTCGCGCGCGACACGGGACCGGCCCCGGACCCGATCCCCACGCCCGACCCCGCACCGGTGCCCGACCCGTCGCCGGCGCCGGGCCCGGAGCCCTCGCCCAACCCGACCGGGGACCCGGTCGCGCCGCCTGCTCCGCCGTCGCCTTCGGACCTCGGCTCCGGCGACCACGCCGACCAGGGCAACCACGGCGACCAGGGCGGCGACAACGGTGGCAACGGTGGCAACGGTGGCAACGCGTCCGACCCGGCGACGCCGCCACCCTCGGGCACGGCGTCCACACCGCCCGCCGACCCTCCGGCCACCACGTCCACGAATCCCGCGGACCCCTCCGCCGCGCCCGCGGCGGACCCGGCGACCGCGCCTGGAGCGGACGGCGCCACGGTCCCGCCGGCCGACGGCACCGCGCCCGCGGCCGATCCGGGCGTGAGCGACCTGGCGGCGGCGACGGCCAACGGGCTGGTCATTCCCGGGCCGGTCGGGCCCACCGCGACGGTGACGCCCACGGTGTGCATGGTCCCCGGAGCGGGGGGCACCGCGGGTACCCTCGGCCTGCTGCTGAGTACCCAGCTCACCGACGCCGGCAGGCTCAACCTGCTGCGGCACGGGCTGCCGGGGGCGCTTGGCAGGGACGGCCTGCGGGCAAGCCTCCGCTCCGTGATCGCCACCGTCCGCGATCTCGCGCGGCAGGCGGCGAACCAGCGCCAGAGCGACCACCCGTCCGGCCCCGACCCGCCGCTGCCGACGCCGGTTCCCGCACCGATGCCGGCACCACCAACGCCTGAGCAGTCCTCGGGCTCCTTCGTCTCCGGCGGCGGGCACGGGCACCACAAGGGCGGCGGCAACTACGCGATCGTGGCCGGGGTCCTCCTGGTCCTCTTCCTGCGGCCGCTGCTGCTCGCGAGGCTGGCCCGCTCGACCGAGTACTGGCGCTCGGTCCGGCCGCTCGCGCTTCCTGGATAGCGCGGCTTCCCTCACCGCGATTCCGCACGCCCATCGACGTCGGATTCTCCTGGTCCTACGTCGTGGTGCCCGAAGGGAAGGACGCACCGTGTTCTCCAGGTTCACCACTCGCAGCACGCTTCGGCACGGGTCCGCGCTGGAGTCCCGCCGGTCCGTGCTCACGCGAGCCGTCCGAGGCGCCGAGCCGCTTCTGCTGCCGGCCGCCGGGGCCGTCCTGGTCGGCCTTCATGCACTGACCGCCGGCCAGGTGTGGCGCAGGCTGCTCCTGCCGACGCTCGGGCCGCTCCAGGCTCCACCCGTCAACCACCGCGCCAGCCGCCTGCCCGCGACCGGGGCGTCCGCCGCCGGCGGAGCGCCGGCCGCGGGCGGAGCGCCGGCCGCCGGCGGAGGGCCGGCCGCCGGCGGCACCAATGTCACCTTCGCGCACGAGCTGCGCCGGCGCCTCGCCGCCCTGCGCATGCTCAGCGAGGCCATCGAGGTCCGCAGCGGCGAGGCGGACAGGGACCGGCTGGTCCACATGCTGGTCCGCGAGCTGCACGATCTCGAGCAGCTCGAGTCCGCGATGCTCGACAGCTCGCTGCGCGACACCAACGAGGAGGTCGAGGTCCTCGAGGTCGCCCAGGCCGCCGCGCAGACGGTCGGCTGGGCGCGCAAGTCGAAGATCAAGGTCCAGGGCTCCAAGCGGCCGCTGAAGGTCCGCTCGAACCCGACCATGCTGCGCCAGGCGCTCGAGAACCTGATCGACAACGCGGCCACCTGCGGCGCCGGCGAGCCTGTCGAGGTGATCGTTCGCTACTCGATGGCCCGGCGGCCGGCCGGCATCGAGGTCGTGGTCGCGGACCGGGGTCCGGGTCTCGGCAAGGCTCCGGCGCACCGCCGCTCCGGAGGGGTCGGGCTCCCCTTGGTGCGAAAGTTCGTCCACGAGACCGGCGGCCGGCTCTGGTCGCACAACCGCCCTGGCGGCGGCGCGGTCTTCGGCGTGTGGCTGCCGGCCAGCCACTCCACCATCAACGCCATCAACGGTACCAACGGTGCCCACGCGACCAACGGCATCGCCACCAACGGGATCGCCACCAACGGCACCAACGTCACCTCGAGCAACGGCACCTCGCGCAAACGCGCGACCGGCTTCGGGCACGAGGGGGGCGTCGGCGGCGTGAGGGCATGACGGGTTCATCGCCCTCGCAGCCGCCGGCGCCGCCGGGCGCCCGGCGGCCGCGACGGGAACCTCCGCCGCCGTTCCCGCGGACGGCCGCTTCCCGGCGCCGCCCGGGCGGCGGTATCGTCGTCCGCATGGCGACCCACGCACCGGAGCATGGTCAGCCGGGCATTCAGCCCGAGCTGGTGACCGTGGACGCGGTGCGGGAGGCTGGCGAGCTGATCGCCGGCGTGCTCCGGCCGACTCCGGTCACCGGCTCCGAGACGCTGAGCCGGCTCACCGGCCGGCCGATCCTGCTCAAGCCCGAATACCTGCAACGGACCGGCTCGTTCAAGATCAGGGGCGCCTACAACCGCATCGCCCGCCTGGAGCGCGGGGTCCGGGTGGTCGCCGCCTCGGCGGGGAACCACGCCCAGGGCGTGGCCTTGGCCGCCAGCCTGACCGGCCACGATTCGACCATCTTCATGCCATCCAGCGCTCCGCTGCCCAAGGTCGACGCCACGACGGCCTACGGCGCCACCGTCGTCTCTGCCGGCGACTCCGTCGACGACGCGATCGTCGCCGCCAAGCGGTTCGCCGACGAGCACGACGCGGTGTTCGTTCCGCCATTCGACGACCCGCAGATCATCGCCGGACAGGGAACCATCGCCCTGGAGTTGCTCGAAGAGGCGCCACACGCCGAGACCGTGGTGGTCCCGGTCGGCGGCGGCGGCCTGATCTCCGGCATCTCCGCCACCCTCGCGGCCCTCCGGCCCGAGGTCCACGTCGTCGGCGTCGAGCCCTCCGGCGCCGCCTGCATGCACGCATCGGTCGAGGCCGGGAAGTGCGTCGGCCTGGACCGCGTCGCCACCATGGCCGATGGCGTCGCCCTCAAGGCGCCATCGCCGCTCACCCTCGCGCACGTCCGCGCCTACGTCCACGACCTGGTGACCGTGACGGAGGACGAGATCAGCCAGGCGCTGCTGCTGCTCCTGGAGCGCGTCAAGGCGGTCGTCGAGCCCTCCGGCGCTGCCGCCCTGGCCGCCGTCCTCGCCGGGAAGGTCCCCGGAACCGGCCCCGCCGTCGTGATCCTCTCCGGCGGCAACATCGACCCGCTGCTGCTCATCAAGGTCATCGACCACGGCCTCTCCGCCGCCGGCCGCTACCTGGTGATCCGGGTCGTCCTCGAGGACCGCCCGGGCGCGCTCGCCGGCCTCACCGCCGAGGTCGCCAGGCTCGGCCTGAATGTCCTCGAGGTGAACCATCATCGCTCCGGCATGGACCTCGACATGGAACAGGTCGAGGTGCGGCTCACCCTCGAGACCCGCAACGCCATCCACTCCGACGAGGTCGTCGCGGACCTGAAGGACCGCGGCTACAAGGTGGAGCCGGCCGGCTAGGCCTTGTGCAGCGGCAGGCGCAGCTCGAAGCGGGCGCCGTCGGTGCTGGTGGGATCCGTTACCAAGAGATCGCCGCCCTGGCTGCGCGCCAGCTCGCGGGCGATGTAGAGACCGAGCCCGACCCCGCCGCCCCGGTGGCTGGAGTCGTCGAGCTGGGTGAAGCGCTCGAAGATCCGGTCGCGGTCGCCGGGGTCGACGCCCGGGCCGCAGTCCTCGACCGCCAGCACGGCGTGGCCGTTGAGGCGCGTACCGGACAGGTGCACCGGACGGCCTTCGGGCGAGTACTTGCAGGCGTTGTCGACCATGTTGGCGAGCACCTGCGAGACAGCGTCGTGGACCACCCGGACCGGTAGCGCGCCGTTGGCCTGGACCACGATCGCGCGCTCGTGGTGGCGCGTCTGCGCCTCCTCGGCCGCCTGCCTGACCAGCTCGGAGGCGTCCAGCTCGACCCGCAGGCTGTTGGGCGCGGCGCCCTTGGGGGAGCGCTCGAACCTGGCCGCCAGCAGGAGCTGCTCGATCATCCGGTGGAGCCGCTCGCCCTGGCGCAGGCCCATCTGGATGAAATCCAGCCGGTGCTCGGGGGTGAGCTTGTGGTTGCGCAGCTCCAGGAGCTGGAGCGCGCCCAGGATGGTGGTCAGCGGGCTGCGCAGCTCGTGGGTGACGGTCGCCAGCAGGTCGGCCTTCATGCGGTCGGCCTCCTGGAGCCGCTTGACGACCTCCTGCTCCTGTTTGGTGAGGCGGCGCTGCCGCTCGGTCGCCTCCTCGGCGCCGGCCCAGCCCTTGGACGCCAGGTAGACCGCGGCCAGCGGCGAGACCAGCGCCGGCACCAGGAACAGCGAGTGCTCGGCCAAGATCACCGCCACCGGCGCCAAGGCCAGCAGCAGCGCCGAGCTCATCAGCTCCAGGCGCAAGTCCGAGAGGATGCCGGCCCGGATCGGGGTTCCCTCGGCGAGCGCGACCACGGCGCTGACCAGCATGTGGTTGACGCCGGCGAAGACCACGGCGCCGAGCACGAACGCCGGCAGGCCGCGTGCGGTGATGTCGAAGGTGCCGCCGGCGACGGTGTAGATGGCGCCACCGGACCCCAGCGCCAGCACGCACTGGGCGGCATTGAAGGTGGCCTTGATAGGGGCCTTGCGATGGATGGCGTCGGCGAGGATCGAGGTGGCCACGTGCGCCAGCACGGCTACGCCAGGGCCGACCACCGGCACCATAGCGAACGCGAAGGTGCTGGTGACCACGACTTCTTTGGTCTGGTTGCGATGCCGGATGGCGATAGGGAAGAATTCACCAAGGATCAGGAGCGTGCTGAACATCGCAATGACCGGCAATGCTCCATGGAGCCGACTTAGGTCAATACTCCGCACAAGGCCGGTGAGCGAGATAATGGCGGCGACGCAGACGACGCCGACATACCACTTGAGCCTGCTCGACATTTCTCCCAGTCTGCCGTGATTATGCAAGCTAGGCAACTCTAGTAAAAGGCGCACCCCGCCTGGTGGGGTGCGCCTTTACCCGATGCACTAGCCCCACTTGGTGGCAGGCGTCTCAGCGATCCTCACGAAATTCCACCTCCTCCTCGCGTTCGGGAAGGGCGACTTCTCTGGCAACTCCTCAGCACCGTTGTTCCACGGTCGGGACACGCGTCCGGAAATGTCGAAGGTCGCTACGAATCCCACGGCTCTGGTCGCTTTCCAACCTGCGCCATGACGAGAAGCAAGTCAAGCAAAGCAACCTTGCCAGTCAAGCAGTAGATTCCTCTCAAAGTTCGCGATGGCGTGCAGGTTGCTGACTGTTGCCCATGATTGTCCGATCCCACCAAGGAGGTTCCCCGAGTGGCTCGGCTCAAGGTCGGCGTCTCACTGCAACCGCAGCACACCACCATCGACCAGTACAGGGACGCCTGGCGCCGCGCCGAGGCGGCCGGCGTGGACTCGATCTGGCTCTGGGACCACTTCTTCCCGCTGTTCGGCGACCCGGACGGCGCGCACTTCGAGGCGTGGACCCTGCTGGCCGCGATGGCGTCGGACACCTCGTCGGCGACGGTCGGCACGATGGTGAGCTGCAACGGCTACCGGAACCCCGACCTGCTCGCCCACATGGCGCAGACGGTGAGCCTGCTGAGTGGCGGCCGCCTGATCCTCGGGATCGGGGCTGGCTGGTTCGAGCGGGACTACGACGAGTACGGCTACCAGTTCGGCACCCCGGCGAGCAGGCTCGCCGCACTGCGCGAGAGCCTGCCGAGGATCAAGGCGCGGCTCGCGCGGGTGAACCCGCCGGTCGCCGACCTGCCGATCCTGATCGGCGGCGGCGGCGAGAAGCTCACCCTGCGGCTGGTGGCCGAGCACGCCGACCTCTGGAACACCTTCGGCCCGCCCGACGTCTACCGGCACAGGAGCCAGGTACTCGACGACTGGTGCCGCCGGCTGGGCCGCGACCCCGCCGGCATCGAGCGGACCGTCAACCTCCGCCAGCCCGAGTGGGACCAGGCCGAGGAGATGACCGAGGCCGGCGCGCGGCACCTGATCTTCTCGCTGTCGGCGCCGTTCGACCTCGCCCCGGTCGAGCGCTTCCTGCGCCTGCGCGACGCCTCTTAGCGGGTCCCCTGGCCCCACCCCTTGCGCGCGAACAGCACCTCGCTGCCGACCGGGGCGTAGCCGGCCTGGAGCAGCGCCCTGACCGAGGCGACGTTGCCGGGGCTCACCTGGGCGAACAGCGGCTCGCCGCCTGGCGCGAGGTGGCGTGCGGCGGTGGCGACCGCGCGCCCGAGCCCCCGGCCGCGGCGGTCCGGCTCGACCTCGAAAGCGAGCTCCATGCGCCCGGCCAGCCCGCGGCCGAGCACCAGCACGACGGCCTCGTCCGGGTCGCTGAGCACCCGCAGGTCCTCGCGGTAGCGGTGTGCCCTGGCCACCCTCGGGTGCGCGGCCAGGTCCTCGCGGGCCAGCAGCTCCAGCGGCGGCGGCCCGTCGAGCGGCGAGGCGGCCAGCAGCATGTCGAGCTGGCCGGCGCTGGTGTCCAGCTCGGCGGCGAGCCAGGCGAGGAACTCCGGCCGGGTCGCCGCGCCGGGGTCGCTCGGGTCGAGGCGCGCCCGCAGGGCCAGTCCGTCGACCGGCGCGGCGACGTAGCTGTGGGCGGTGAAGCTGACCACGGCGTCGGCGGGCCCGGGCGGCGAAGGCAGCAGGTCCACCGAGCAGTCGGGGAGCGGCGGGCGTCCGGCGGCGGCCTCGAGCATGACCTCGAGCAGGGGGTGGCGCATGGCCCGAGGGTAGCTCTTACCCGACGCGACAGGGGTGCCGACCGTAGACTCGATGCATATGGACGGAACATCCGCCCCATGGCTCGCGGGTTCGGGACCGCTCTCCCGGGAGTCATGCCCTGCCGACCGGTCATGTCGGGCCGCCGCCGATCGGCGCCCGGTCGACTACAGGAGCCACCATGGACGCGCCTGACCGATCCACGCCCCGGCAGGAGGTCGTGGACCTCGCCGCACGGCTCGTGCCAGCGCTCGCGGAGCGCGCGGCGGCCCTGGACGACGCGGACGCCTTCGCCGAGCGGGACTTCGACGACCTGGTGGCCAGCGGCTACACCGCCATCACTGTCCCCGCCGACCTCGGCGGCATGGGCGCCCGCGCGCTCGACCTGATCGCGGCGCAGAGCAAGCTTGCCGAGGGCTCGCCATCGACCGCGCTGGCCGTGAACATGCACCTGCACGGGGTCGGCATCCTCGCCGAGACCCTCCGCCACCGCGTCGAGCCGTTCCTCAAGCAAGTGGTCGCCGACGGCGCGCTCCTGGCCGGCGGCTTCTCCGAGCCCGAGTCCGGCGGCAACTGGTGGTACCAGGCGACCACCGCGGTCCCGCTCGACGGGGGCCGCTGGCGCCTCCACGGGATCAAGAGCTTCTTCACCGGCTTCCCGCGCGCCACCCACCTGCTCCTGTCCGCGGCGGTCGAGACGGACGCCGGCCGCGAGCCGATCGCGTTCCTGGTCCCCAAGCCGGAGCATGGCATCCGGGTGCTCGGCGACTGGCGGGCGATGGGCATGCGCGCCACCGGCAGCCACGCGATCGCCGTCGACGACCTCGAGGTAGGCCCGGAGTGCATGGTGGACCGGGGGTTCGGCGTCGCCGCCAGCTTCCTGGTCGCCTCGCACTGGTCCTGGCCGTCGCTGGCGAGCGTGTTCCTCGGCACCGCCGAGGCGGCCTACCGCCACGTGGTCGAGACCCTGCCCGGCCGGCGCAACGAGGCGCTCGGCAGCTCGCTGGCCGAGCTTCCCGGCGTCCACCAGGCGGTCGGGGAGATGCGGATGCGGCTCGACGCGGCCCGCGCCGCGCTCTACACGGCGGTCGCCAGCCCGCCCGACCCCGACCCGGCGGCCCACTACGGGCGCATGGCCGGTGCCAAGCTGTTCACCTGCCAGACCGCCCTCGACGTCTGCGAGCTGGCGCTGCGAACCGCGGGCGGTAGCGCCTACCTGCGAACCGCGCCGCTGGAGCGCCTGCTCCGCGACGCCCACGCCGGGCTGCTGCTGCCGCCGTCGCACGACGCCACCCTCCAGTGGATCGGCCGCGGCGAGCTCGGTATGCAGGCTGCCCCGTGACCGTGCTCCCGCGGGCGATCGACCGTACCCGGCCGGTCCCACCGTCGCGCGTGAGCATCGACAACGCCTACTACGAGGCCATCGACGAGCAGTGGTGGGACCCGCACGGCCCCGCCGCGATGCTGCACGCCATCAACGCGCCAAGGCTCCGGTTCTACCGCGAGGCGCTCGGCGGGCTCGAGGGCCGGCTGGTGCTCGACGCCGGCTGCGGCGGCGGGCTGGTCGCCAAGGGCCTGGCCGAGTCGGGCGCGGTGGTCGCCGGCGTCGACCAGTCGCCGGCGAGCGTGCGGATCGCCGGCAACGCCGTCGCCCGCGGTGACGGCCGCTTCCTCGGGGTGGTCGGCAAGCTGGAGGCGCTGCCGTTCGCCGACGGGGTCTTCGACGCCGTGGTCGCCCCCGACGTGCTCGAGCACGTGCCCGACCTGCCCGCCGCGGTCCGCGAGCTCAGCCGCGTGCTCGCGCCGGGCGGCAGCTTCGCGTTCGACACCATCAACCGCACCATCTGGTCCTTCGTCACCGCCGTCTGGGGAGCTGAGCGCGTGGTCCGGCTGATGCCCCGCGGCACGCACGACTGGCGGCTGCTCATCCGCCCGGAGGAGCTGCACAGCCTGCTGCGCGACCGCGGCCTGGAGCCGGTGGCGACCACCGGCCTCGCGCCGGTCCTGGCTCCTCGCGACGTCGCCAGGGGACTGCTTCGCAGGAGGATCGACATCCCGGAGTTCCGGCTCGGCGCGGACCGGCGCGCGTCCTATCTCGGGCACTACCGCAAGACCCGCCCCGGCGGGGAAGGGGGAAACCCGTGAACGCCCGTCTCCAGTCGCTCGGGACCGCGATGCCAGAGCGGTTCTACAAGCAGGACGAGATCGTCGAGAGCTTCTTCGGCAGGCTCCCCGGCTGGGAACGCGACTGGGGGGCGGTGTTCGGAGCGGTCGGGGTCGAGCGGCGCGCTGCGGTGATCGACGTCCACGACTTCTACGCCGGCCTGCCGACCACCGCCGAGCGCATGCGGGTGTTCCTCCCCGCCGCCAGGCAGCTCGGCGCGGAGGCGGCGAGCCGGGCGCTGGACCGCGGCGGCGACGGCGCCGCCGCCGAGATCGGCGACCTGGTGGTGGTGTCGTGCACCGGCTACGCCGGGCCCGGCCTCGACGTGCACCTGGCCGCGGACCTCGGCCTGGACCGCGGCGTGCGGCGCCTGGCGCTCGGCCACATGGGCTGCTACGCGGCCCTGCCGGCGCTGCGGACCGCGGCCGCGCTGGTCCGCTCCTCCGGCCAGCGCGCCCTGGTGGTCAGCGTCGAGCTGTGCAGCCTCCACCTCCAGCCCGCCAGGAGCCGCCAGGAGGCGGTCTCGCAGGCGCTGTTCGGCGACGGCGCGGCCGCGGCGCTGATCGGCCCGGAGCCGGTCGACCCGCCGCCGGCGACCCTCGGCGGCGTGGCGCCCGCGATCGTCGCCGCCCGGGCCGCCACCCTGCCGGACAGCCAGGACCGGATGGGCTGGGTGATCGGCGACGACGGCTTCCACATGTCGCTGTCGCCGCGCGTTCCGGCCCTGGTCGACCGCGGCCTCGGCAGCCTGGTCGGGGACCTGCTCCGGCCGCACGGCCTCGAGCCGGGCGACGTCGCCCACTGGGCGGTCCACCCGGGCGGCCCCGAGATCCTGGAGCGGGTCCAGCGCCGGCTCGCCCTCTCGGACGCGCAGCTCGCGCCCTCCCGCGAGGTGCTCGCCGACGGCGGCAACCGCTCGTCGGCGACCGTGCTGTTCATCCTGGAGTCGCTGATGGCATCCGGTGAGGTCCGGCCCGGCCAGTGGCTGGTCACGCTCGGCTTCGGCACCGGCCTGACGCTGGAGGCGCTGCTGCTGCGTGCCTGACGGGGCGGGCGTGGGTCGGGCCGGCCGGTCCCGGCGCCGCCCGGCCCGTCGCCGTCGCCCGACGCCGGGCGGTGGCACAATGCGACGCCACACCATCGACAAGGGGGGTCCGTTGCGAATCTGCCGCTACCGCCACGGCCGTGAGGTCGGCTTCGGCGTCCTCGAGAACGGGAGCGTCGCCGCCATCAGCCCGCACCCCTTCGGAGCCTTCGAGTACACCGGCGAGCGGCTCCCGGTCGGAGAGACCAGGCTGCTGGCGCCCGTGCTCCCCACCAAGGTGGTCGCGGTCGGACGCAACTACGCCGAGCACGCCCGCGAGCAGGGCGCCGAGGTCGCCGCCGAGCCGATCATCTTCCTCAAGCCGTCCACCTCGGTGGTCGGCATGGAGGACCCGATCGTGAAGCCGACCGGGGTCGACCGGATCGACTACGAGGGCGAGCTGGCGGTGATCATCGGCAAGCTGACCCGACGTGTCGACGAGGCCAGCGCGATGCAGGCGGTGCTCGGCTTCACCTGCGCCAACGACGTGACCGCCCGCCACCTCCAGGAGCGCGACGGCCAGTGGACCAGGGCCAAGGGCTTCGACACCTTCTGCCCGCTCGGCCCATGGATCGAGACCGACCTCGACTCGAGCGACCTGTCGCTGCGGACGCTGGTCAACGGCGAGCCGCGCCAGTCCAGCCGCACCTCGCGGATGGAGCGCGGCGTCGCCAGCCTGATCTCGTTCGTCTCCTCGGTGATGACCCTGCTGCCCGGCGACGTGCTGCTCACCGGCACGCCCGAGGGGGTCGGGCCGATGGCGGTCGGCGACCGCGCCGAGGTCGAGATCGAGGGCATCGGCGTGCTGCGCAACCCCGTGATCGCCGAGCCGGCCTGAGCCAAACTACCTGAAGCTGCGCGGAGCCAAGGTCCGCCCGGCGGCTCGCCGGGCGCTCGAGAAGGGGGCCGCCGATGGCCGGCAACGCCGAGCTCGTGTTCGTGGGTGGTGGCGTCTACACCCTCGACCCCGACCGCCCGTGGGCGGCGGCGGTCGTGGTCCGCAACGGCCGGATCGTGCACGTCGGCGGCGAGGCCGAGGCCCGCGAGCTGGCCGGCCCTGGCACCGAGGTGATCGACCTCGCCGGCAAGATGCTGCTGCCAGGCTTCCAGGACGCCCACGCGCACCCGCTGCTGGGCGGTACCGAGCGACTCCAGTGCGACCTCTCGGACAGTCAGAGCCTGGCCGAGTACCGCGACCTGGTCGCCGCCTACGCGCGCCGGCATCCCGGGCGCGACTGGATCCTCGGCGGCGGCTGGTGGATGGCCGCTTTCCCGGGCGGCACGCCGCACCGGCGCGACCTCGACGCGGTGGTGGCCGACCGGCCGGTGTTCCTGGTCAACCGCGACCACCACGGTGCCTGGGTCAACAGCCGCGCGCTGGAGCTGGCCGGGATCACCCGCGACACCCCGGACCCCGCCGACGGACGGATCGAGCGCGACGCCGCCGGCGAGCCCACCGGGGCGCTGCACGAGGGCGCCATGGAGCTGGTCCGCCGCCTGACCCCGCCGCCGAGCGACGACGAGCTGGCCAGGGGCCTCGCCGAGGGCCAGGCGTTCCTGCACTCGCTGGGCATCACCGCCTGGCAGGACGCCGCGGTCGGGGAGGAGTTCAACGGGCGCGACATCCTCGGCGTCTACCTCTCGGCCGCCGAGCGCGGCGACCTCACCGCCAGGGTGGCCGGCGCCCTGTGGTGGGAGCGCGACCGCGACGAGGGCCAGATCGAGTCCCTGCTGGAGCGCCGGGCCAGGGCGCGGGTCGGCCGCTTCAGCGCCGGGACCGTGAAGATCATGCAGGACGGCGTCTGCGAGGACTTCACCGCCGCGATGCTCCACCCCTATCTCGACGGCCACGGCCACCTCACCGACCGGCACGGCCTCAGCTTCATCGACCCCGAGGCGCTGAACCGCTACGTGACCCGGCTCGACGCCGAGGGCTTCCAGGTCCACGTCCACGCCATCGGCGACCGCGCCGTCCGCGAGGCCCTCGACGCCTTCGAGGCCGCCCAGGGCGCGCGCGGGGCTTCGGGAGGGGGTTCACCGGCGGACGACGGCAAGGGCACCGGGGGCGGCCGAGGGTGGGCCGACCGCCGCCACCACATCGCCCACATCCAGGTGATCCACCCGGAGGACCTGCCCAGGTTCGGTTCGCTCGGGGTGACCGCCAACGCACAGCCGCTCTGGGCCTGCTACGAGCCCCAGATGACCGACCTGACCATTCCCTTCCTCGGACCGGAGCGGACGGCCTGGCAGTACCCGTTCGGCGGGCTGGTCCGCGTCGGCGCCAGGCTCGCGTGCGGCAGCGACTGGCCGGTGTCGAGCCCGAACCCGCTGTGGGGCATGCACGTCGCCGTCAACCGCTGGGCGCCGGAGGGGTACGCCGACGCGGCCGGTCCCGGGGCGGCCGGTCCCGGCGCGGGCGGCGACGGCGACGGGCCCTTCCTGCCCGAACAATCCGTGGACCTGGCCACCGCGATCGCCGGCTACACCACCGCCGCCGCCTACGTGAACCACCTCGAGACCGAGACCGGCTCGATCGCGGTGGGCAAGCTCGCCGACCTGGTGGTGCTCGACCGCAACCTGTTCGAGCATCCAGTCACCGAGATCGGCCAGGCGACCACCCTGCTCACCCTGGTCGAGGGCGACAAGGTCTACGAGGCGCCGGGCCTCTGAGCAAGCGGCGAGCCCCGGGCTCTGACCCGGCGCTCAGCCGCCTCGCCGCTGACCCGGCGACGAGCCGCCCGAGATCGCCGGCAGCAGCCAGACCTCGTCGCCCTCACGCAGCGTGGTCGCGAGCCCCGAGAGGTGGCGGATGTTC
>JBEDUQ010000284.1:0-17427 GCA_040414855.1 Actinomycetota bacterium
ATTTTCAGCAGCGCCTGCTGCACGCCCTCCCCGGATACGTCCCGGGTCTCACGGTCGAACTTGGTGTGCAGCTCGGCGCCGAAGCCGAGGCCCTTCTTGCCGATGCGCGCCTCGATGATCGAGTCGAGCCCGGCGAACGCGCCGCCGACGATGAACAGCACGTTGGTGGTGTCGATCTGGATGAACTCCTGGTGGGGGTGCTTGCGGCCGCCCTGCGGCGGGACGCTCGCGGTGGTGCCCTCCAGGATCTTCAGCAGCGCCTGCTGGACGCCCTCACCGGACACATCGCGCGTGATCGAGGGGTTTTCGCTCTTGCGGGCGACCTTGTCGACCTCGTCGATGTAGATGATGCCGGTCTCGGCCTTCTTGACGTCGTAGTCGGCGGCCTGGATCAGCTTCAGCAGGATGTTCTCGACGTCCTCGCCGACGTAGCCGGCCTCTGTGAGCGCGGTGGCGTCGGCGATCGCGAACGGGACGTTGAGCATCTTGGCGAGCGTCTGCGCCAGCAGCGTCTTGCCGCAGCCGGTCGGCCCGAACAGAATGATGTTCGACTTCTGGAGCTCGACGTCGCTGGTGGCGGTCGCGCCAACCTGGATGCGCTTGTAGTGGTTGTAGACCGCGACCGACAGGACTTTCTTGGCCTCTTCCTGTCCGATCACGTAATCGTTGAGGAACTGGAAGATCTCGGTTGGCTTGGGCAGCTCGTCGAACTTGAGCTCCGAGGTCTCGGACAGCTCCTCTTCGATGATCTCGTTGCAGAGGTCGATGCACTCGTCACAGATGTACACGCCGGGGCCGGCGATCAGCTTCTTGACCTGCTTCTGCGACTTGCCGCAGAAGGAGCACTTCAACAGGTCGCCGCCATCTCCAAACTTGGCCATCTGTCCGAGTCCTCTCGTGCGGCTTGGCGCCTAGCCCCGCTCGACCTCGCTGCTGGAGCGTACGCGCCCGTCAGGACAGCTTTCCAGCATCACCTTGCAGAATCTAGCGACTTCCGTTGGACGACGCCGCAACGAGCTCTTCAGCGACTCTCCGCGTGGCGATGATCTCATCGATGAGACCGTACTCCTTGGCCTGCTCGGCGGTCATGATGAAATCGCGGTCGGTGTCCTTGGAGACCTTCTCGACGGACTGGCCCGTGTGCGCCGCCAGGATCTGGTCGAGCATGGCCCGCATGCGTAGGATCTCACGCGCCTGGATCTCGATGTCGACGCTCTGGCCCTCGGCGCCGCCGCTGGGCTGGTGGATCAGCACCCGCGAGTGCGGCAGGCCGAAGCGCTTGCCCTTGGCCCCGGCCGCCAGCAGCACGGCGGCCGCGGAGGCGGCCTGGCCCATGCAGAGCGTGACCACGTCCGGCTTGATGTACTGCATGGTGTCGTAGATCGCCAGCAGCGCCGTCACCGAGCCGCCCGGCGAGTTGATGTACAGCTGGATGTCCTTGTCGGGGTCCTCGCCCTCGAGGTGGATCAGCTGCGCCATCACCAGGTTCGCGACGGTGTCGTCGATCGGCGTGCCCAGAAAGATGATCCGCTCGCTCAGCAGCCGCGAATAGATGTCGAACGAACGCTCGCCCCGGCTGGTCTGCTCGACGACCATCGGAACCAGGTAGTTGGAGATCGGCCCCATTCCGCGTTACTCCTTTGCTGCGCTCTGGTCGTCGTCGGCCGCCCCGCCGCCGGCCGCACCCTCACCTTCGCTTTCCGAGGCACGGGTGTCCGCGTGCTCGACCAGGTACGCGAGGGCCTTCGTCCGCAGGATATCACCGCGGATCACGCCGGCCCGCCCCTGCCCGAGCGCCTTGCGGACGTCCTCGGGATCCCTTCCGATCCGCTGCGCCTGGCGGCGGATCTCGGCCTCGACCTCGTCGTCGCTCGCCTCGATGCCCTGGTCCTCCGCGACCGCCTCGAGCACCAGCTGAGCCTTGACCGCGCGCTCGGACTGGGCCCGCAGGTCGGCCTCCAGCTGCTCCTGGTCGGTCTCGGTGCCCTGGACGTACTGGTCGAGCGAGATGCCCATCATGTTCAGCTGCTGCACGAAGCGGTTTGCGCGGTACTGGAGCTCGTCGTTGACCAGCGACTCCGGCAGCGGCACGTCGACCAGGTCGAGATAGGCGGTCAGCACCCTCGACTCCAGCTCGGAGCGCGACTGCTGGGTGGCGGCCTCGTCGAGCCGCTCCCTCAGGTGGGAGCGCAGCTCCTCGAGCGTGTCGAACTCGCTCGCCTCCTGCGCGAAGTCGTCGTCCAGCTTGGGCAGGACCTTGGCCTTGGCCTCCTTCACCAGCACCGAGAAGGTGACCTCCTGGCCCGCGTACTCACCCGGGGCGGTGTCGGGCAGCTTCGCGTTGAACTTGAGGATGTCGCCCTTGCGCGCGCCGGTGAGCTGCTCGTCGAGCTCGGGCACCACCATCCCGGAGCCGACCTCGTAGAGGAAGTCGGTCCGGGTCAGCTCGGCGATCTCCTGGCCGTGCAGAGTGCCATGCAGGTCGATCTGGGCGTAGTCGCCCTGCGCGAGCGGCCGGCCGATGACCTCGAGCTGGGCGAAGCGCTCGCGGAGCTGGTCGACCTGGGCGTCGACGTGCTCGTCGTTGACGTCGAGCGTCGGCTCCTCGACCTCGATCCCCTCATAGGGAGGCAGGTCGATCTCGGGCTTGACCTCGACCGTGGCCGAGAACTCCAGCGGCCCGCCGTCGGTGTAGTCGGGCGGGTCGACCTTGGCGCGCGAGAGCGGTTCGACGCCGTGCTCCTCGACCGCGCGGGCGTAGAACTCGGGGACCGCCTCGTGCTCGATCGCCTCGGCGATCAGCGTTTCGCGGCCGATGCGGGCCTCCAGGACCTGGCGAGGCACCTTTCCCTTGCGGAATCCAGGCACCTTCACCTCACGGCCGAGACGGCGAGCGGTGCGCTCGATCGCCGGGCCAAGCTCGTCGGGATCCACCACGACGTTGATCTTGACCTTGGTCGGCTCGACGGGCTCAACGGTGCTACGCACGGGTGCCTCCGGGACGGGGTTTGGATGACCGAGCTTGCCTCGAACGGTACACGGCCCGCGGGCTGAGGAACTGCCGCGCGGGCCACCTGTCAATGCTCGTACCAGGCGAGCGCCCAGTATACGCGCAGGCCGGGCATGGCAAGCACGGGCGGCCGCCGCGGCTTCGCGATCGTGCGGCGGGCCGATCAGGGCCCGGGTGGCCCGCCGGGGACCGGCAGCGAGGCGGCCACGAGCTTGGGCCGCACCAGCCCGAAGTAGACCAGCGCTGCCACGAAGCCGACGCCGAACGGCGCGCCGGCGCTCTGCACGCCGACGATCGCCCTGCGGCTGACGTTGGCGGCGCTCCAGGCGTGCCACGGCTGGCTGATCGCGTCCAGCACGCCCCACAGCGGCGTGGCCAGCAGCACCACCGCGACCACCACCGCCACCAGCTGCGGAGTGCCGAGCTCGAGCAGCTTGAGCCCGGAGGCGAGCAGGATCACCGCCAGCGCCGGGCGGATGACCGCGTCCTTGGCGCGCGAGGAGACCCTGGCGCCGAGATACACGCCTGGCAGGCAGCCGAGCAGCAGCGAGGCGGTCAGGTCGAGCTTGAAGTCACCGAACAGCAGGTGGCCGAAGGCGGCCGAGGCCACCAGCGGGATCGCCTGGACCAGGTCGGTGCCGACCAGCTCTTTGGAGCTGAGCATCGGGTAGAGCAGCATGAGCAGCACGATCATCAGCGAGCCGGAGCCGACCGAGGTCATCCCGACCACCAGCCCGCCGCCGACGCCGACCAGCACGGTCGGCAGCGGCCTGGCGCGGAACGGCGCCGCCGGCGGGGGTGCCTGGTCGGCGGGAGCGCCGCGGCGGCGGCGCGCGGCGCGGTACTGGAGCAGCGCCTTGGCCGCGATCGACGAGGCCGCGACCACCAGGGCGATGCCCAGGGCTTCCTTGACCCTGGCCTGGACGACCTCGCCGTGGCCGAGCGCCCGCAGCACCAGCACGCCGGCGAACGCGGCCGGCACCGAGCCGATCATCAGCCACTTCACCAGCGCGAAGTTCACCGTGCCCCGGCGCGCGTGCACGGTCCCCCCGACCGGCTTCATGATCATCGAGGCGACCAGGTCGCTCGACACCGCCGCCAGCGGCGCGACCTTGAACAGCAGCACCAGGATCGGGGTCATGAGCGCGCCGCCGCCCATGCCGGTCAGCCCGACCGTGAACCCGACCAGCAGGCCGGCCATGGCGATCGCCAGATCGATGTGCACGCCGCTCCCCCACCCCGAGCTGAATCACACTACTCCCACCAAGATAGTAGGAATTCTGCCTCGGCGCCGACATCCCCAAGACGACGTATGCGCGCCTACCGCCGCTGCGCGGGGGTCATCCTCCCCCACTGGTGGTCGGCGGCGCCGAGCGCTGCCGCGGCTGCGTGGGCTGCTGCGGCGTCGTGGTGGTCGGCGGTGTGGTCGAGGACGGTCCGGTGGTGGTCGACCCCGGCTGCTGGGTCGTCGAAGGCGCCTGGCCCGGCGACGTGGTCGACGGCGTCGTGCCGGGTCCGGTGGTGGAGCTCGGCGGCACCGTCGAGGTGGTGCCGGCGCCGGACGCGCTGTGGACGGCCACGCCGATCGAGGTGCTCGCGTCGCCCTGGTGGCGGACGCCGAGGGCGCTGGCGAGCGGCTCCCTGATCGCCGCCTCGATCCCGGTGAGCGCGCCGATCGCGATCGCGAAGATCACCACCGCGACGCCCGCGATCACGAGCCAGCGCCGGCGCCAGTCGGGTTCGCGGGGACCTCCCGGCCGGCCTGGACCTCCGCCGCCCGGACCCCCGCCGCCGGCACCGCCTCCGCCCGGACCTCCGCCGGCGGCGCCGGATTCGCCCGGACCGGCGTCCGGAGCGCCGCCCGCGTCTCCGGCCCGGGCAGGGCCCACCCGGCCCGGGACTGGGATGCCGCCGGGGGCCTCACCCCGCGGTGGAGCCTGATCCGGCTCGCCCGCGGCTCCGGAAGCGTCCCCGGCTCCGGGCTCCTGGACCTGGGTCCTGGTTCCGGTCAACCAGGGTGGCTGCCTGACGGTGGTGTACGCCCTGTGGACCACGGTGGTGCGCTGCACCCGCCCGGCGGTGGCCCCGATCACACCGGCGTACAGGGCCGCGCCGATCGAGCTGACCACGCTCACCACGGCCGTGCCGATCAGCGTGCCCGCGACGCCGAAGTACGAGGCCACTACGGCAGCCGAGATCGAGGCCAGAGCCCCGGCGATGATCGCGATCAGGTTGATGCGCCGATCCTTGGGCCGCTTGGAGTCCGTGTGGCGGTCCTTGGGCCGCTCGGAGTCGGTGTGGCGGTCCTTCGGCTCCTCTGCGTCAGAATGCGATCCGGTCATGTCCTCACGTTCGGCAGACGTCCAGCGGGAGGGCTCCGGTGCCCGGGGGCGGCCGGCGCTCGTTTCGGCCGCCGCGCCCGCCGCCCACCGACAGCCAGCCGCCGAGCTCGATGGCCCAGCGGCGAAGACTGTGCGGTTACCACGGTTACCAGAAGGTCGCCCGAATCGGCATCCTCACCGGCCACCGGGCACGAGCATGGCCGCGACCTCATGAGGGGGAAATGGGAGGGCTCCCCGCGCCCGCGCGAGGCTGGCGGATCCGGGGAGCCCTTGACGTTGCGTTGTGACTGGTCAGATGGACTGGACGATCCGGGCCTGGTTGCCGGAGGGGTCGCGGAAGGCGGCGTCGATGCCGTAGGGCCGCTTCGCGGGCTCCTCGGTGAACTCGACGCCGCGCCCCCTCAGCTCCTCGTAGGTGGCCTGGCAGTCGTCGGTGGCGAAGAACAGCCCGCCCGCGGCGCCCTTGGCCACGAGGTTGTTGATCTGCGCCGCCGTGTCCGCGTCGAACACCGGCGGCCCGGGCACGGCCATCAGTGCGATCGCAACCTCGGGCTGGCCGGCGAGCCCGACCGTGACCCAACGGAAATTGCCCATCTCGGGCACGGTGACGTCGTCGCGGACCTCCAGCCCGACCTTCTGGGTCCAGAACGCCAGGGCCTCGTCCTGGTCGTGGACCCAGATGGTGGTGTGGGCGAGGTTTTGCAGCATGGCTTCCTCCAGCTTCAGCGGTACGAATCGGTCGCCCGAAACGCTAGTCGCGCCGAATCTGGCTGTCTTCTCGAAACCTGCTGGATTGCGGGCGGGACCAGGCCCGGAGCACGCAGCTCGGCACCCTGGCCCGGCTGGAGGCGGGCGGGTGGGCCGCCCGGTACGCCGTCGGGGTCACTCCGAACATCCGCGTGAAGCTGGTGGTGAAGGAGCCGACGCTCTGCAGCCCGACGGTCACGCAGATCTCCGCGACCGTTCGGTCGGTCGTGCACAGGAGCGTGGCGGCGCGCTCCATCCGGCGGGTGAGCAGGTACTGGTGCGGGGTCTCGCCGAACACCTTGCGGAACTCGCGGCTGAAGTGCGCCGGCGACAGGCAGGCGGCGCGGGCCAGGACCGGCACCTCGAGCGGCTCGAAGTAGCGCGCGTCGATCAGGTCCTTCGCTCTGAGGAGATGCCGGGCTGGAGGTACGGACGCCATGGGTCCCGAGTATCCCCGGCCGCCACCCCGCCGCCAAGGGCCGGTCCGGCGCTCAGGCGTGGCGGGAGGGGCGACGTTCGGTCCAGTGCTCGGGACGGCGCAGCGAGCCCGGTTCCGGCAGCCGGGTGCCGCCGTCGCCCCTTGCGGCATCGAGCTGGGACTGGGTGACGAAGATGGCGCCGGTGAGGTCCGCGCCGTCGAGATCGGCGCCCCGGAGGTCCGCGCCGGTCAGGTCGGCGCCGCACAGGTCCGCGCCCCGCAGGTCGGCCCCGACCAGGTACGCCCCGCGCAGGCTCGCGGCCCGCAGGTCCGCCCTTCGGAGGTCGCTCCCGACCAGGTCGGCGCCGGCGCGGTCGACCGGGTCCGGGCGGAGCTCCGCGCGCAGCTGCTCGCTGGCGCTCCGCAGCAGCACGTTCACCTGGTCGCGGTGCGCGTCGACCTCCAACCGCACCAGGTCGTCGGGGCCGCCGGCGGCGAGGCGTTCAGTCGCGTCAAGGGCGCCGCGGAGGTCGTCGCGCAGCTCGCCCGGCAGATCGAGGCGCAGCGCCTCGGTCAGATACCAGAGCAGCTCGTGGAGCTGCCGCATGACCCCGAACACCGCGAACATCCGATGCGCGATCTCGGGTGAGCCGCGCCAGTCGGTCCCCCCGAAGGTCTCCTGCGCGACCCGCTGGCCGGCGCCGAAGCAGTCGTAGACGGCGCAGCCGGGGAAGCCCCCCGGCCGCAGCCGGTCGTGGATCCCGCAGCGGAAGTCGTCCCGGAGGTTCGGGCAGGGCGCTCCCGCCGGCTTGTCGATGGCGAAGTCCGCCGAAGCCGAGAACGCCGGTGCCACGCAGCACAGCCCGAAGCACCGTTCGCAGTCGGCTCGCAGTCGTTCGCGGGCACCGGTCGCTCTGCTCACCGTGGTCCTATTGATTCCTCGTCGAAGGTGCGGGCGGTCGGGACCGGGCCAGCGTATCGCTCGCGTCGCGGTATCTGGATCGCCTGTTTCGCTGAAATTGTCAGCGCTCCGGCCCGCTCAGGTCTCGCCGGCCGCTGCCGCGGTGCCCCGCCGCGGCCGGCGCTGGAGCAGCCGCCTCGGGATCGCCCCGTGGCGCGGCGCGACCACCAGCGAGATCCCGAAGAAGCCCGCCGCGACCAGCACGATGGTTGCCCCGGCGGCGATGTTGAGGTTCCGCGACAGCACCAGGCCGACCACGCCGCTGAGCGCGCCGAGCGCCCCGGACAGCAGCATGGTGAGGCCGAGCCGGTTGGTCCACAGGCGCGCCGTGGCGGCCGGAGCCGCGATCAGCGCCACCGACAGGATGGTCCCGACCGCCGGCACCGAGGTCACCACCACCAGCTCGATCAGCAGCAGCATCACGATGTCGAGGGTGACCGCGGGGTAGCCGAGGGCGGTCAGGCCTTCCCGGTCGAAGGCGCCGAGCACCAGCTCCTTGTGGAGGGCCCCCAGCGTGCCGAGCACGATCACGCCGGTGATCGCGGTGATCACCAGGTCCACCGTCTGCACGGTGACGATCGAGCCGACCAGGTAGGCGCTGAGGTCCTTCGAGAACCCCGACTGCGCCGAAAGCAGCAGGACCCCGAGCGCGAAGGCGCCGGCCAGCACCACCCCGATCGCGCTGGTGTCGTCGATGCGGTCCCTGGCGCCGAGCAGCGCGACCGCGACCACCACCAGCATCCCGAAGATGCCGGAGCCGAGCAGCAGGTTCACGCCAAGCAGGGCGGCGAGCACCACGCCGGGGAAGGTGGCGTGGCCCATCGCCAGGGTGAAGAACGGCAGGCGGCGGAGCAGCACGTGCACGCCGATGACGCCCGAGACGATCCCGACCATCACCGACTCGAGCAGCGCCCGCTGGGCGAACGAGTCGGTGAAGGTCGCGGTCAGCCAGCTCATCGCCGTCCCGCCGCCTCGAGTTCGGACGGCTTCGCATGGGCGACCCGGGACAGTGCCCGCCGCACCGAGGGGACCGCCAGCGCCACCAGGAAGCACGCCACCAGGATCACCACGATGGTGGCGCCCGAGGCGAGCCTGACGCCGCGTTGCAGCGACGCCTCGTAGCTGATCGCCAGCCCGAGGTAACCGCCGACGGCGCCGAGCGTGCAGGCGATCGCGATCATGCCGGCGACCCGGTCGACCAGCAGCCTCGCGGTCGCGGCGGGGACGATGATCAGCGCGATCACCAGCACCGTGCCGACCGCCTTGACCGCCGCGACCACCACCATCGCGATCAGCACGTTGAGCACCAGGTCGAGCAGGTCCACCCGGTAGCCCATCGCGGCGGCGGCGTCCGGGTCGAAGGCGCGCAGCACCAGCTCCTTGCGCAGCGCCACCAGCACCGCCAGCACGATCGCCGCGACCCCGAGGGTCTGCCACAGCGCCGGCCACGTGACCGCGAGGATCCGCCCGAACAGGAACGTGCTCAGGTCGGTGGTATAGGACTGGACCCGCGACACCAGCACCACCCCGACCGCGAAGAATGAGGTGAGCAGCACCGCCAGGGCGGCGTCGGGGGTGACCCGGCGGGTCGAGGTGAGCGTGGTCAGCAGCACCGCCGACACCAGGGCAGCGACCAGCGCGCCGATGAAGATCGACTGGCCGGCCAGGAAGGCGATCACCACGCCGGGGAAGACCGTGTGGGTGAGCGCGTCGCCCACGAACGCCAGGCGCCGCAGCACCACGAACACCCCGACCGCGCCGGCGAGCACGCCCAGGACCACCACCGCCAGCAGCGCCCGCTGCATGAAGGCGACCTGGAAGGGCTCGATCAGCAGGCCACTCATGGCTTCGTCAGGATCACGCTGTCGCCGTGGAGCTGGAGCGCCTGGCCGCCGTAGGTGGCGCGCAGCAGCTCGGGCGTCAGCGTGGTCTCGGTCGGGCCGAAGCCGAACTGGTGGTGGTTCAGCAGGCAGACCTCGTCGCACGAGAGGTGCGCCAGCGCGAGGTCGTGGGTCGAGACGACCACCGCCGCGCCCGCCTCGCAGCGGCGCCGCAGGGCCCCCAGCAACAGCTCCTCGGAGGCCGCGTCGATGCCGTTGAAGGGCTCGTCCAGCAGCAGCAGGCGGGCCTCCTGCGCGATCGCCCTCGCCAGCAGCACCCGCTGGCGCTGGCCGCCGGAGAGCGCCCCGAAGCGCTTGCCGGCCCGGTCCGACAGGCCGACCTCCTCGAGGGCGTCGGCGGCCGCCTTGCGGTCGGCGCGGCCGGGACGGCGGATCCAGCCGACCCGCGGGTAGCGGCCCATCAGCACCACCTGGCCGGCCGTCACCGGGAACTCGCGGTCGAGCGTCTCAGCCTGCGGCACGTAGGCCACCTCGCGGCGCGCCGCCGCCGGCGGACGGCCCAGCACGGTGATCGACCCGCTCACCACCGGCACCAGGCCGAGGACCGCCTTGAGCAGCGTCGACTTCCCGGCGCCGTTCGGTCCGATCAGCGCGACGGTCTCCCCCGCCCGGACCACCCCGTCGATGCCCTCCAGCACCGGGTTGCGGCGGTCGTAGGCCACCGTGGCGTGGCCGATCACCAGGGCGGCGTCGGAAGTCCCAGGGGCCGGCGCCAGCGCCGCGGTCTCGTCGTCGAATTCGCGCATGTCCGTGCCCATCAGGTGTTGGTCAGGTTGGAGACGATGGTGCTGGTGTTGTGCTCGATCATCTGGAGGTAGGTCGCGCCGTCCGAGCCCGGCGGCCCGAGCGTGTCCCCGTAGAGGGAGTCCTCGCCGCCGACGACCTTGACGTGGGCCTCGCTGGCGATCGTCTCGGCGGTCTTGGGCGGCAGCGAGCTCTCGGAGAAGATCGCCTTCACGCCGGTGGCCCGGATCTTCGCGACGATGTCCGCGACGTCCTTGGCCGACAGCTCGGCGGAGGTGTCGAAGCTCGGGATGATCGAGCCGACGAAGTCCAGGTGGTAGCGATCGACGTAGTACCCGAAGGCGTCGTGGTTGGTGACCAGCTTCTTGTTGGCGAGGCTGCCGATCTGGCGGGCGACCTCGGCGTCCAGCGCGGTGAGCTTGGCGGTGTAGCCGTCGAGGTTGCGCTTGAAGTAGCTCGCGTTGCCAGGGTCGGCGGCGGCCAGGGCCCGCTCGATGTTGGCGACCATGACCTTGGCGTTCAGGGGGTTCTGCCAGATGTGCGGGTCGCCCGCCGGGTCCTCCGCGTCGCCCTTGCGGATCTGCACGCCCTTGCTGGTGTCGACGGTGGTGCCGTTGAAGCCGGCGCTCTTGACCGTGTCGTCGAGCCACTTCTCGATGCCGACGCCGTTGATCACCAGCACGTTCGCCCGGGCGATCGCGTCTAGGTCGGCCGGCGAGGGCTCGTAGTCGTGCGGGTCGACGTTCGGCTTCAGGATGCCGGTGAGCCTGATCCGGTCGCCGCCGATCACCCGCGTGAAGTCCTGCACCTGGGTCGTGGTCGCCACGACCTTCAGCTTCCCGTTCGAGTCGCCACCGGCGAATGGGCCGCCCGAATTTGTGCAGCCGGCCAGCAAGATGCCGACGGTGACCGCCCCGACCACGACGAGAAGCCTCCGCACGTGTCCTCCCTTGGACCCCGCCACTCCCGACCCGTCGGCTTCCGCGGGGGCTGCGGGGCTTGCCGCCTCAGCCCGGGTGGGTCGCCCGGCCCCGGCCTTCACGCCCCGGAAGCCACGGTTGCTCACGAATCGGAATGACAATCGTTCTCAGTAGTGAGAGTCAAGCACGAAGACACACCGCGGCGCAACCCATAGTCGGCAATTGGGTACAACGGTGTACCGAGATTTCCAGGCTACGGCATCGCCGCGGTGGCGCCGAACCGAGGGCCGGCCCGCCCCGCTACGGCATCGCCGCGGTGGCGCCGAACCGACGCCGGCCCTCCCTCCCCCGCGGCATCGGGCCCGCGGGTCCCAACCGAGGCCACCCCGCCCGGCTTCGGCATCGACGCCGCGGGCCCCGGACAGGCGGCCAGCCGCCCCTCACACGGGGGTTTCGGCCGGATCGATCGCCAGACGGGCGAGGAACCGGATGGGCATCCAACTGGTCCGCAGTGGCGTCCGGCTGAGGTCCGGCGACGTGAACGCGGCGCGGGCGGCGGAGGAGGCCCGACCGAGCGCCAAGCGGAAGTCGTAGATCCACACCTGACCTCCAGGACGCAGCACCCGGCGGAGCTCCCGGAACCCGGCCGCGGCGTCGCGCCAGTGGTGCTGGCTCATGCTCGACACGATCAGGTCGAAGCTCTCGTCCGCGTAGGGCAGGTCGGCGACGTCACCCGCGGTGAACGCCACCCGCTCCCCCAGACCGGCTTCGGCGGCGTTGCGCCTGGCCCAGGCGGCCATCTCCGGCGACAGGTCGAGGCCCTCGACGTGCAGGCCGGGCGCGACCCGCGCGATCGCCAGCGGGACCCGGCCCGGGCCGGTGCCAACGTCCAGCACCCGCGACCCGTCGGCGAGACCCGCGGCCGCCACGTCGGAGGCGACCCTCTCATAGAGGCCACGACTGAAGCGGTTGGCCCAGCGGTCGTAGCGCTCTGGGTGATCGAAGGACCCGAATCGGCTGCCGTGGGAGCGGTGGAGCGTCGGCATGATGGCGTCCCTTCTATAGTTGTACCGAGCAACTCTCCACAACGATCCTAGGACGAACAGTTGTATGACACAACCGATGACCACGCGGCGGCGCCGTTTCCCGAGGACCGGCTGCGGCGCCTGCTCCAGCAGCTCGCCCAGACCGGGGGCCTGCTCGAGGTCCACGACCACGGAGGGATCAGGGTCTCCGTCTCCGAGGTGTTCGCCCTTGGGGAGCTGTCCGACGCCGGGACTCTGTCGCAGCGCGACCTCGCAACGCGCCTCGGGCTCGAGAAGAGCACCGTGAGCCGCCTCGCCGCCGGCATGGAGCGCCGCGGCTGGCTGGCCCGCGAGCGCGACCCGGCCAACCGCCGCCTCTACCGCCTGCGCCTCACCCCCGAAGGTGAGGCCGCGGCTCGAACCGTCGGCGAGGACATCCACGCCCGCCACGCCGCCCTGTTCGCCGCGCTCACTCCCCACGAGCGCGCCGGCCTCGAGGTCGGGCTCAGGGGGCTGATCCGCGCCTTCCACGACCACCTGCACCCGGGCCACCACCACATCCACCCTCACCACGACGCGGGCTGACCTCCCCGAGCCCCGGGCGTCTCCTCCGGCCGGCGCCTCCCCATCGTCCCGGAAGATGCCTACCGGCGCCTTCCCAGCACAGCCCCACCGTCCGCCGGGAGGCCCACCGGCGCGTCCCGGCGCAGCCCCACCTGTCCCCCGGGAGGCCCCCTGGGGCCCCCTGGCGCCTCCCCCCGCGCAGCCGCCACCTTCCCCGGGCTTGCGCAGGATAATGGTAAGCGGTAACTTACGGTTCGTGGACGCTTACGGAGATGGCGGTCTCGATCTGCTCGGCAATCCGACCGGACGGCAGTTCGTCGACGACCCTCATCGACCCGCGAAAGGAGCAGCGATGCGAACCTCCATTCCGCCGATCCAGGGAACCGTCACCGTCGCCGTGCCCGTCGAGCACGCGTTCCGGGTCTTCACCGACTCGTTCAACACCTGGTGGCCGGCGCAGTACCACATCGGCCAGACCGACATGGCCGAGGCAATCCTCGAACCCCGCGAAGGCGGTCGCTGGTACGAGAAGGGCGTCGACGGCAGCGAGTGCGACTGGGGCCGGGTGCTCGCCTGGGAGCCGCCCAACCGGCTGGTCGTCACCTGGCAGATCAACGGCTCGTGGCAGTATGACCCCGAGCCTGAGCACGCCAGCGAGATCGAGGTGCGGTTCACCTCCGACGGGCCCTCCCAGACTATGGTCGAGCTAGAGCACCGGCTCCTGGAGCGTCTCGAGAACGGCCAGGCCATCCGCGACGGCATCGAAAGCGGCGGCGGCTGGAACGCCCTCCTCGAGCTGTTCGCCAAGGCGGCCGTCAACCAGGCGTAAATCCGGTCCGTCAGCGCGGCGGCCCCGGTCCGATCACCGGGTGCCGCCGCCGCTGACGTCCAACGTGGTTCCCGTCTCGCGCTCCGAGACCTCCCAGAGGGTCGCCATCGCGTCGCGGTTGCGGGTGCGGCGGAGCAGTGGGCGGCGCACCGGCGGCCCCCAGTTCACCCAGCGTGGCGTGTAGAGCGCGCCGCCCACGGCGTTCGGGTCGGTGGCCGCCCGCAGTAGCGGCAGCGCGCCCCGCGCCGGCGTCATCCCGAACCGCTGGACCGCGTTGTGGAAGAACCGCTGGCTTCTGCCGCCGCCGGTCTCGCGCACGCTCCGCGCCTGAAGGTCGGTGTTGGTGAAGCCGGGGTGCACAACGATCGACCTCGCCGGGATCCCGGCGGCGCGGAACCTCCGGTCCAGCTCCAGCGCGAAATGCACGTTGGCGAGCTTCGACTGCCCGTACGCCCGCCAGGGATCGTAGGCGCCCTCGAGGTGGGGGTTGGCGGGGTCCAGCGGACGCCCGGTGTGACGGCCGGTGCTGGTCACCGAGACCACTCGCGCGTCGGTGCTCTCCAGCAGCGCCGGCAGCAGCAGCGCGGTGAGCGCGAAGTGCCCCAGATGATTCACCGCCAGCTGCATCTCGAACCCGTCCTCGGTCCGCCGCTCCGGGATCGCCATCAGGCCCGCGTTGTTGACCAGCACGTCGATCCGCGAGTGGTCCGCCAGGATCGCGGCGGCCGTCTTGCGCACGGACGCGAGCGAGGCCAGGTCGAGCGGCCGCAGCTCCAGCGAGGCGTCGGGGTTCTCGCCGCGGATCGACGCCATCGCCGCCTCCGCCTTCACCTGGTCGCGAGCGGCCATCACCATGTGAGCGCCCTTGCCGGCAAGCGCCCTGGCGACCTCCAGCCCAAGCCCGCCGTTCGCGCCGGTCACCACGGCGACTCTGCTCGACTGATCGGGGATGTCCCGAGTGCTCCACGCCATACCCCGATGCTACGTCCACGGTAGGAGCACACGTCAGCTCGCACGGTGAGCTTCGTCTGGGATTCGCGACTGAGCCGACGAGGGCCCTAGGAAGGTAGGGCGACTTCGACGTTCGGTTCTCACCTTCCGAGCAGTTGCATACTATTCGTCCAGAGATGTCGAAGCGCGTGGAAAGGCGGTCTCGTGGACGTATCGTTCCTTGAGCTAGAACTCACCGGACTGTGTCAGCTCCGCTGCAGCCATTGCTACGCAGATGCGAGTCCAAACGGCAGCCACGGGTCTATGACCATTGGCGACTGGCGCACGGTCATCACCGACGCCGCCGAGCTCGGCATTAGCGGCGTCCAGTTCATCGGCGGCGAACCGACTCTGCATCCGAACTTCGCCATGCTCCTCGAAGACGCCGTAGACGCAGGATTGCGAGTCGAGGTTTTCACCAACCTGGTCCATGTCGACCGTCGCCGCTGGACTCTGTATAGCCATCCGAGCGTATCCCTTGCCACCAGTTACTACTCTGACTTGGCGGCAGAGCACGAGACCGTGACTGGCCAGCGGGGCAGCCACGGTCGAAGTCGCGCCAACATTGCCGAAGCCGTCCACCGCAATATCCCCATCCGCGTGGGCATCATCGGAATCCTCGACCGTCAGCGGGTCCAGGAGGCTCGCGCAGACCTCATCGCCCTAGGCGTGGAGCGGATTCGTATTGACCGGCAGAGGGAAGTCGGACGGGCCTCCTCCAGCGCTAATCGCCCGAGCGTAACCGAGCTGTGCGGGCGGTGTGGAAGAGGACGGGCTGCGATCTCCCCATATGGTGACGTCGTGCCGTGCGTCCTGTCGCGGTGGTTGACTGGCGGCTGAGACCGACGCGTGCGCGCCAGCCTACGATTGATCCATGGACGATTGGAGAGGCGCCGCCCAGCAACTCGCCGCCAGGATCACCCACCCGACCTCCCGCTGGAGGCAGCCGGTCGCGACCACACCGCGCCACCTGCTGGTGCCGCGCTGGTGGGACTGGGCACGGGCAGGCGAGCGGTGGGAGCTGCGCGACGGCCCCCCCGACCCGACGGTGTGGCTGCACGCGGGCTACGCCGACCGGACCCTGGTAACCCGGGTCGGACCGCTGCACGCCGACCGCGCTCGGCCCGAAGATCGGCCGACCGGGCGGCCAACCTCGTCGGCAACCAAGCCGAGCCTGACCATCAGGCTCCTGCGGCACCTGCTCGTCGACGACGGCGCCGAGGTCCTGGAGGTCGGCACCGGCTCCGGGTACGGCGCCGCGCTGCTTGCCAGACGGCTCGGCGACCGACAGGTCACCAGCATCGACATCGACCCGCACCTGACCAGGACCGCCGCCGAACGGCTGGACGCCATCGGCCTGCAGCCGCAGTTGGTCGCTGGCGACGCCGCCGGGCCGCTGCCGGGCACCTACGACCGCATCGTCGCGACCGTCGCCGTGCGACCGGTGCCGCTCTCCTGGTTGGCGGCGCTCCGGCTGGGCGGTCGGCTCGTGACCACCATCAGTCGGATGCCGATCATCGTCACCGCCGACAAGACCGCTGACGGCGGCGCGATCGGCCGGGTCGAATGGGACCGCGCCGGCTTCATGGAGACGCGGACCAGTGCCGACTACCCTCCCGAGCTATTCCAGATCCAGAGCGAGTTGCTCGACCAGGAAGGGGAGGAGATCACTCGGGGCAGGTATCCGGTCGTGGAGGTCAAGGAAGCATGGGAGCTGTGGGCCATGCTCGAAATCGTTGCCCCTGGCATCCAACACCGCTATGAGGAATTCGACGACGGTCGCCGCACGGCATGGATGATCCACGCCGACGGCTCGTGGGCCCGAGCCAGTGCCGAAAATGACGCTCCCCCAATCGTCCACCAGAGCGGACCACGGCGGCTGTGGGAAATCCTTGACAAAATTCGCCACCGATGGCTGGTGCAGGGCAGTCTTCCCGTCTACGGCGCCGACCTGACGATCTCCCCCGACGGCGCCATCCACCTCACGCGAGGAAATTGGCAAGCGGACATTTCTTGACCAGCGGAGACGCCATTCCGGAACAGACGGGCGCGATGTTTGGTGCTTTGCGGGCTGGGCTTGGGATGATCGCGTCTCATGACTCGCCTTGTGGACTGGCTCCAGCGGCTGCGCGGCGGCGGCGCATTTGGACACCACAGCACCTGGCACACATCGGCGCCGTCCGGGCACGGCAGGCCCGGCACGTCGCGGGCAATAGCTGCGCTACCGCAACCATCGGCGCTGCGATGTTGCGGGGATCCCTGGTGAGAACGGATCCGCCGGGATCCGGAGCGAAGACCTTGATGGTGTGACTGTCGGGAGGCGTCGCAGCGCGGCCACGGCTCGGCGGCCGGCTACTGCAGCGGGCCGCCAATCGAACTGTCCCGCGGGCCTGGCCGCCCGCGTCGTGGGTGTACCCGCACCGTTGGGCGAGCCTGGCCGGCCAGTTCAGGAACAGGCTCGCGATGTCGACCGGCTCGGGGGTTTGGGGCACGTCGCCTCCTCGCACAGGCCGTCCCTGCATTCCGGCGATTCTGGCACCCGCACCAACGGTCCCCCGCTCGGCCATGGAGCGCACCAGCGCTTGGCCGGCGTGGCTTGGGCATCCTCAACGCGGCTTGGGCGCGGCGTCACACGCGCGGCGCTTCACCCTCCAGCCAGATTTCAAGGATGGCCACCGCCACCTTGGCCCCGGCCCTGACGGGCGACCGCTCGCCCTCCGCCAGTTGACAATCTTCTACAGACGTGTAGAACTACTACAGAGTTGTAGAAGACCCTGTCGTCGGCGGTCGCGCGACCGGCCGGCCCAACTGACTCGAAGTGGGAGCAGTGCATGATGATCCCGAATTCGCTCGCGTTTATTCCTTCGCCGTCGACGACGGGGATTCACATTGGCCCGCTGTTGTTCCACTTCTATGGCCTGGCGATCGCGATCGGGGTGCTGCTGGCGTTCTGGCTGGCCCGCAAACGCTGGCAAG
>JBEDUQ010000285.1:0-16242 GCA_040414855.1 Actinomycetota bacterium
TCGTCGACGACCCTGCCGTCCTGGAGGAAGACCACGTGGTCGGCGTAGCTGGCCGCGCCAGGGTCGTGGGTGACCATGACGATCGTCTGGCCGAACTCGTCGACCGAGCGGCGCAGGAACGCCAGCAGTTCGGCGCTGGCGTTGGAGTCGAGGTTCCCGGTGGGCTCGTCGGCGAACACGATCGACGGCGTCGAGGCGAGCGCCCGCGCCGCGGCGACCCGCTGCTGCTGGCCGCCCGACAGCTCGGTCGGCCGGTGGCTGAGCCGGTCGCGCAGGCCGACCGCGTCGATCACCTTGTCGATCCAGCCGCGGTCGGGCTTGCTGCCCGCCAGCGCCATCGGCAGCTCGATGTTCTCGGCGGCGGTGAGCGTCGGCAGCAGGTTGAAGGCCTGGAAGATGAAGCCGACCCGCTCGCGGCGCAGCAGCGTGAGCTGCTTGTCCGACAGCGAGCCCAGCTCGGTCCCGCCGATGTAGACCTGGCCGGAGGTGACGGTGTCGAGGCCGGCGAGGCAGTGCATGAAGGTCGACTTGCCAGAGCCTGACGGCCCCATGATCGCGGTGAACCTACCGGACGGGAAGTCGACCGAGACGCCGTCCAGCGCCCGGACGGCCGTGTGGCCCTCGCCGAAGACCTTGACGAGGTTCACCGCTCGTGCGGCGAGATCGGTCTCCTGCAGTGTGCTGTCCGCGGTTGCAGACCCCATGTTCAGCTTCTCCTCTTGGTTTGCTTCTCGATCGTCTGGTGGTCGTGCGGGAGGCGGAAGGCGGAGTTCTCCCAGGCTCCAAGGCACCGTACGGGAGCATGCCTGACCTGGGCATCGACCGGCGAGCGGATTTCGGGTCCACCTTTAGGAGGATGTGGCCGGCCGGGGCGCCCGCCTTGGGAACGACCTTGCGTTGACGCGCCGGCGGTACGCGCGGCAGCATCGCCCCCATGCCAGGGCTGCTCGGAGGGATCGACCTGGGCGGCACCAAGGTCCAGGGCGCGGTGGTGGACGAGCACGGCGAGGCGCTCGCGACCGAGGTCGCCTCGACGCCGCGCACCGGCGGGCCCGCTTCGGTGATCGCTCAGGTCGCCGCGGTGGTGGTCGCGGCGGCCGACCGGCTCGGCATCGGCGCGGCGGAGCTCGACGGCGTCGGCATCGGCTCGGCCGGGACGGTCCGCATGGCCGACGGGGTCGTGGCGTGGGCCCCCAACCTCGACGGCTTCGATCGCGGTCCGGTGCCGCTGGCGCGGCTGGTGGCCGACGCGCTCGGCATGGGACCCGACCGCGTGCGGGTGGACAACGACGTCAACGTCGCCACCATCGCCGAGCATCGCGCGGGCGCGGGTCGCGGGCTGGACGACTTCGTCGCCGTGTTCGCCGGCACCGGCGTGGGCGGGGCGCTGGTGCTCGACGGCCGCCTGCGTCGCGGCGTCCGCGGCGCCGCCGGCGAGATCGGCCACACGATCGTGGTCATGGATGGCGATCGCTGCCCGTGCGGCCGCCGCGGCTGCGTGGAGGCGTACGCGGGCCGCTCGCCGATGGAGTGGGCCGCGCGGGCGGCGGTCGAGGCCGGCAGACCGACGGCGCTGCCCGAGATCCAGCGGCGGCTCGGCCGTACGCGGCTCACCACCGACGTGCTCGCCGAAGCGCTGGACGCCGGCGACGAGCTGGCCGCCGACCTGACCGGGCGGGCGGCGGCCGCGCTCGGCGCGGGGATCGCGTCCGCGTGCAACCTGCTGGACGTCGAGGGCGTGCTGCTCGGCGGCGGGCTCGCGGACGGCCTCGGCGACCCGTTCGTGCGACAGGTCGAGGCGGCTATGGGCCCGCTGCTGCTGGCCACCGAGCCGGCGCTCGAGATCCGGCGGACGGCCCTGGGCGACCTCGCCGGAGCCATCGGCGCCGCCCTGCTCGTCCACGAGACCCCATCCCCTCTGTCGCGGCGGTCGCGCCATGATGGCGCGCTGCCGTGACAGCCTCCCGTTCGCGAGCGGCCGGCACCATCCGGAAAACCCCTACGGCGACCCTGATCCTTGGCGCCGCGGGCTCAGGGTCTTCCCCGAGTTGGGTCCCCGGCTGGCTCAGCCCTTGACGATCTTGTAGACCGGGCCGGTGCCGGAGAGCGCGAACAGCTCGCCGTCCTGGTCGACGCCGAACGAGGTCAGCGACGGCACGTTGATCCCGAGGTCCCGCGGGTCCCCGAAGTGGCCCGGCTGCACGGCCTTGACCCAGCCGAGGCAGTAGTCGCCGTACAGGTAGGCGCCACGCAGGTTCGGGATCGCGCCGCCCCGGTAGACCGAGCCGCCGATCACCGTGCAGGCGCCGCCGTCGTGGTTGTACTCGAGCACGGGGTCGACCGCGCCGGCGGGCGCGGCGCCCTCGAAGTGGTGCCTGCCCTCCAGCCGGTTCCAGCCGTAGTTACGGCCGCCGCGACCGGTCGGCTCGTGATCGATCTCCTCCCAGTCGCCCTGACCGACATCGGCGATCCAGAGGTCCTTGGTGGCCGGGTCGAACGAGAACCTCCAGGGGTTGCGCAGCCCGAAGTCCCAGATCTCCGGGCGCGCGCCCGCGCGGCCCACGAACGGGTTGTCCTTTGGGATGCCGTAGGGACGGCCGCCCGACGGGCGCGGGTCGATGCGCAGGATCTTGCCGAGCAGGGTGCCGAGCGACTGGCCGTTGTGGTGCGGGTCCCCGGCGCTGCCGCCGTCGCCGAGCGCGATGTAGAGCAGCTTGTCCGGCCCGAAGGCGAGCTGGCCGCCGTTGTGGTTGGCGTAGGGCTGCTGGACCGTCAGCACGTTGCGCTGCGAGCTCGGGTCGGGACGGTCGCCGCGCATCGCGAACTCGGCGACGTGGGTGTCGCCGTTGGTGTCGGTGTAGTCGAGGTACAGGAACTTGCCGTCCGGTGAGAAGGCGATGCCGAGCAGCCCCTGCTCCCCGCCGGCCTTGATCTGCCCGGAGATGTCCAGGACCGGGTCCGGGTTCATGGTGCCGCTGTAGAAGGCCCGCACCCTGCCCGTCTGCTCGATGAAGTAGACGCCGGAGTCCCCCCTGCGCACCGCCATGCCCACCGGGGAGTCGAGCTTGCCGACCTGCTGGAGGCGCACCCGCGCCTTGGCCAGATCGCCGGTCGCCGGGAGCCCCGAGCCGTTCGAGCCGCCGGCGGTCGTGCCGGGGCCGCCGGTGGCCGGCGCGGAGGTCGTCCCGCCGGCGCCGCTGCCCTGACCGTCGCGGTCGTCGTCCGAGCAGGCGGCCGCGACCAGCAGGAGCGCCGCGATCAGGGCGGCGACGGCGGGGGCGGATCGGCGGCCGGAGGACAGCCGCGAGTATGGGGCGCGCATCCGTCCATTTTGGCCTACCGGGAGCATCAGCGCTGGGTGCCGGCGCTCTGCGGTCGTCTGTGGCCGGCGCGCTTGCCACTTGCGGCCGGAGCGGGCGCTTCAGCGCCCTGGGGATCTGGTCGAACCATTCAGCAACGGCAGGGCCGTCCGTGGCGGCGGAAGCGGATGGAACCGGTCGCGCGTTCGCGGCGTCTTCATAGGTAGTCGACCCCGTCCAGCGAGGTTGTTCATGACCAGGCAGCCGATGTACTCAGTGGCGGCTCCCGATCGCGGCGACCCCGCGCGGCTCCGGCTGGTCCCGGGCGACGGCATCGAGGCGCCCGACCAGTCCCCACTGGTCGCTTTCGTCGGAGTCGGCGACGACCGTCGCAGCCGGCTCGCGGCCGCGCTGCTGGCCCACCGGGCCATGGGGCGGGCGCGGGCGGTCTCGCTCAGCGTGGCCACGGTCGACCCGGACCCGATGGTGGTGCAGTCGCTCGCAGACGTGGGCGTCGACCTGCTCGGCTGCCGGTCCTGGCCGCCGTCGCCGGAGCTGCTGCGCAGCGCGGCGGTGGTCGTGGTGATGGGCTACGACGTCCGTACCCTGGACGAGTCGCCCCGCGCCGAGGACTGGTTCATCGACGACCCCACCGGCAAGGACCCGGAGACGCTGCGCCATCTGCGCGACGCCATCGACCGGCGGGTCCAGCGCCTGCTGGTGAGCCTCGGCGGCGCCGGCAGGGCGGCAGCCCCCGAGGCGTCGTTCAGGTCCTGAGACGGTCCTGAGACGCCCGACCCCGGCACGACGCCGGGGGTCGAACGCCACCCGAGGCCGGGTGGGTCGGTCGGGGTCACTCGGACGGCATCAGGATCCACAGGATCGGGTAGACGATGATCTGGCTTCCAGGCAGCACCAGCAGCGCGACCACGAACAGCACCCGCGCGGCGAACGGCGAGATCCCAAAGCGGCGGCCGAGCCCGGCGCACACCCCGGCGATCACTCGCCCCTGCCTGGGACGAACCAGACCATTTTCTCGGAAGTACTCCATCTCTCATTCCCCCCGGTGTTTAGCTATCGCAACAGTGCCATGGCACCACCGCGGTCGCATCGGCGCATCGGGTATCGCCCCCGAACTCACCCCGATTTCTCAGGGTTCGAAGAGGGTCTTCCCGGATGTGCCGCCCCCAACTCGTCGGGAAGGCTTCCCGGAGAAAACCGGCCAACGGCGAAGACGGGGTGAGCGGGTATGAGCGGGCTGGTCGAGGGCATCCTCTCCGTGAACGGCGGCCTCGCCCTTGTGCTGATGTTCCTGTTCACCGCGCTGGAGGCGCCCGCGTTCATCGGCCTGGTCCTGCCCGGCGAGCTGGCGCTGCTGCTCGGCGGGGTGGCCGCCCACAGCGGCCGGATCTCGCTGCCCGCCGCGGTCGGGGTCGGGATCTGCGGCGCGATCATCGGGGACTCGGTCGGCTACTGGATCGGCCGCCGCTGGCGCGGCCCACTGCTGTCGTCGCCCATCGCCAGACGCATCAAGCCGGCGCGGCTACAACGCGCCGAGGCGATCCTGAACCGCCGCAGCGGACCGACCCTGTTCGTCGGCCGGCTCACCGCCGGCGCGCGCGTGCTGCTGCCCGGCCTGGCGGGCGCCTCGCGGGTGCCCTACCGGACCTTCGTCATCTGGAACGCGCTCGCCGGGGCGCTCTGGGCGACCGCCCATGTGATCGCCGGCTACATCGCCGGCGAGAGCTGGCGGCGGGTCGAGGACCTGGCCAGCCGCGCCGGACTGTACCTGCTGCTGGGCGTCGCGGTGGTCGCGGCGGCCGCGCTCGCGGTGCACCTGCTGCGGCGGCGCCGGTCCGGCAGGGACGATGACGACGACGGCTCGCCAGAGGAGCGCCACCTGGCCGGGGACGACCGCGCGGCCGGGAACGCGCGCGGCGGACGCCCCACCGACCGGCCCCGCTGCGCTTCAGTCGCTGGACTGGGACTCGAGCACGCGGCGCGCGATGTCGACCAGGGGTAGCTGGCGGTCCATCGCTGCCTTGCGCATGCGGGTGTAGGCCTGGTCCTCGGTGAGCCCGAACTGCTCCATCAGGCGGCCCTTCGCCCGCTCGATGACCTTGCGGTTGGCGAGCTTGGTCTCGAGGTCCTCGACCGTGCTCTGGAGGTCGCGGGTCTCGGCCGAGCGGGCCAGCGCGACCTCGACGGCGGCCAGCAGCTGCGCCGGCTGGAAGGGCTTCACCAGGTAGCCGATGGTCCCGGCGTCGGCTGCCTCCTCGACCAGCTCCTTGTCGGAGAAGGCGGTCAGCACCAGCACGGCCGGCCCCGAATGCTGGGTGATCTGTCTGGCGGCGGCGACCCCGTCCATCTTCGGCATCTTGACGTCCATGACGACGAGGTCAGGGCTGAGGTCGTTGGCAAGCTGGACCGCCTGCTCGCCGTCGCCAGCCTCGCCGACCACGGTGTGGCCGCCCTCCTCGAGGGTCTCGACAACGTCCACGCGGATCAGGACCTCGTCCTCGGCCACGAGCACTCGCGCCATCTCGCTCCTCTCCCCCTACCAGCACAAGCATCGCCCCGCACGGTAGCAGGATCGGCATGGGTGGACCCTGAGTCCAGCCTCGGGGCACCCGCCCGACGCTGGACGGTTGGGCCCCGGACCTAGGCCGTTCCCTCGTGCGCCCGCTCGATCGCGGCCACCTCGTCGCGGGGCGCGACCCGCCAGAACCGGCCGGCGGCCCGGTCCCAGTCGGCGAGCAGCTCGGCTGCCGCGGTCGAGCCGGTCAGCTCGGCGTGGGCGGTGATCAATTCTCTGAGCCGCACCATCGCCAGGTCGTCCGGCCGCCTGGCCAGCACCAGCTCGCCGTTGAGCCGCTCCGCGACCTCCCCGTCGGGGTCGTGAACGAACACCTCGCCGCCGGTCATGCCCGCGCCGAGGTTGCGGCCCACCGGACCGAGCACCACCACCGAGCCACCGGTCATGTACTCGCAGCAGTGGTCGCCGGTGCCCTCGATGACCGCGGTCGCGCCCGAGTTCCGCACCGCGAAGCGCTCGCCGGCGCGGCCGGCGCAGAACAGCTCCCCGCCGGTGGCGCCGTAGAGCACGGTGTTGCCGACCAGCACGGGGTCGCCGGCGTCGCCGTCCGGAGGCCGGATCACCAGCCGACCGCCGCCCATGCCCTTGCCGACGTAGTCGTTGGCGGCGCCGCGCAGGCGCAGCTCCACGCCTGGGGCGAGGAACGCGCCGAAGCTCTGCCCGGCCGCTCCCTGGAACTCGATCCGGGCCCGCCCGGCCGGAGGACGGGAGCCGTAGCGCTCGGCGATCGCCACGCCGAGGCGGGCGCCGACCGCGCGGTCGGTGTTGGCGATCGGGTAGCTCAGGTGGACCAGGTCGCCGGACTCCAGGCCGCCGATCGCCTGGGCGGCGACCCGGTCGCCCAGCGCCGAGCGGACCGCCTGGCTGGGGTCGGCGGCGACGAAGCGGCGCGGCGACCGCTCGTCGACGCCCTCGCCCTGCTCCAGCAGCGGCGCCAGGTCCAGCTTGTCGGCCCTGGCGTCGCCGACGGCCCGCTGGCGGACCAGGTCGACCCTGCCGATCGCCTCGTCGAGCCCGCGCAGGCCGAGCGATGCCAGCAGGCGCCTGGTCTCCTCGGCGACGAACTCGAGGTAGGCGACCACCATCTCGGGGGTGCCGCTGAACTTGGCGCGCAGGTCCTCGCGCTGGGTGGCGATCCCCACCGGGCAGTTGTCCTGGTGGCAGGTGCGCACCATCAGGCAGCCCTCGGCCAGCAGCGCGGCCGTGCCGAAGCCGTACTCGTCGGCGCCGAGCAGCGCGGCCAGCAGCACGTCGCGGCCGGTCTTGAGGCCCCCGTCGACCCGCACCCGCACCCGCGAGCGGAGCCCGTTGGCCCGCAGCGCCTGCTGGGTCTCGGCCAGGCCCAGCTCCCAGGGCGCGCCGGCGTGCTTGATCGAGGACAGCGGGCTGGCGCCGGTGCCGCCGTCGGCGCCGGAGATGCTGACCACGTCGGCCAGCGACTTGACCACTCCGGCGGCCACGGTGCCGACCCCGGCCTCGGCGACCAGCTTGACGGTCACCTCCGCCGTCGGGTTGGCCTGCTTGAGGTCGAAGACCAGCTGGGCGAGGTCCTCGATCGAGTAGATGTCGTGGTGCGGCGGCGGCGAGATCAGCGCCACGCCCGGCTGCGTGTGGCGGAGCTTGGCGATGTAGGAGCTGACCTTGTTGCCGGGGAGCTGGCCGCCCTCGCCGGGCTTGGAGCCCTGGGCGATCTTGATCTGGAGCTCGACCGCCGAGGCGATGTACTCCGGGGTGACCCCGAAGCGCCCGGAGGCGACCTGCTTGATCGCGGAGCTGCGCTCGGTGCCGAGCCGCGCCGGGTCCTCGCCTCCCTCGCCGGAGTTCGAGCGGCCGCCGACCCGGTTCAGCGCGGCGGCGAGCGACTCGTGGGCCTCGGGCGAGAGCGAGCCGAGGCTCATCGCCGCGGTCGAGAAGCGCCGCAGGATGTCAGCGGCCGGCTCGACCTCGTCCAGCGGCACCGGCGCGCCTGCCGGCTCGACCGCGAGCAGGTCCCGCAGCGCCGCCGGGCGCCGCTCGTTGACCAGCTTGGCGAAGTGCTGGTAGCGCTCGAAGCCGCCGCCCTTGACGGCCTGCTGGAGCAGGTGCGCGCCGCGCTTGGAGCCCTTCAGCTCCGCGTCGTCGCCGCGCACGGTATGGTGCAGCGCCTGCATGACCTCCGGGTTGGTGGCGTGGTACTCGCCGCCCGGACGGTGCTTGAACCAGCCGGGGTTCTCGAGCTTCCTGGACTCGGCCGCGGCGGTCTGGCGGTCGAGCATGTCCTGGCCCAGCTCCTCGAAGCCGATGCCGCCGAGCGGCGAGGAGGTGCCGGCGAAGCAGGTGTCGACCACCTCGGCGTCGAGGCCGAGCACCTCGAAGATCTGCGCGCCGCGGTAGGAGTCGAGGGTCGAGATGCCCATCTTGGACATGACCTTGAACACGCCCTCCTCGACCGCCGCGAGGTAGCGCGTCTGCGCAGCGACCGGGTCGCCATCCTTGGCGAGCCCGGCGACGGTGGCCAGCCCGAGCCGCGGACAGATGGCGTCCGCGCCGAAGCCGAGCAGGGCGGCGGCGTGGTGGGCGTCGACCGGCTCGCGGGTGTCCACCACCAGGCTGGTGGCGGTCGCCAGGCCGGCGCGGACCAGCCGGTGCTGGACCGCTCCGACCGCCAGCAGCGCGGGCACCGGAGCGCGGCCGGACCCGGGGCCGCCGTCGAGGTCGCTGATCACCAGCAGGCCGACCCCTGCCCTGACCGCCTCCTCGGCCTGGTCGCCGAGCCGCCGGCAGGCGCTCCGCAGGCCCCGGGGGCCGTCGTCCACCGGCCAGCTCGCGTCGAGCACACGCGCGCCGAGCGGCTCCGGCGGGCAGCCGCCCTCGGGGGCCTCGCCGAAGGTCGCGATCAGCCGCTCGACGCCGTCCGGGGTCAGCAGGAAGCTCTCCAGCTCGACCAGGCAGGCCGCCTCCGGCCGCTCGCTGAGCAGCGGGGACCGCGGGCCGAGCAGGGTGAGGTTGGAGAGCACGTGCCGCTCGCGGAGGTGGTCGATCGGCGGGTTGGTCACCTGGGCGAAGCGCTGGCGCAGGAAGTGGCTGACCGGCCGCAGGGTGGCCGCGAGCACGGCCGGCGGGGTGTCGTCGCCCATCGACGCGGTCGGCTCCTTGCCGCCGGTGGCCATCGGGCGCAGCACGGTCGAGATCAGCTCGCGGGTGAAGCCGAAGGCGATCTGGTCCGAGGTCAGCTCGCCGGCCGGCGGCTCCACCGGCTCGCCGCGGCCGGCGTGGCGCAGGTGGCGGTCGAGCCAGGCGCTCCACGGGCGGCTGGCCGCCAGCGTCCCCTTGATGTCGGCGTCGGTCTGGAGCCCGGCGTCCGGGTCGACACAGAGCATCTGGCCGGGGCCGAGCCGGCCGCGGGTGACCGTGCCGTGGCCCTCGGGGTCGATCGCGCCGGCCTCGGAGGCGCACACCACCAGGCCGTCCTCGCAGACCTCGTAGCGCAGCGGGCGCAGCCCGTTGCGGTCGAGGGTGGCGCCGACCACGCGGCCGTCAGTGAACACCAGCCCGGCCGGGCCGTCCCACGGCTCGGTGAGGCAGGCGTGGTAGCGGTAGAAGTCGCGGAGTTCGCCGGCGGCGTCCGGGTCGTGCTCGACCGCGGCCGGGACCAGCATCGCCAGCGCGTGGCGGACGTCGCGGCCGCCCCGGACCAGCAGCTCGACCGCGTTGTCCAGCATCGCCGAGTCCGAGCCGTCCGGGTCGAGCACCGGACGCAGCAGCTCCTCGGGATCGGCGCCGTCGGGGCCGGCGAGCGCGTCCGCGCCGAGGCCGCCCTCGCGCGCCCGCATCCAGGCGCGGTTGCCCTCCAGGGTGTTGATCTCGCCGTTGTGGCAGAGGAACCGGAACGGCTGGGCGCGCTCCCACGACGGGGTGGTGTTGGTCGAGTAGCGCTGGTGGAAGATCGCGAACGGGGCGCGCAGGCGCTCGTCGGCCAGGTCGGCGTAAAAGGCTGCGAGCTGGTCGGCGGCGCAGAGCGCCTTGTAGGTCACCGTCCGGGTCGAGCACGACGCCAGGTACAGCGGCGCGCCTGCGGCGCGGGCCTCTGCGACCGCCCGCCGGCCGGCACGCAGGCAACGCCGCTCGGCGTCCTCGGCGGCGTCACCGGCGTCGCCTGCCTCACCGGCGTCGCCGGCGTCGCGGCGGTCGTCCGGGACCCGGAACAGCGCCTGCTCGATGGTGGGCATGCTCGCCCTGGCCTCGTCGCCGAGCGCCTCGGGGTCGACCGGCACCGTGCGCCAGCGCTCCAGCTCGAGCTGCTCGGCGGCCAGCGCCCGCTCGATCGCCGCTCTGGCGGTCTTGGCCTGGATGCCGTCGACCGGCAGGAAGGCCATCGCGATCCCCAGCCGGCCGCGGCTCCCCTCTCCGGCGCGGTCGCCGGTGTGGACGCCGGCGCGGTCGCTGCCACGGTCTCCGGTGTGGTCGCCCGGGCCCTCGTAGAACTCCTGGTCGATCGGGAGCAGCAGCCCGGCGCCGTCGCCGGTGCGGGCGTCGGCGGCCACGGCGCCGCGATGGCGCATGCGCTCGAGCGCGCGCAGAGCATGCTCGACCATGGACCTGGTGTGGCGGCCGTGGAGGTCCGCCACGAAACCGATGCCACATGCGTCGCGCTCGTCCCTGCGCGCGTCGTACAGGTGGTACGACACTTGGGAGCGCTCTGAACCGTAGAAACGGTCGCTCATGCCTCCGCCTCCGATCGCTGACAGACGCGCGGACGCCAGAGGCTGAAAAGGACGCAGAGCAGGAGAGACGACGTTGTCTCTCGGACACACCAAAACGGCGCCCGCGAGGCGAGCGCCGTTGCTCTCATCTGCACGATACGGTCGCCCGAGCAGCGCGTCAACATCCTTGGTTCACCCCGAGGCAGCCAAAGAGGACGCCCCGGTGGCGCGGTCCCGATAGGCTAAGGACGTGCGCGACTTGACCCAACCACCGGTGGAAGGTCTCGGCGGAGAGGCCGAGGACCATCTCCACCGATTGATGGCGACCTGGCAGCTGATCGCCGATCTGTCCTTCGCCGACCTGCTGCTGTTCATGCCGGCCGGAGGCGAGCGCTTCAAGATCGTCGGCCAGATGCGACCCTACACGGCCCGGACGCTGTACCCGGCCGACCTGGTCGGCGAGGTGGTCCAGAGCGGCTGGCACCCGTTCGTGGAGCGCGCCTGGCGCGAGGAGCGGCGCCTGCGCGCGCCGCAGCCGGTGTTCATCGACGCCGAGCCGGTCAGGGTCGAGACCGTGCCGGTGCGGCGGCGCGGCACGGTGCTGGCGGTGCTCAGCGTCGAGGCGGCCGAGGTGCCGGCCCGGGCGACCGGAAGGCTGGAGGCGGCTTATCTCCAGGCCGCCGACGCGCTGCTCCAGATGGTGGCCAACGGAACTTTTCCCTTCAAGGAGGCCCACGACCTGCTGGGCTCGCCGCGGGTCGGGGACGGGCTGATCACCCTCGACGCCGGCGGCCGCGTCACCTTCGCCAGCCCCAACGCCACCTCCGCTTTCCGGCGGATGGGGACCAACTCGCTGCCACCCGGCCAGCCGCTCCCCAACCGGGTGGCCGTGCTGGTCGCCGAGGCGATGGCCGGGCGCCGGCCGATCGAGGCGGACGTCGAGGAGCAGGGCGCGGTCACCGACGTGCGCATCATCCCGCTGCTGCGCAGGGTCACCGAGCGCCGCGGCGCGCTGGTGCTCTGCAGGGACGTCACCGAGCTGCGCCGCCGCGAGCGGGTGATCTCGCGCCGCGAGGCGACCATCCGCGAGGTCCACCACCGGGTCAAGAACAACCTCCAGACGGTGGCCTCGCTGCTCCGGCTCCAGGCTCGCCGCCTCACCGACCACCCGATGGCGGTGGACGCGCTCGAGGAGTCGGTCCGGCGGATCGCCTCGATCGCCCTGGTCCACGAGACCCTCACCGAGGAGCCGACCGGCTCGGTCGACATGGGTGAGATCGCCCACCGGGTGGTGCGCATGTTGGAGGGGTCGCTCGGCCGCGAAAAAGTCCGGATCGTGGTCGAGGCCGAGTCGGTGCAGGTCGGCGCCGACGTGGCCACGCCGCTGTCGGTGGTGCTGAACGAGCTGGTCCAGAACGCTCTCGAGCACGGGATCGGCAGCGGCGGCGGCACCGTGGCGGTCCGGCTCCACGCCGCCGAGGGCGGCGGCCTCGAGCTCGAGGTGACCGACGACGGCGAGGGGCCGCCCGCCGACGCGGTCGAGGGGCCGGTCGAGTCGCTTGCGCGACCGGGTCCCGGGGGGCTCGGGCTGCGCCTGGTCCGCGCCCTGGTCGAGGAGGAGCTGGGCGGCCGCTTCACGCTCACCCGCGCCGACGGGCGCGGCAGCATCGCCAGGGCGATCGTCCCGCCGCGCCAGGCCGACCAGAGCGCCACGACCTGAGGAGCCCCACCGTGACCACGCCGACCGTCCGGGTGATGATCGCCGGACCGCTCGAGGAGCCGCTGGTCGAGCGGATCGCCGCCGAGCACGGGGTTGAGCTGATCTGGGAGCCGGACCTGCTGCCCCCCGCCCGCTACCCGGGCGACCACGCCGGCGACCCGGGCTTCAGCAGGGACGGCGACGGTGAGGCCCGCTGGGCCGAGATGCTGGGCGAGGCCGAGGTGCTCTTCGGCATCCCCGGCGACACCCCGGCGGGCCTGGCCGCGACCGTCGCGGCCGCCCCGAAGCTGCGCTGGGTGCAGGCCACCAGCGCCGGCGCGGGCGAGCAGCTCCGCGCCGCCGGCCTGTCGCCCGAGGACCTGGAGCGGGTGACCATGACCGCCGGCGCCGGGATCCACGCCGTGCCGCTCGCCGAGTTCGCCATCTTCGGGCTGCTGGCGCTCGTCAAGGACGTTCCGCGGCTGGCCGCCGACCAGCGCGAGCGCGTCTGGGGGCCGAAGCGGCCGGCCGGCGAGCTGCGCGGCCGGACGCTGTTCCTGCTCGGGCTCGGCAGCATCGGGCTCGAGGTGGCGCGGCTCGCCAAGGCATTCGGCATGCGCACGGTCGGCTTCAAGCGGACCCCTGCCGGCGAGCCGCCGCCGTGGACCGACGAGCTGCGCGGCGTCGACCAGCTCGCCGGGACCATGCACGAGGCCGACGCGGTGGTGGTGAGCCTGCCCGGCACGCCGGAGACCAGCGGCATGGTCAGCCGCGAGGTGATCGCCCGGATGCGCCCGGAGTGCGTGTTCGTCAACGTCGGCCGGGGCGCGGTGGTCGACGAGGAGGCCCTGACCGAGGCGCTGCGGGAGCGCCGCATCGCCGGCGCGGTGCTGGACGTGTTCGCCACCGAGCCGCTGCCGGCATCGAGCGAGCTGTGGGGCCTCGACAACGTGCTGGTCAGCCCGCACACCGCCGCGCTCTCGGCCGACGAGAACCAGCGCCTGGTCGAGCTGTTCGTCGACAACCTGCGCGCCTGGCTCGCCGGCCGGCCGCTCCGCAACGTCGTCCGCACCGACGCCTGGTACTGAGCGGGAGCGCGTCCGTCGCAATGCTTTCGTTGCTCCGGTGCGCGGCGACAGGAACCGATGTTAACGTGAACGTTAGTTTTCTCGGGAGGGCGCGGCGCCCCTGCCCTTACCGACCGCTCACGAATCTGGAGATTCCGCATATGCGCGTGGCCATGCCCAGAGACCGGGGCCAGACCGGCGGTTCGACCGGTGGGGACGGCTATCGGTGGACCGCCCTGACGAACACGACCTTCGGGATCCTGATGGCCACGATCAACTCGTCGATCGTGATCATCTCCCTGCCCGCGATCTTCCGTGGGATCGGGCTCGAGCCGCTGCGGCCGGGCAACATCGGCTATCTGCTCTGGATGCTGATGGGCTACCTGGTGGCCACGTCGGTGCTGGTGGTGACCTTCGGACGGCTCGGCGACATGCTCGGCCGGGTGAAGATGTACAACCTCGGCCTGCTGGTGTTCACGGTCTCGTCGATCCTGCTCGCGGTCGTGCCGGTGCAGGGGTCGTCGGGGGCGCTGACCCTGATCGGGCTGCGGATCGTGCAGGGCGTCGGCGGCGCGCTGGTGATGGCGAACTCGACCGCGATCCTCACCGACGCCTTCCCCCCGGGCCAGCGCGGTATGGCCATGGGCATCAACCAGGTCGCGGCGATCGCGGGGAGCTTCATCGGCCTGATCCTGGGCGGGGTGCTCGCCGAGGTCGACTGGCGCCTGATCTTCTGGGTGAACGTGCCGATCGGGGTGGTCAGCACCGTCTGGGCATACCTCAAGCTGCGCGAGACCGGCCGGCGCACGGCCACCACGGTCGACTGGTGGGGCAACCTGACCTTCGCGGCCGGGCTGATCATGGTGCTGATCGGGATCACCTACGGCATCCAGCCGTACGGCGGCCACACCATGGGCTGGACCAGCCCGCTGGTGCTGACGCTGATGCTCGGCGGGGCGGCGATCCTCGCCGCCTTCGTCGCTATCGAGCGCAGGGTCGCCCGGCCGATGTTCCACCTCGACCTGTTCCGGATCCGGGCGTTCACCGCCGGCAACATGGCCGGCCTGCTGTCGTCGATCGCCAGGGGCGGCCTCCAGTTCATGCTGATTATCTGGCTCCAGGGGATATGGCTGCCGCTGCACGGCTACAGCTTCGACCGGACGCCGCTGTGGGCCGGGATCTACCTGCTGCCGCTGACCTTCGGGTTCCTGGTCGCCGGGCCGGTGTCGGGCTGGCTGTCGGACCGCTTCGGCGCGAGGCCGTTCGCGACCGGCGGGATGCTGCTGGCCGCGGCCTCCTTCGGCCTGCTCGAGCTGCTGCCCGCCAACTTCTCCTACCCGGTATTCGCGGCGTTGCTGCTGGTCAACGGCATCGGCTCGGGTCTGTTCACGGCGCCGAACACCGCCGGGATCATGAATTCGGTGCCGGCGGCGCAGCGCGGGGTGGCATCGGGCATGCGCGCGACCTTCCAGAACTCGGGCTTCGTGCTGTCGATCGGGCTGTTCTTCTCGCTGATGATCGCGGGGCTCGCCAGCTCGCTCCCGGCCACGCTGCTCAGGGGCCTGACCGCCAACGGCGTGCCCGCCGGGGTCGCCGGCCAGGTCGCCCACCTGCCGCCGGTCGGCAGCCTGTTCGCGGCATTCCTCGGCTTCAACCCGATCCAGACCCTGCTCGGGCCCAAGGTCCTCGGCGGCCTGCCGCCGGGGCGGGCCGCGTTCCTGACCGGGCAGAGCTACTTCCCCAGCCTGATCTCGGGACCTTTCGCGCACGGGCTGCGTATCGTGTTTACGACGGCCGCGTTGCTGTGCGTGGTCGCCGCGGTCGCCTCCTGGCTGCGGGGCGGTCGCTACGTGCACACCGAGGTCGAGGAGCAGCGGATCGTGTCCGAGCCAGAGGAATCGGTGTCGGCGTGAACGGCGCCGGCGCGCTGCGGATCGGCCAGGCGGCGGCGAGAGTCGGCGTCTCGAGCCGGACCCTGCGCTACTACGAGGAGCTCGGGCTGCTGACCCCGTCGGGGCGGACCCCCGGCGGCGCGCGCCGCTACACCGAGGACGACATCGACCGCCTCGAGCACATCCGCGAGCTCCAGGAGCTGATGGGCTTCAACCTGGAGGAGATCCTCGAGGTGGTCCGGATCGAGGACCGGCTGGCGAGCCTGCGCGCCGAGTGGCGCTCGGGCAGGCCGCCCGAGCGGCGCGCCGAGATCCTCACCGAGGCGCTCGAGCACAATGCCCGCCTGCGCGCGAGGGTCGACGCCAAGATCGGCCGGCTCGGCGACTTCAAGGGCGCGCTGGACGCCAAGCGGCGCCGCTACCAGGAGCTGAAGGACGAGCTCGACGCGCTCCTCCCGGTCTCGAACGGGGTCTGACGTGGTCACCGACGCGACCTCGGCCCGGCTCCCGACCGGCGGGCCCGCCTCCGACGGCGGGCCGGCGATCGAAGCCGTCGACCTGGTCAAGCGCTTCGACGAGGTCGAGGCGGTCCGCGGGGTCAGCTTCTCGGTCCCGCCCGGCGAGACCTTCGGCTTCCTCGGCCCCAACGGCGCCGGCAAGTCGACCACCATCTCGATGCTCTGCACCCTGCTGGTGCCGACCTCCGGCCGCGCCAGGGTCGGCGGCTTCGACGTGGTCGCCAGGCGGGCCGAGGTGCGGCGGCGGATCGGGCTGGTGTTCCAGGACACCACCCTGGACGACTACCTCACCGCCGAGGAGAACCTGCGCTTCCACGCCGAGCTGTACGGCGTGCCGAGGGACGTGGTCGGGGCGCGGATCGACCAGGTGCTCGACCTGGTCGGGCTGTCCGAGCGGCGCGGCAGCCAGGTCCGCACCTTCTCGGGCGGGATGAAGCGGCGGCTGGAGATCTCGCGCGGCCTGCTGCATTCGCCGAGGGTGCTGTTCCT
>JBEDUQ010000286.1:0-6542 GCA_040414855.1 Actinomycetota bacterium
CGGGCACGGCCGCCTTTACAGCCCGCGCGACGTGGATGTAGTAGTCCCCGTCGAAGCTCGGGTGGATGCCGCCCTGGAGGGTCACCTCGGTGGCGCCGCGGTCGCGGGCCTCGACCACCCGCTCGGCAACCTCGTCGAGTCCCAGCAGGTAGGGCGCCCCGCGCAGGTTCAGACTCAGCGGACCCTTCGAGAAGGCGCAGAACTTGCACCGGAAGGTGCACACGTTGGTGTAGTTGATGTTGCGGTTGCGGACAAAGGTCACCACCTCGCCCGAGGCGCGCCTGCGCAGCTCGTCGGCGACCTCCGCGACCGCCAGGACCTCCGGGCCTCTGGCCGAGAACAGCGTGACCAGCTCGTCCTCGCCCGGCTCCTGCCCTGCCAGGACCCCGGCAAGCACCTCGCCGACCGGCCCGCCGGCGGTGGACGTGGCCCGCGTGGGCCCTTCCGGTCCTGCGACCGGGATCAGCGACGGCGGCGGCTCCAGGTCGCCGGCGAACCAGCGGCTGTCGCGGCCGAGGCCCTCGCCGTCTGACCGGTCGAGCACCGGGAAGCGCATCGCCGGGTCGAGCCAGCGCTCGGCGTCGGCGGCGAACTCCGGATAGATGGTCAGTCTCGGCGCGAGCGTCAGGCCGGCCGCCTCGGTCACCTCGCGGAGGCGGTCGAGCCGCGGCCACGGCCGCTCCGGGTTGACGTGGTCGGCGGTGACCGGGCTGACCCCGCCCCAGTCGTCGATACCCGCTTCGAGCAGCGCGCCGAACTCGCCGGTGAGGTTGGGCGGTGCCTGGAGGTGGATGTCAGGGTCGAGCAGGACCCTCGCGGCGGCGATCGTCCAGAGGTACTCGTCCAGCGTCGGCGGCTCGACCACGGCCATCGCCGTGCCCGGCTTGGGCTGGAAGTTCTGGACGATCACCTCTTGGACGTGACCATGGCGCGCGTGCGCCGCCGCGATCGCCTCCAGCGCGTCCAGCCGCTCGGCGCGGGTCTCGCCGATCCCGATCAGGATCCCGGTGGTGAACGGGATGGCCAGCTCGCCGGCGGCCTCCAGGGTCGCCAGCCGCCGCGCCGGCAGCTTGGTGTCGCAGTGGAAGTGCGGGCCGCCCCGTTCCAGCAGCCGCTCGGACAGCGACTCGATCATCATCCCCTGGCTCGCCGCCACCCGACGCAGGCTGGCCAGCTCGTCGTGGCTGAGCGCACCGGCGTTGGCATGCGGCAGCAGCCCGGTCTCCTCCACCACCAGCCTGGCGGCCTCCGCGAGATAGTCGACGGTCGAGGCGTGCCCGCGGGCGTCGAGCCACTCGCGCGCGGCCGGGTAGCGCTCCTCCGGGCGCTCGCCGAGGGTGAACAGGGCCTCGTGGCAGCCGGCGGCCGCGCCCGCCCGCGCGATCTCGAGCACCTGCTCCGGGTCGAGATAGGCGGCGGCGAGCTTGGCCGGGGGCTTGGCGAAGGTGCAGTACCCGCAGTGGTCACTGCACAGCATGGTCAGCGGGATGAAGACCTTGGGCGAGTAGGTGACTCGGGTTCCGTAGCGCTCCCGGCGGATGCGCTGGGCGAGCGGGAACAGCTCGTCGATGGGCGTGGACGGGGTGACCCTGGTCGTTGGCATAGCAGGAGGTTCGACACTCAACTTGAAAAAGTCAAGTGAAATCTGCGCCAGGTCCGGCGTGGCGTCCGGTGCTCCGCCGGCCGTCGCTCCGTTTCGTCCAGGTTCCCGCTGGCTGGTGATACGGTGCGGAGATGCCCAAGCGCTACGAGGTGCCCGGCCCGGTGGCCAGGGCGCTCGAGATGATCGGCGACCGCTGGACCCTGCTGGTGGTCCGCGAGCTGCTGCTCGGCGGCGCGCGCTACGGCGAGCTGGAGCGCGCACTGCCCGGGATCCCGTCGAACCTGCTCGCCGACAGGTTGCGGCTGCTCGAGGTCGAGCGCATCGCCGAGCGGGACGCCGACCGCGCCTACCGCCTGACGCCAAAAGGCCGCGAGCTGGCACCGGTGCTTGCCAGTCTCGCGGCCTGGGGTCTTCGTCACTACGCGACGCCGGCCTCGGCGACCGCCCTGCACTCCGGCTGCGGCGGCCGGGTCCACACGCTGTCGACCTGCGTGCGCTGCGGCGCGATCGTGCCGGCGGCCGACCTCGACCTGCGCGGCCACCTCCAGGCGCAGCGCTGACTGCGTGAAGGTGCAGCGCCGACGGCGCCTCGCCCGGACCGGGTCGGTTCGAGCTCGCCGGATGACCACCCGCCGGACGATTCGGGCTCGCGGGTGACTACCCGAGCGACACCGGCGTCGCGCCCTGCGCGATCGCGTCCACAATCGTGGCCGCACCGACGATCTGGGCGCCGAGGATCAGATCGTCCTCGGTGATGCCGCGCGGCGTGGTGCAGGCGCTGCATCCCCAGATCTCACCGCCCGAGTCGGCGAAGTTCATCATCAGCTCGGCGAGCTTCGGGTATCCCTCCAGCCGGATCGAGTCCGCGTAGCCGCGCTTGCAGAGCCAGGCGCCTTCGATCGTGAGCACCACGATCGCCTCCTGGCCGGACGCGAGCGCGACGTTGGCGGCGATGAACGGGACGATCGCCCGCTCAGGGTCGTCGCTGCCGTGCGTGCAGGAGAACAGCAACCGCGTCATCGGCCGCCCGTCTACTCGAAGGTGGGCACGTGGCAGCCGACGAAGCCGTGCTTCTCGAAGTACCGCTGGTGGTAGTCCTCGGCCGCCCAGAAGGTCGTCGCCTGGGTGATCTCGGTCGCGATCGGACGCGAGAGCTTGTCCTGCGCCCGCTCCCTCGACTCCTTGGCGGCCGTCTCCTGCTCCGGGGTGAGGTAGAAGATGCCCGAGCGGTACTGGCTGCCGACGTCCGGGCCCTGACGGTTGACCTGCGTGGGGTCGTGGATCTGCCAGAAGATGTCGAGCAGGCGGTTGTAGGAGACCTTGGCCGGGTCGAACTCGACCTCGACCGCCTCGGCGTGCCCGGTGCGGTCGCCGCAGACCTCGCTATAGGTCGGGTGCTCCTTGGTGCCGCCCGTGTAGCCGGAGACAGCCTCGACCACGCCGTCGACCTCGCGGAACGCGGCCTCGACCCCCCAGAAGCAGCCGGCTGCGAAAATCGCCTTCTCGGTCGCCATGCGTTCACTCCTCACATCACATGAAAATGCATTCGGCCCTGCTGAGGGTATAACCGGCCGACACCGCCCGTCTGTTCCCCGCTCGAGCCCGCCCCGCCCGATTCGTCTTGGATTGACCTGGGCGTTGGGTGGCGTAGCTCGGGCCGGGTGTCGGCTCGGCCCGCCGTGGGCTCGGGCGGGCGTCGGCTCGGCCGGACGTGGGCGAGACCTGCCGGGCGGAGCCACGCGTCGAGTGGTGGGCGGTTGCGTCGCGGCGGACGGGGACCGGGTGCGGCGCCTAGGTCCCCGCCTCCGCCGACTGGGCCGGCGGCAGGGTGTCCAGCCCGAACAGCTCCAGGCGGTGCTCTGGGCAGAGGCCGAGGCTGGTCGCCTCCGGACGGCCGCATGCGCGCACGCTGCCATCTGGAAGCTCCACGTCGGCCCAGCACACGTTCGACGCCTGAGGCGCCCGGAACATCGCGCGTGCCGCCGCCAGCGAGAGCGGGGCTGCCGGACAGTCCTGCTGTTGGTCCATCGCCATCGAGCCCCCCAGCACGACCGGGCATGTGATCGGCCGCCTGTCTGGATGTGCCTCGAACGCTGGATCGGCAGCATGGGCTCGCCGGATTAGCCCTCCCCAGCATGATGAGCCCGCGGCGACACCACGGCGAGGCCGAACGGTTATCCACAAAATGGCCCGCACCGGCACCTTCCGCGCCAGCCTCGGTTAGGGTGAAAGTGCATGTTCCCCGACCGATGGGTACTGGACCCCGGATGCTTTCCAACCTCCACGCGATCGATCTCCTCCTGCTGCTCATCCTGGTGTTCACCGCGGTGAGCGGCTGGCGGCGCGGGTTCGCGGTGGTGGTGCTGGGCTACGCCGGGCTCCTGCTCGGGCTTGCCGTGGGCGCATGGGCCGCGGCCCGGGTCGGGCTGTTCATCTCCGGCGAGGACTCGCTGCGCCGCCTGCTGGTCGGCATCGTGGTGTTCTTCGTCGTCGCGGTTCTCTTCCACAACCTCGCCACCCGGCTCGGGGTCCAGCTCCGGTCGGTCATCACCGGCCGCATCGGCGGCAACCTCGACGCGGTCGGCGGCGCGGTGGTTGCCGTGGGCGTGACCGCCATCGCCCTCTGGTTCGTCGCCCTGACCCTGGGCAGCGTGCCCTTCTCGCCGCTGGCCAGGGCGCTGACCGACTCCAGCGTGCTGCGCACCATCGACCGGATCGCGCCCCGCCCGCCCGCCGCGCTCTCCCAGATCCGCGGTCTGCTCGCCCGCTCCCCGTTCCCGGACGCCTTCGCCAACCTGCGGCCGCCGTCCGCCGTCGGGGCGCCGCCCGACGCCGTGGCCACCGACGGCGTCCGCCGTGCCGCCGCCGCGACCGTCCAGATCGAGAGCCAGGGCTGCGGCGGCCTCCTGTTCGGCAGCGGCTTCCCTGTCAGCCAGCACCTCGTGGTGACCAACGCCCACGTGGTCGCCGGCACCGGCAGGCACCGGGTGATCACCACCGGCGGCGCCCGCGCCGCGGCCACGGTCGTGTGGTTCGACCCCAAGCGCGACCTCGCGCTGCTCGACGTCCCCGGCGTCACGCTCACACCGCTGCGGCTCACCGGGGCGGTCCGTACCGGGACGACCGGAGCGGTGATCGGCTACCCGGGTGGCGGCCGAGAGACGGTCGTCGGCGCCCGCGTGGTCGCCCGGATCCAGGCGGTCGGCCGCGACATCTACTCGTCCTCGCTGGTCAGGCGAGAGATCTACGTGCTGCGCGCGACCGTCCGCAAGGGCGACAGCGGCGGTCCGGTGGTCGACCGCTCGGGCCGCCCGATCGGCGTGGTGTTCGCTGCCTCGACGGTCGACCCCAACGAGGGCTACGCGCTCACCAACGCCGAGCTCCAGGCCGTCCTCAGCCAGGCCGGGGACAACCGCACTCCCGTCGCCGTCGGCCAATGCGCGCCATGAAGCCCCCCTGATCCGCCCCCGGTTCCGAACCAGGGCGTGCGCAAGCCCGACCGCTGTTCCCGGTGCTCGCCGGGGCACCTACCCCTTGCGGCGGGGACCGTCGTCGGCGAAGCCGTTGCCGTGCGCCATGGCGCGGAGGTCGAGCGCCTTGTCGAGCACGTCGGCCGCGACCCCGTGCTCCAGGGCGACCTCCCGCAGCGAGCGACCGCTCGCGGCGGCCTCCTTGGAGATCGCCGCAGCCTGGTCGTAGCCCACGACCGGGTTCAGCGCGGTCACCAGGACCAGGGTCGACTCGGCGAGCTCCCTGGCGCGGTCGGCGTTGGCGGTGATCCCGTCGACGCACTTGGCGGCGAACTCGCGCGTCGCGGCGGCCAGGTAGTCGATCGACTGCATCAGGTTGCGGGCGATCAGCGGGATGTAGACGTTCAGCTCGAAGTTGCCGGACAACCCGCCGATGGTGATCGCCGCGTCGTTGCCGATCACCTGCGCCGAGACCTGGGTGAGGACCTCGCACATGACCGGGTTGACCTTGCCCGGCATGATCGACGAGCCCTTCTGGAGCTCGGGCAGGTTGATCTCGCCGAGCCCGGCGCGCGGACCAGAGCCCATCCAGCGGATGTCGTTGGCGATCTTGAAGCAGCTCGCCGCGACCGTCTTGAGCGCCCCGCTGATCTCGACCAGCGAGTCCATGGCTCCTTGGGCCTCGAACGGATGCGCCGGCGGGGACAGCCGGAGCCCGGTCTCGGCGGCCACCCGTTCGCGGACCCCGCTCGCGAACTCGGGGTGGCTGTTGAGCCCGGTCCCGACGGCCGACCCGCCGAGCGGCAGCTCGCCGACCCGCGGGAGGGTGGCGCGGACGCGCTCGACGCCCTGCCGGATCTGGGCGGCGTAGCCGGCGAACTCCTGCCCGAGTGACACCGGCACGGCGTCCATCAGGTGGGTCCTGCCCGGCTTGACCACGTCCGCGAACTCATCGGCCTTGGCGGCGAGCGAGCGCTCCAGCGTCTCCAGCGCCGGCAGCAGCTGGTTCTGGGCCGCGTCGAGGACCGCGACGTGGACCGCGCTCGGGAACAAGTCGTTGGAGGACTGGCCCATGTTGACGTGATCGTTGGGGTGGACGTCCTCGCCGGCGAGGGTCGCGAGCACCTCGTTGACGTTCATGTTGGTCGAGGTGCCAGAGCCGGTCTGGAAGACGTCGATCGGGAACTGGTCGTCGTGGCTGCCCGCGGCGACCGCCCCGCCGGCGGCGGCGATGCGGGCCGGCCGGTCGGCGTCGAGCCCGCCCAGCCCGGCGTTGACCCTGGCCGCCGCGGCCTTGAGCCGTGCCAGCATGTGGATCACCTGGATCGGCACGCGTTCCCCTGAGATCGGGAAGTTCCTGATCGCCTTCTCGGTCTCGGCCTTCCACAACTGCGTCATTTCGAGTCCTCCCGCTTGTCGTGGAAAGCATGCTACGACCCGCGCTCGGACGACGCCTCCGACCGCCGGTG
>JBEDUQ010000287.1:0-5173 GCA_040414855.1 Actinomycetota bacterium
GGGCTTTCGGCCGCCGGCGCGCCGGTCGAGGCGTTCTGCTTCGGCACCCGGCTCACGAGGGTTACCGAGGCGCTCCGCTGCCGCGACCCCGACACCGCGCTGGAGCGGGCGGCCGCGGCGGTGGTCGACTGGGATGGCGGCACCCGCATCGGCGAGTCGATGCGCGAGTTCACCCGGAGCTGGGGCCTGCGCGGCTTCGTGCGCCAGTCGATCCTGCTGGTCTGCTCCGACGGGCTGGAGCGCGGCGACCCCGCCCTGCTCCGCGAGCAGGTCGCGCGCCTGTGGCGGCTCACCCACCGGCTCGTCTGGGTCAACCCGCTGATGGGCGACCCGGACTTCGAGCCGGTCTCGCGCGGCATGCGCGCCGCGCTGCCCTGGATCGACGAGCTGGTCGCCGGCGACAGCTTCGAGAGCCTCGCCGAGCTGGCGTTCCGGCTCGGACGGGCGGGACCACACGCCGGACGGCACGCGGGGCGGCACGGGCCGGGACCCCACCATCGCTGACACGAGGCGAACCACGGACCACCACAGGGAGGCGTCGATGGAGACCGCGCGGGCTGGCGGGACGGACACGATCGTCATCGAGAACGGGCTGGTGCTGCCCGACCCCGGCGAGGGCACGCTGATCGAAGGCGGCACGGTGGTGATCCGCGACGGCCGCATCGCCGCCGTCGGCGACGGCCGCGGCGGTGCCGGCGACGACGCGCCCACAGGGGACGGCGAACCCGCCGGGGACGGCCCGCCGGCAGGGGACGCGACCCGGATCGACGCCTCCGGCTGCGTGGTCATGCCCGGGCTGATCAGCTGCCACGCGCACTGCCGGCCGTTCCGGGGGCTCGGCGACGGGCTGGCGATGATGGACTGGCACCACAGCTTCGTCCACCGCTTCTCCGAGAAGATGACCAGCGAGGACGCCTACTGGGGCGCCGCCAACACCTTCCTGGAGATGCTGCGCAACGGCATCACCACGGTGCAGGTGATGACCAGCATCACGGTGGTGGAGGACAGCGAGCTCGCCGCCGCGCGCGACAGCGGCATCCGCGCCCGGATGATCCCGCACGTCGCCAGCCTCCCCGACATCGAGGCCACGATCGCCCGCATCGAGGCCGAGCGGACCGCCGGCGGCGACGGCCGCGTGCGCACCTGGCTCGGCTTCGAGGTGCCCGAAGTGATGGAGCCGTCGACCATGCGGGTGGTCGCCGACGCGGCCGAGCGCCTCGGCGCCGGCGTCCACACCCATTTCGCCGAGTACGAGCCCGGCGACGCCTCACGCCTCGCCGACGCCGGGCTGCTGCGCCAGGGGACCAGCCTGGCCCATTGCGTCTGGCTCAGCGACGACGACATCGCCGCCTTCGCCGCCTCCGGCACCTCGGTGTCGCACAATCCGAAGAGCAACTCCCGCTACGGCAACGGCGTCGCGCCGCTGCGCAAGCTCCTGGACGCGGGCGTGGTGGTCGGTCTCGGCACCGACGGGCCGGACTCGACCTTCTCCTGCGACGTCTTCGAGGAGGCGCGGCTGGCCGCGTTCCTCGCCAGGGCGGTCGGGCGCGACCCGCTCGCGCTCGGCGCCGACGCCGCGCTCGGTCTGGCGACCGGCGGGGGAGCGGCCGCGCTCGGCCTCGAGGACGAGATCGGCCGGCTCCGGCCCGGAATGCGCGCCGACGTGATCGTGGTTGACCTTACGTCGCCATCGGCGGCGCCGGTGCTGACCGCCGGGCCGCACCGCAACGTCGCCCAGGTGCTGCTGTTCGGCGCGGTCGGCAAGGACGTCCGCGACGTGGTGGTCGACGGCCGGGTGGTGCTGCGCGACCGCCGTTTCCAGACGCTCGACACCGACCGGGCGGTCGCGGAGACCGCATCGCGCGCGAAGCGGATCCTGGCCGCGATGTAGCCACCGGTGGGTCGCCGGGCCGCGGTGTGCTTTTCACGCCGCGAAAGTTGCTTTCGGCTGGTAATCATCGCGGGTAAGGTACACATCCAGCCAGGCGGAGTCCGAGCAGAAGGAGCGGCTGACATGTCAGGTCAGACGAGTCAACTGGACGTGAGGAGCGCTGATCGTCCACTGCTCGGCCAGGTGGCGGTGGTCACCGGCGCCGCCAAGGGCCTCGGCGGCCGCATCACCGAGGCGTTGGCCCAGCAGGGAGCGCACCTCATGCTCGTCGGCCGCGACGGCGAGGCGCTGCGCTCCCACGCCGCCAGTCTCGATGCCGCCCACAGCGACCGCGAGAGCCTGGTGAGCGCCTGCAACGTGCTCGACGAGGCGGCGGTCCAGGCGACCATCCAGGCCACCGTCGACCACTTCGGCCGCATCGACATCCTGGTCAACACCGCCGGCGGCACCGGTCCGATCGAGACGCCCGCGCAGGACGTCCCGGTCGAGGCCTTCCGTGAGATCCTCGAGCTGAACGTGCTCGGGACCTTCCTGCCGTGCAAGGCGTCCATCCCGCACATGATCCGCCAGGGCGGTGGCAGGATCGTCAACCTGGCCGGGACCTCCGGGCTGCGTGGCTACCGGAACCGGGTCGGCTACTCTTCATCCAAGTGGGCGGTCAGGGGGATGACCCGCACGCTGGCCCTGGAGCTGGGCCCGCACGGAATCACCGTCAACACCGTCTGCCCGAACGTCACCCACGGCGACCGGATGGACAGGATCATGCAGGAGAAGGCCCGCAAGCTGGGCATCACCACGGAAGAGGTCTACGCGGACTTCGCCGGCCAGACCGCCCTCGGACGCTTCGTCGACGAGGACGACATCGCCAACGCGGTCAGCTTCCTGGTGTCCGAGGGCGCCAGGAACATCACCGGGCAGGACATCGTGGTGGACGCTGGCTGGAGGATCTGATCGCCGAGCGGACGGTGCGGGCGCTCGCGGTCCAGACCGGCCCGGCCGAGCCGGACGTCGCCGCCGGGATCGAGCGCGTCCGCCGCCTGGTCGGTACCCAGGACCCGCGGCCCGACCTGGTGGTCCTGCCTGAGCTGTTCGCCAACCCGTTCTGGTGCGTGGGCCTCAGCGACCCGAGGTTCTTCGCCTGGGCCGAGCCGCTCGACGGGCCGGTGATCGGCGGCCTGCGTGCGCTCGCCCGGGAGCTCGGCGCGGTGGTGGTCGCGCCCTTCTTCGAGCAGGGCGGCGTCCCCGGCGAGCACTACAACAGCGTCGCGGTGATCGACCTCGACGGCGAGCTGTGCAGTGGCCTGCTGCCCTCCGGGCGCACGGTGACGACCTACCGCAAGAACGCGATCTCCGCGTTCCGCTGGGACGACCAGGTCAACGACGAGAAGTTCTACTTCAAGCAGGGCGACGGCTACCCGGTGTTCGACACCGGCGCCGGCAGGCTCGGCGTGCTGATCTGCTACGACCGCTGGTTCCCCGAGGCGTGGCGGGTGCTGGCGCTCCAGGGCGCCGAGGTCGTTTGCGTGCCCAACGCGTCGCTCGGCGACGTCTCCGACCTGTTCGTGCCGTCGATGCGCACCTGCGCGGCGCAGAACCTGGTCTACGTGGTCGCCACCAACCGCGCCGGCGTCGAGGAGGTCGACGGGCGCAAGGCGCGCTACTACGGTCTGTCGTGCGTGGTCGGCCCACGCGGCGACCTGCTCGGCGTGGCCGGCGAGGCCGAGCCGGACCAGGTGGTCGCCGCCGACCTCGACCTGGCGACCGTGGTCGCCGCCCGCACCAGGCAGACGATGTACCGGGACCGCCGGCCGGAGCTGTACGGCCCGCTGACCGAGCAGCGCCCCGAGCGCCCCGAGCGATAGGAGGGGCCAGCGACCATGCCGCTCTATCCCGTGCGCGACCTCCGCGACGCGCTGCGGCGGCTGGAGGCGGCCGGCGGCCTGCTGACCGTCGACCGCGAGGTCGACCGCTCCTGGGAGGTCACCGCGGTCCTCGACCGGCTGGAGCTGGAGCACCGCTTCCCGGCGGTGGTGTTCCGGTCGGTCAAGGGCTTCCCCGGCTGGTCGGTGGCGGGCAACCTGTTCGCCAGCAGGCAGGCGGTGGCCACCATGCTGGACACCTCGCCGGACCGCCTGACCGGCGAGATCGTCCACCGGCTCGACCGCCCGATCGACCCGGTGCTGGTCGCCGACGGGCCGGTGCACGAGCGGGTGCTCGAGGGCGACGACGCCACCCTGGACGCGCTGCCGATCCCGACCCACCACGAGCGCGACGCCGGCCCCTACCTCTCGCTCGGCGTCACCATCTGCAAGGACCCCGAGACCGGGGCGCGCAACGTCGGCGTCTACCGCTACATGCAAAAGGGCCCCAGAGAGCTGGTGCCCTCGCTGACCTCCATCTCCAACATCGCCGACATCTTCGGCAGGCAGGAGGCCAAGGGCAGGCCGCTCGACGTCGCCATCCTTCCCGGGGTCAGCCCGCTGCTGGCGCTCGCGGCCAGCTACAAGGCGCCGGCCGGGGTCGACGAGACCGCGCTGGCCGGCGCGCTCGCCGGCGAGCCGATGGAGCTGGTCAAGGCGCGGACCGTGGACGTCGAGGTCCCCGCCGCCGCGGAGCTGGTGATCGAGGCGAGGATCCGGCCGGGGGAGCGCTACGCCGAGGCGCCCTTCGCTGACATGTCGCGCTCCTACAGCCGCCAGAAGCGCGGGCCGCTGGTGGAGGTCCAGGCGATCACCCACCGCCGCGACCCGATCCTCCAGCTCGCCTTCTCTGGCCACCCCGACGCGACCAACATGGCCGCGATCTGCCACGAGGTGGCCATCTGGCGGGCGGTCGGGCAGGCGAGCTCGTGCGTCACCGGCGTACACGTGCCCGCCAGCGGCTACGGGTTCCACTGCTACCTGGCGGTGCGAAAGGTCCCCACCATCGAGGGCGGGGAGCGCGGCGAGCAGCGCAACGCCATGCTCGCCGCGGTCGGCGCCGTGCCGCAGATCAAGCTGGTCGTGGCCGTCGACGACGACGTCGACATCTACGACGACACCGCGGTGATCGGCGCGCTCGCCCGCCGCTTCCAGGCGGTCGACCCGATGAGCGGCGAGCAGCGGCTGCTGGTCCTGCCCGGCGTCAAGGGCGCGAGCTACGACCCGTCCAGCTTCCACCGCGAGTACCCCAGCTCCAAGCTGCTGGTCGACTGCACCCTGCGGAGCGACCTCAGCGAGCAGCAGCGGGCCTCGTTCGAGGAGGCGAGCACCCGCGGCAGCGAGTCGATCGACCTCGCCGACT
>JBEDUQ010000288.1:0-55118 GCA_040414855.1 Actinomycetota bacterium
AGGCGATCGAGGACGGCTGGTTCGGCCCGCGGCTGTCGGACAACGTGCGGCCCAGGATCGGCGACGTGGTGGCGGCGGCGTTCGGCCCGGTCGGCGTGGTGCAGCGCGAGGTCGACCCGACCCAGGCGCAGCTCACCGGCCATCACGGGTCGCTGACCAGCGCCGAGCAACTGGTGCCGCTGCTGGAGCTGCGCGGCTAGCCGCTGGGGGTTGCGGCAAGCCGCCGCGTTGCCCGTGGGCCTGCGTCCGCGGCGTCAGGCGCCGCTAGACCCCTTCCTTGTCGAGCCAGCGGCTGGCGCGGATCGCGTTGTAGATGTGTTGCCAGCGGGCCACAGTGCGCGGCGGCTCCCCGGCGAAGCGGATGCTCGCCAGCATGGTGACCTCGTCCTCGCGCAGGTGCCGCTCCTCGGCAAAGCGCCGCAGGCTGGCGGGCACGTGGCCGGTGAACGGGAAGTCGTAGGGTTTGGGGCCGCCGGGCGTCGGCCCGACCATGCCGGCGAGGTCGGACTCCTCCTCCCCCGAGTCCTCGACGGCGGGCGCCACCGCGTCCCGGTCGCCGATCCTGCGCGGCAGCCACCACCAGGCGATCACCAGCGCGTCCAGGCCCAGGCCGAGCGCCATGCCCAGCTCGACGACCGACAGCCAGGCCAGCCCGGCGACGATCACCACGCGCAGCGGCGACGACAGCTGGGCCCAGAGCAGCGCGACCACCGCGGCCGGGATGGCGATCACGGCGACCTTGGCCGGGTTGGTCGCCACCGCGAACAGCGCGACCAGCAGGCCGATCGCCAGCCAGAGCCCGAGCCTGGTGAGCGCGGACGACGCGACCATGGCCGAGCCGCCGGCGCGCCTGGCCGGCATGGGCAGGTACGAGGTGACCATGGTGCGCACGGTCCCGCGACGACGCCCGGTTCGAGGGAGTCGCCAGCCTGGCAACAGGGGCATCAGGGTTTCTCCTGGGGAAGCAGCCGGCAGCCCGGGAACCGGGTCAGTGACCGCCGAGCAGAGAAAGGATGCGTGGAAGGGCCGCGAGCAGGGCCAGCGGCAGCAGCCAGGGAAGCAGGGCGCGCAGCAGCGCGCGGACGTAAGCGACGAGCAGCCTGCGGAACGGCAGCAGGACGATGTGGCGGACGGGACGGCGGCGGCGCGACCTGGCACGGCGGCGACGGCCGCTCGCGGTGGGTTGGCGCCGCGCTCGCACCGGCGCTGGCGCAAGCGCTTGGCGCCCCGAGGTGCGGCGCACGGACGGGAGCTGATCTGGCGACGGTCCGGCCGCCGGATCGCTCCAGCTGGTCGTCCAGGTCATCGATGGGTCGAGTCGTGGAGACCGGGTTGGTTGGTCGTGCCCGGGCATGATCGGCGCCCGCGCTAGCGGCTGATCGCCTGCGCGAAGGCGGAGATGAAGTTTCGGACCGTCGGGGCGAAGGTCGACTGGGCCAGGAGGAAGCCCCAGGCGCCACAGAGCAGGAACTCGACGATCGTCAGGCCGTCGCCCTTGTGGCGGAACCGGAGCATCGTCAAGATGACGATCGTCAGCAGGAAGAGGAGCGAGAAGCCGATCCTCATCGGCGCACTTCCTTTCCGCGAGAGCAGAAGCCGTCGTTACTGTCCTGGTCATGGCCGCCGTCGAGCGCGCGGCGGTGAGCGCGCCGCGGTCTGGCCGGGGCGATCGCCGTTCACGGCATCAGCTCATTCCCTGCCGCTGACATCGGTCAGAGCGGCAGGCTGACGCCACGGCCGGTCCCGGGCCGCCGGCGTCCCCGGCTGTCGGCTTCCATAACGTGAGCGACCACAAAGCTCCCCCCGCCTTTGGGGCTCCCAAGTCGCAATAGTCCCCGACCGAGTGTCCTTCGTCGGGGCCTATTGCTCATCTGAAGTTCTCCCCCGAAGTCTGCCATGAACGTTATGGAAAAGTGAGCACCCTACCACAAAGAGTCTAGGATCAAACCGGGACGTAGTCAATGAACAAGTCATGCGCGCGTTTCCCCGCGAACCAGTTGATCACATAGAAGGGTGTGACAGCGCCGTCCAGCGCTCCCGCGCGAAGGTCAGCCGGGCGGGACCAGCATGAATGAGTCCGGTCGACCGGCCGACCGGTCTGAGCGGCTCGATGGCGCGACAAAGTCGCCCACAAGCCGCTACAGGCGAAGGCCGCGCTGATCGGACCGGCCGTGAATTCCGAGAATGCCCCTTCCGTGCCGATCCAGCGTGAGAGGATTTCTTTTGCTGGAATAAGCTGTTGACGGCTTCGGTGGGGGCTCGGCGAATTTTGGATTCAGCGGCCTACGACGCATGCCGTGGAGTTGGTTACAGCAATTAGCTGAGCTCCGGCATATTGATTTGTGCTGAGCCGAGCGGCGGACGACTATGACGGCTGGACGCATTTCGCTGGGGCGTCCCATCGGAGGGGGGCGACGGCATGGACAAGAGTCCGCGCCTGCGAGGCGGCGACGGGCCCAACGACACGCCGAGCCAGTCGGGCCGGCCGGTGCGCGGGGTGGAGCCGGAGGGGTCAGGCTTGCCGGTCAACCGCTACCTCGTGGAGATCCTCTACGGCATCGGCGGCGTCATCGTGCTGCTCGGATGGCTGTTGACGCGACTGGGGTCGCACGCGACCAGCACGGGCTTCACCTCGCACATCGCGCAGCCCTACGTCCTGATCGGGGTCGCGATCTTCGGCATCCGTGCGCTGATCCGGGAGCAGCTCCGCTGGTGCCGCAACTGTCGTCGGTACAGGGCGCTGGAGTGGACGGGCGAGCGGGTGCTGCGGCGGCGCCCGTTCCGGCAGGTGCGCATCGTCCACACCGAGACCTTCAACCCGCGCGGCGAGCGCATCAGCACCGCACGCCAGCGCCACACGCAGCGGGCGGTGCGCGAGTGGGTCGCCATCGAGCGGACCTGCCGCTACTGCGGTGACCTGCGACTCTTCAGGGAGTGGCGCGACCGGTAGAGCCGCGCCAGGCGGGTGAGTGACGCCCCCACGGTCATCATCGACAACAGGCCGAGCAGGCAGCCGCCGGCGCCGACCGGCGCGCCCCGAGGGGCTTCGTCGATGTAGTTCTCGTCCTCCTGCCAGTCGGGGATGCCGTTGTCATCGCGGTCCCTGTCGATGCCCCTTCTGTACACCGCTCCTCCGCCTTTCGAGCGATCGACCAGCATTTATCCTGGACGGACCCGGCAGCCGGAGCAACCGGTTTCGAACCTGTCTTCCCGTGGGCAAGCATGCATAATCCTGGCTTCAGGGTAGTTGACGGCAATGCCGGCGACATGGGAAACAGCACCGTGCCGCTGCCGACGACCGCACCGCTCCAGCCGGGCGACCCAGAGACGCTCGGCCGCTTCAGCGTCGCCGCACGGCTCGGCCAGGGCGGCATGGGCACGGTCTATCTGGCGCACGGTGACGACCGGCGTCCGGTCGCGATCAAGGTCATCCGGCCGGAGCTGGCGGGCGACCCTGCCTTCCGGGCCCGCTTCGCCGCCGAGATCGGCGCCGCCGGGCGGGTCACCGCCTCGTGCACCGCCCGGGTCCTGGACGCCGAGCCCGACGCCGAGCGGCCCTGGTTCGCGACCGAGTACGTCGACGGGGAGCCGCTGGACCGGCTGGTCGCGACCCAGGGGCCGCTGCCGCCGTCCAGCGTCGAGGGGCTGGCGGTCGGCGTGGCGGCGGCGCTGACCGCGATCCACGCCGCCGGGCTGGTGCACCGCGACCTGAAGCCCGCCAACGTGCTGGTCTCGCCGTTCGGGCCGAAGGTGATCGACTTCGGCATCGCCAGGACGATCGACGGCGCCGGCTCGGTCACCATGACCGGGATGGTGCTCGGCACGCCCGGGTGGATGGCGCCCGAGCAGCTCGCCGGGATGCCCCCGAGCCCGGCCGCCGACGTCTTCGCCTGGGGCTGCCTGGTCGCCTTCGCCGCGAGCGGCCGCCCGCCGTTCGGGGACGGGCCCGCCGAGGAGGTGGCGCGGCGGCCCGCCTCGCGGGCACCGGACCTCGGCGCGGTGCCCCACTCCCTCCGCGGCCTGGTCACCGCCGCCACCGACCGCGACCCCGGACGCCGTCCCGCCGCCCGCGAGCTGCTGCTCAGCCTGCTCGGCGACCACGCGGCCGGCGACCCGCACGGCGCCGTGACCCAGGCCCTCCAGCGCACCTGGGCCGCCCCGAGCCCGGCCCCACCCGTGGCCCCGGGCTGGGGCTCGCCCACCGAGCGGGTCCCGGCGTCCGGCTGGGGTCAGTCCACGGCGCGGCCGGCGCCGCCGGCGCGGGGCTGGCCCGTGGGCGGCCAGGGCGCCCAGGCCCCGGTCGGCCCGGGCGGCCAGGCCCCGGTCACCCGGCGGCCGTGGTACCGGCGCAAGCTGGTGCTGGTTCCGCTGGCCGTGGTCGCGCTGCTGCTGCTCACGGCGCTGAACCAGGCGGGCGACCACGGCTCCGCGTCGGGGTCGGGCTCCGGTCCCCGGGCGACCTCCAGAGCTCCCGCCGCCAAGGGCGGCACGCAGGCCTCCACCACGACCGCGCCGGCCAGGTCGGGCGGCGCCGCCGGGCGGACGCTCCGGGGACGCGACGGGAAGCTCGAGTTCACGGTGCTGTCGGTGAGCTGCGGGCACCGGAGGGCGGGACAGCCGCCGCTGGAGGCGGTGGCCAGCGGCCAGTACTGCTTCGTGCGCCTCCAGGTGCGCAACCTCGCCGACCAGGCCTGGACGCCACCGGTCAACCAGTTCCTGTGGGACACGGCCGGGGAGCGCCACAGCATCGATCCTCGCGCCTCGATCGCGCTCGGCAGCGCCCGGCTGCTCACGCAGCTCGCGCCGCGCCAGCGGGTCTCGGGGACCCTGGCGTTCGACCTGCCGACCGGCGCCAGACCGGAGCGGCTGGTGCTCCACGACTCGTTGCTGAGCTTTGGCGTCAGCATTCGCCTCGGGCGCGAATGAACCGGCGGCGGAACTCGGAACCGGGGAGCCTTGACCGGGCATCGGGAAGCCACAACCCCGACGCCGGAAGCCGGAAATAATTTTCCATAGCGGGCGCAATCGGGGTAAATCCAATTGCGGGGTTCGCTATCGGATCGAGAGGTTCGTTTGCTTCGCGCTATGTTCGGGTTAGCATTCGGCGATGCTCGCACATGTCGAAGCTGTCGAACTGGACGCAAGCCCGTCGGCGACGCTGCACGGGAAGGTCGCGATCGTGACCGGTGGCGCCGGCACGATCGGCGGCGCGGTGGTCGCGCGCCTGGTCGCCGAGGGGCTCCGCGTGCTCGCGGTCGACGACCGCCGGCCGTCCGACCCGGCCCCGGTCGGCGTCGACTACCTGCGCGGCGACGTGACCCATCCGGGGACCGTGACGCGCGCCGTGGCCACCGCCGAGGCGGCGTTCGGCGGCGTCGACGTGCTCGTCAACGCCGCCTGCTGGTCGCACCGGAGCGCGTTGCTCGGCATGGAGCTCACCGGCTGGAGCCGCGTGCTGGCCGTCAACCTCACCGGCAGCCTGCTCGCCTGCAAGGCGGTGGTACCGGCAATGGTGCGCCGCGGCGGCGGGGCGATCGTCAACCTCGGTGCCGTCCATGCCCCGGGTGGACCTGACCAGCTCGCCTACGCCGTCTCCAAGGACGCGGTGGTCGCGCTCACCGCCCGGCTGGCCCCAGCGCTCGCGCCGGTCGGCATCCGTGTCAACTGCGTCCACCCAGGCCCCGCGGACCCCGCCGGCTCGCCCGACAAGGAGGTCTCCGCCGCGGTGCTCCGCCTGCTGTCCCCCGCCGGGTCGCGGCTCAGCGGCTACGCGCTCGCCACCGATGGCGGACTCCAGGGCCTCGTTCCGCAGGACCAGACGCAGCGCTGAGCCCAAGGCCGACCGGGACCGTCGCCGCCGTGTGCTACCAATTGGACCCAGGGGCGGCGACCGCGCACAGCAGGGCACGCCGGCACGGCAGAGCGCGGCCGCACGGCGGCGCGGCGGCGCGGCGGCACGGCGGCACGGCGAGGCGGGAGGGGCGATGGGCGACAAGGCGAGGCGGATCGGGGTCGACGAGCGGCGGGCGCGGCTGGCCGTACGCCATCACCTCGCGCCCGGCGCGAAGGCCTCCGGGCCGGTCGAGGTGGCCGCCTCGATGGCCGGGCTGCACGGCACCGACGCGGCCTCGGTCTACCTCGCCGCGGCCGAGCGGATGGCGACCGCCCAGCGGGAGCTGATCGAGCGGGCGCTCTACGAGGACCGCAAGCTGCTCCGCATCTTGGGCATGCGGCGGACCATGTTCGTGGTGCCGGTCGACCTGGCCGCGGTGATCCAGGCGGCGTGCAGCCGCAAGGTGGCGATCCAGCAGCGGCGGGTCACGCTCGGGTTCCTGCAGGAGTGCGGCATCGGAGGTCCCGACCACGCTTCCTGGCTCCGCGAGGTCGAGGAGGCGGCGGTCCGCGCGCTGACCGAGCTCGGCGAGGCGACCGCCGCCGAGTTGGCCGTGGCCGAGCCGCGCCTCGCCGAGCAGATCCGCCTCGCCAGGGGCAAGGCCTACGAGGGCACCCAGAGCGTCGGCTCGCGCGTGCTGCTGCTGCTCGGCGCCGAGGGCCGGGTGGTGAGAACCCGTCCGCGCGGGAGCTGGATCAGCACCCAGTACCGCTGGTCGCCGGTCGACACCTGGGTCGACGGCGGCATCGAGGAGCTGCCGACCGAGACCGCGCGGGTCGAGCTGGTGCGCAGATGGCTGACCGCCTTCGGGCCGGGCACGGTGGCGGACCTCAAGTGGTGGACGGGGTGGACCGTCCGCGAGGTGCGGACCGCACTCGATAAGCTCGGCGCGGTCGAGGTCGACCTGGACGGCCTGGCCGGCGTGGTGCTCTCCGAGGACCTGGAGCCGGTCGAGCCCTCCGGCGAGCCCTGGGTCGCGCTGCTGCCGGCCCTCGACCCGACCGTGATGGGGTGGGCCGGGCGCGACTGGTACCTGGGCGGGCACGGGCCCAGCCTGTTCGACCGCAACGGCAACGCCGGCCCGACGATCTGGGTGGACGGCCGGGTCGTCGGCGGCTGGGCGCAACGTCCGGACGGGGAGGTGGTCTTCCGGCTGTTCGAGGACGTCGGCGCCGAGGCCGCCGCGGCGGTCGAGGCGGCCGCCGCGCGGATCGAGGCCTGGATCGGCGCCAGCCGGGTCACCCCCCGCTTCCGCACCCCGCTGGAACGCGAGCTGAGCGGCTAGCGGCCCGATCCATGCGGGTGGAGCTCGTTCCCCCACGTCCGCAGAGTGAGAGGCGTTCCGGCTGGAGCTCGCTCCCGCCGGGTCTGACGGGCTCCGTTCGGGCAGCCCGGAGTGCCCGATCGGGCACCCGTGTGGCGCTTCAGGCGACCCATACGGGGTACTAGAGTCGGGTTTGAGATGAAGTCGGTCGAGGCTCCGAGCCAGGCTGAGGCGGTCCGCGAGGACAGCAGGCGCCGTGAGGCCGGCACCACCGGCGAAGCCCTCGGTACGGCGGCGATGAGCCGGCCGGGCGCGGGCCCCATGGCGCTGCTGGCCCTCCAGCGCGCCGCCGGCAACCGGGCGGTCAGCCGCCTGGTCCAGACGGCCGCCCCGAGGACCGTCGCCGGGACCGTCCAGAACCCGGCTGCGGTGCCGCTCCAGCGCTGCGGCGAGCCCGGCTGCGACTGTGTCGGCGAGGACCAGAGCCAGGGCCATCCGCTCCAGCGCGTGGTCGCCCCGATCACGGTGCAGCGGAACCCGGGCACTCCCAAGCTCCAGGAGGCGATCGACAAGGGCGCGCCTGACCTGGTCGCCGCGCTCGACGCCGGCGACCTGGGCTCGGCATCGGTCGACGAGCGCATGACCCTGATCGACATCCTCCTCGACAAGGGCGGGTTCACGCAGCAGGCCCGCCTGCCCGCGATCTGGGACACCTTCGGCAAAGGCCTCGAGTCGGTGGCCACCCAGCAGGCGTCCCGGTGGCAGCGGTCGTTCGCGGTGGCCGGTGGGCACATGCGCCAGAGCCGCGAGGTGCGCGGCCTCCAGCCGGTCTTCTACCTGGACGTCGAGGACATCGCCAAGAGCTACCTGGACGAGAACGAGCGCTACTGCAAGCGCGAGATGGAGCGGCTCGGGCTCGACGAGCAGGGCCAGGTGCGCGTCGGGCCGCCGACCGCGGCACAGACCTCAGCGCTGGCCACCCTCCGCGACGACGCCACCAAGCTTGCCGCCGACCAGGACGCGATGGCCGACCTGCGCACCGTTGTCGTCGGCTACAGCTCGATCGAGCACCCGCCCGGCGGCACCGGACCGCCGGTGCAGCTCGGCGGGCCGGTCACCTTCGACCCCGACCGGCCGGCCACGGTCGGACCGCAGCCCGGCGACACCACGATGAAGACCTGGGCGGAGGTCAAGAAGGCCTACGACGACCTCGACGCCCTGGTCCGGGTGCGGGTGATGCTCAGCCCGACCCTGTTCCCGCTGGTCCGCGGCAGCCACGAGGACGCGACCAAGAGCAAGACGGTGGCGACCGGGGAGCCGCAGGACGCCCTGGCCACGCTCGGCTCCGGCCTCAAGGGCGTCCTGGACAACATCGCCAAGACCCGGCCGCTGCTGCACGTGCTGGCCGAGGACCTCGAGCCGATCCAGGCGCAGCTTCTCACCGGCTCGAGGACGGCCCCTGGCGCCGCCAACCGGAACTGGAAGTTCTCGCCGTTCTACGAGGCGATGGCCAAGGACATCGTCGACCAGCACAAGCCCGGCCCGTGGTGGCTCCAGCTCGGCCTCCTAACCGCCAGTATGGGCGCGTACGTGGTGGCTGGGATGGCGACTGGAGGCGCGGCCTTCGCCTTCGGCATGGCAGCGAAGGGCGCCGCCGAGGTGGCCGTCGCCCAGGGGAGGGCCGACGCGCTCGCCGCCGCGTCGCAGGCCAACGTCAGCGAGGCGACGGCGCTGGTCAGCCAGGGACAGGTCGACGAGGCGCAGGCCTCGGTGATCGAGAAGGCCGCGTTCGCCCTGCTGGACGTCGCCTTCGCCGGTCTGGCCGCGCGCGGCGTGCTCGCGGACGTCTACCGCTTCGAAGAGCAGGCGGCGCAGGCGGCAAAGAGGGCGAGCGCGGCCGCCGACAAGGCGCTGGCCAAGCAGGCGCGGGAGGAGGCCGAGCAGCTCGCCAAGGAGGCGCGCAAGGCCGCCGACGAGGCCAAGGAGGCTGCGGCGAGCGCCGATGCGGCCGCCAAGAAGGCAAGCGAGGCGGAACGGGCGCGCTCGGGCGTGGGGTCCAAAAAGGCCGCCGACGACGCGGTGAACGCGGAGCGGTCGGCGCTCGACGCGGAGGCCGCCGCCAGCGACGCCGCCGGTGGCGCGGCGCACGCCCCGGACCGGGTCGTCGGCGACCACGCGCTCAAGATCCGCGGCAACTGGGTCACCCGGTGCACCGACTGCGTCGAGCTGGTGGAGAGCGTCGCGGACCGGGCGAGGAGCTCGGGCACCACGGCCGCCGGCGCGGCGGGGTCGCGCGCGGGCGCACTCGCTCCGCGCTTCAACGCCAGCGCCGCCAGGGCGGGCTCGCTCGCCGAGCGGGCGCGGAACGCGCTGTCGACGGTCGCGCCGGCGGACCGGATTGCGCTCGAGAACCGCCTGCTCGACGAGGGTGCGCTGATCGAGCGCGAGGTGCAGGCGCTGGAGCGCCAGCTGGCGCTGGAGTCCATCCCGCGCGGGTCGCTCGGCAGGCAGTGGGGAGAGCAGCTGAAGCGCAATGTCGCCGAGCGCACCGACACCATCCGGCTCGGCATCGGCACGCCCAGGGTCCTCAGCCCCGACCTGAGCCGCAAGCTCGCGGATTTCGAGCGCGACGCCCGCGCGCTCGCGGCCGACGCCGAACGCCTCGAGACGAGGCCGCGCAGCTTCTCGAAGGCGGCGAGCGAGATCGAGAACGACCTGTCCAAACGCTGGGCCAAGCTGGACGAGGGGCTGGACGGCGTGGAGCGCGAGGAGCGGGCGCGGCGGGAGATGCGCGGACTCGGCGGCTCGCTCGGCGAGTCGGATGCCGAGGTCCGTACGTCCCTCGGCATCCCGCCCGGCAAAAAGTCGCCGGACATCGCGATCGATGCCGGCAGCGGCACCCTGGTGCTCGCCGAGAGCAAGGGCAGCGACATCCCCGGCGCGCTCGAGCAGTTCCGCTCGGCGCTGGGCGCGCCCGGGGCGGCCAGGTTCCCCAACGTGCAGTTGCGGATCTACCTCAAGGCGGACGTGTTCGAGAAGCTGGTGCGCACCGGCGAGGTGGACGGCTTCAGGGCCACCAAGATCGGCGACTCCTGGTTCCTCCCCGGCATGCCCGAGGTCGGTGGACGCTCCGTCCAGCTGTTGCCCATCTGATCAGGCCGCCTCCTCCTCGACCTCCGGCTCGATGGCGATGCGGTCGATCTGCGGGATGCGCCAGGCGATCAGGGCCACACCGGCCAGGCAGGCGAGCCCGCCCGACACCACCGAGAACCTCGGCCCGGCGATCGCGGCGACACCGCCGGCCTCGAGGTCGCCCAGCCGCGGCCCGCCGGTGACCACGGCGATGTGGATCGCCGACAGCCGCCCGCGCAGGCCGTCGGGCACGGTGAGCTGGAGGATCGTGTTCCTGAAGACCGCGGAGAAGACGTCGGCCGCGCCCGCCACCGCGAGCATCGCCAGCGCCAGCGGCAGCCACGCCGACAGCCCGAACACCGTGATCGCCAGGCCCCAGGCGACCACCGCGAGCAGCACGGCCCGGCCCTGCCGCCGCACCCTGCCGACCCAGCCGGCGCTGACGGCGCCGATCAGCGCGCCGGCGCCGGGCGCGGCGTAGAGCAGCCCGACCGTCGTGGCGCCGCCGCCGAACAGGCCGGTGCCGAGCGCGGGGAACAGGGCTCTCGGCATCCCGAACACCATGGCGTTCAGGTCGACGACGAAGGTGCCCGTGAGCGCCCGCCGGCCGCGCAGGAAGCGTAGGCCCTCCCACAGCGACGACATCCCGGGCCGGTCGACGGCGCCCTCGCCCGGCGGCAGTCGTCGCAGCCCCAGCGAGAGCAGGGCGGCGATGGTGAAGGTTCCGAAGTCGATCGCGTAGGCGGTCGACAGGTTCGCCTTGGCGACGATCAGCCCGGCGGCCGCGGGACCCGCGACCTGGCCGAGCTGGGTCATGATCTGGTGCAGCGCCGCGGCCGCGGGCACCTGATCCCTGCGCACCAGCGCCGGCGCCGCCGCCATCTGCGCCGGCCCGTCGACCGCCGAAAGGCCCGCGCTCACGGCGGTGAGCACGTACAGCGGCCACAGCGTCGGGTGCGGCGTGAGGGCGTTCCAGGCCAGCCCGGCGCTCAGTAGGCCCCGCACGAGCTGCACCCAGATCATCAGCCTGCGCCGGTCGACCGCGTCGACGATCGCGCCGCCGACCAGCGAGAAGAGCAGTATCGGGCCGAGCTGCGCCAGACCCACCAGGCCGACCGCCAGCGACGAGTGGGTCATCAGGTAGATCTGGAGCGGGACCGCGACCACGGTGATCTGGCTGCCGAGGAACGCGAAGCCCTCGCTCAGGAACAGCAACCGGTACTGGCGCGACTCCCGCAACGGGGTGATGTCGGCGAGGAGCCGCGGCCTGGTTCGCATGACGCCACGGTACCAAGCACGGGAAACCAGCCCATCCCGGGCGCCGCGCGGTGGCCGGTTCAGGCGCGGCGGAGCAGGTCGCGGGCGATCACGATGCGGAGCACGTCGTTGGTGCCCTCTCCGATCGCCAGCAGGGGCGCATCGCGGTAGAGGCGCTCGACGTCGAGCTCGGTCGAGTAGCCGATGCCGCCGTGGACTCGCATCGAGGTGAGCGCACACTCCAGCGCCGTCTCGGAGGCGAGCAGCTTGGCCATGGCGGTCTCGGCGTCGGACCTGCGGCCGGCGTCGACCGCGGCCGCGGCCCACCAGGTCACCAGCCGCGCGGCCCTGACCTTGGTGGCCATGTCGGCGAGCTTGATCTGGACGCCCTCGAAGTCGGCGATCGGGCCACCGAACGCCTGGCGCCGCTTGGCGTAGCCCAGCGCCAGGTCCAGCGCCTCCTGCGCGATCCCGACCCCGCGCGAGGCCACGTTGAGCCGCCCGACCTCCAGCGCGGAGAGCGCGTGCCGCAGCCCATGGCCCTCCTCGCCGCCGAGCAGGTGGTCGGCTGGCACGCGCGCTTCGTGGAAGGCCAGCTCGCAGGACTCCAGACCGTTGTAGCCGAGCTTGTCGAGGTCGCGGACGACCTGGTAGCCGGGGGTGCCGGCGGGGACCATCAGGACGCTCATGCCGTGGTGGCGGGGCTCGGCGTCGGGGTCGGTCTTGACCAGGACCGGCAGCGGGTCGGCGTGGCGCGCGTTGCCGATCCACGTCTTGGCGCCGTTGACGACGTACTCGTCGCCCTCGCGGCGGGCGGTGGTGCCGATGCCCTGGAGGTCGCTGCCCGCCCGCGGCTCGGTGAGCGCGATCCCGGTGCGGCGCTCGCCGCTGGCGAACGCGGGCAGCCAGCGCTTGCGCTGCTCCTCGGTGCCGTAGCGGGCGATCATCCAGCAGGACAGCGAGTGGCTGCCGATGATCCCGGCGATGCCCATCCAGCCGCGCGAGATCTCCTCGAACACCAGCGTCAGCGAGACCATGTCGATCTCCAGGCCGCCGTAGCGCTTCGGCACGGTGATCCCGAACAGGCCCATGGCCTTCATGCCATCGACGATCTCGGTCGGGTAGCGGCCGGACCGCTCCCACTCGTGCGCCACCGGGCGGATCTCCGCGTCCACGAAGGCGCGCACCCGGTCGCGGAGGCTCGCCTGCTGGTCGCTCAGCTCGAGGTTCACGGCTGCTCCTCCGTCGGCTCGGCCGGCCGGCCCGCGCCGGGGTCCCCGAACGCGCCGGCGGCCGCCAGCTCGTCGAGCGTGGCCTGGTCGTAGCCGAGCAGGCCGCGCAGGATGTCGTCGCCGTCCTCACCGAGCAGCGGGGCCCTGCGGTAGGCGGGCGGCTCGGGCCCTACCTTCGCGATCGCGCCGACCTGGCGGACGGTGCCGAAGCGCGGGTGCTCGGTCTGGACCACCAGGTCCCTGGCGGCGGTCTGAGGGTCCGCGAGCGCGGCCGGCAGGTCGTTGACCGGGCCGCACGGCACTCCGGCGGCGCCGAGCTCGGCGAGCAGCTCGGCGGAGGTGCGGGCGCGGAAGACCGGCTCGAGAATCGCGAGCAGCTCGGCGGCGTGCTCATGCCGCGCGGCGAAGCTGGCGAAGCGTGGGTCGTCCGCCAGCTCGCCGAGCCCCAGCACGACCGCGAGCCGGCGCCAGAACTTCTCCTTGGGGCAGCCGACCACGATCCAGCCGTCGGCGGTCTCGAAGCTCTGGAACGGCACCAGCGACGGGTGCGCCGAGTGGCGCGTCCGCTCCGGCACGCGACCCTCGGTGAGGTACCAGGTCGCGGGGTAGCCGACCATCGCGGTGGCGACGTCGAAGAGGCTGACGTCGCAGTCCATGCCGAGGCCGTCCCGCCGCGCCGCGTGCAGGCCGGCCAGCAGCGAGAGCGCGGCCACGAAGCCGCCGGAATAGTCGACCAGCGACGGTCCCGTCTTGGTCGGCGCGGTGCCCGGGTCGCCGGTGAGGCTCATCCAGCCGGCGACGCCCTGGATGATGTAGTCGTAGCCCGGGTCGGCGGCGCGCGGCCCTGTCTGGCCATAGGCGGACAGCGAGCAACACACGATCGCCGGGTTGACCCCCTTGAGGTCGTCGTAGCGCAGCCGCAGCTTTGCGGGGACGTCGCCGCGGAGGTTGGAGTAGACCGCGTCCGAGCGTCGCACCAGGTCCTCGAGCACCCGCCTGCCGCCCGGCGAGGCGATATCGAGCCGCAGGCTGCGCTTGCCGCGGTTGAAGGTCTCGAAGAACAGGCTGTCGCCGCCGCCCTGGAACGGCGGGACGTAGCGGCCGACGTCGCCGGCGTCGCCGCCGCCGCGCGCGTCCTCGATCTTGATGACCTCCGCGCCGAGGTCCGCCAGGTGGAGGCTGCCCCAAGGACCTGCGCCGTACTGCTCGACCGCGACGATCCGGACGTCCTCGAGTGGTCGCACCTGTCCTCCTCGGAGCCTGGTCAGAGCGCGAGCCCGGCCTCCAGGTGGGCGAGAGACTCGTCGATCATGGTGGCGAAATCCGCGCCGGGGTCCTCGACGGTCGCGATCGTCACCGCCATGGTCGCGCCCACCACCGCCCCGGCGAGCGTGCGGACGGCGCTGTCGTCGGTCGGGCGCCCGGTCCGCTCAGCCACCGCGTCGGCGATAAGCCGCATCGCCCCGGCCACCTGGTCGAGCATCGAGGCGCGCAGCTCGGGGACCGCGATCACCAGGGCGGTGCGCTCGCGCGCTTCCTCCTGCTGCTCTGGCGGCAGCGCGGTCACCACCTCGCGGAGCGCGGCGCGGACCGCCTGGAGGGCGTTGAGCTCCGACGGCTGGGCCCGGATCGCCTCGACGATCCGCGGGTCCAGCTCGTCGGTCAGCACCAGGTCGCGCTTGTTGGGGAAGTAGCGGTAGAAGGTCGTCTCCGAGACCTCGGCGGCGGCGGTGATCTGCTCGACCGTGGTCGCCTCGTAGCCCTGCTCGCGGAACAGGCGCAGCGCCTGCGACTGGATCTCGCCGCGGGTCCTCGATTTCTTGCGTTCGCGGAGCCCCATCCCCGCCCGCTCATCGGGTCGCGCCAACGCCTGCCTCCTCCCTCCACCCGCCAGTGTGACGCGAAGCACGGCTCGGCAGGAAGATCGCGGCGAGCACCAGCCCGGCGACGGCGATGCCGGCCGAGACCACCAGCGCGACGTCCATGCCGTGGACGAAGGCGCCGCGGACCGAGTCGAGCAGCGACGTCGAGCCCGCCCGCCGGGCGACCTCGACCCCGCCGAAGACGCTGGCGCGCACCGCCCTCGCCGCGGCCACCGGGAGCCCGGAGGTGTCGATGCGGGCCTGGTAGGCGGACACCAGCACGCTGCCGAGCACCGCCGCCCCGAAGGGGCCGCCCACCTTGTTGACCGCCTGGAGCATGGCCGAGCCGACCCCGCTCCGCTCCGCGCTCAGCTCGGAGAGCGCCGCCGAGGCCGCGGTGGCCATCGCCAGGCCCATGCCGGCGCCCACGATCGCCATCCACAGCGCCACCTCGCCGGCGCCGGAGGCGACCTGGGTGCGGGTGCCGAGCAACAGCCCGAGCGCGAGCAGCGCGAACCCGGCGACCACCGCCAGCTTCGCGCCGGCGAAGCGGGCCAGCCGGTCCGCCGGCAGCGCACCGACCACCAGCCCGCCGATCAGCGGCAGCAGCCGCACGCCCGAGCCCATCGCGTCGGTGCCGAGCACGCCCTGGAAGTACTGCGGCATGGTGAACAGCACGCCGATCATCGCCAGGACCCCGGCGCCGAGCAGCAGCACGCCCCAGGTGTACGAGGGCGAGCGGAACAGGGTCATGTCGAGCAGCGGCTCGCCGCCCGGCCGCCGGCCGAGCCGGCGCTCGAAGACGAAGAAGCCGACCAGCAGGACGACCCCCGCCAGCATCGGCAGCACCGTGCCGAGGCCGATCCAGCCGTGCTCGCCGGCCTCGATCAGCCCATAGGTCAGCGTGACCAGCCCGGCGGTCGAGAGCGCGATGCCCGGCAGGTCCAGCGCCGGACGACGGGCGGCGCGGGAGTCGGGCACCAGCGCCAGCACCGCCAGCAGCCCGATCAGCGCGACCGGCGCGTTGATCAGGAACACCCAGCCCCACCAGGCGTGGGTCAGCAGCCCGCCGCCGAGGATCGGGCCGATCGGCGCGGCCAGGAAGTTCGCCGCCGACCAGACTCCGACCGCGCGAGGCCGCTCCTCCTCGGTGAACAGCACCGCCAGCGCCGACAGCGCCATCACGATCACACCGGCGCCGGCCAGCGCGAGCACCGCCCGGGCGGCGATGAAGGCGCCGGTGGACGGCGCGAAGGCGCACGCCACCGAGGCGGCGCCGAACAGCGCCAGCGCGACCACCATCAGGTTCCTGCGGCCGTAGCGGTCGCCGAGCAGCCCGGCGGGCAGCATCGCCGCGGCCAGAACCAGCAGGTACCCGGACTGGAACCACTGGAGATCCGACTCGCTGGCGTGCAGTGCGGTCGCCAGCGTCGGCAGCGCCACGCTCAGGACCGTGCCGTCCAGACCCACCGCGAGCACCGCCAGCGTGAGCGCCCCCAGCGCCCACCACTTCCTTCCGTGCCGTCCGTCGCGTCCATCGGCCAAGGCCACGACCGTCACCTCCATCCCGGAGGACTCCAACATTCAGAGGAGACCAACAGAAGGAGGATACCTATTTCTGAATGCGACTGTCACTACCGTGACTGTCACCACCGAGGCCCGGCTACCGGGGCGCGCGGCGCAGCAGGTAGACCACTGGATGGTGGCCCTTCTGGAAGACCTGCACGCCGCGCTCGACGCTCCACCAGCGCGCGGCCTCTCGGAGGCTCCGCTCGAACAGCCGCAGCTCGTGGGTGACCACGACCATGACCCCGCCGGGCTCGGTAACCCTCGCCGCCTCGGCCAACACCGCCGGGTACAGGCTGGCGTTGTCCTCGTGCGAGCCCATGCGGTGCCCGTACGGCAGGTCGGCGAGCAGCACGTCGAAGGCGCCGTCCGGCAGCGGCAGCGCGGCCGCGTCCATGCGCGCGAGCGCCTCCTGGCCGAGCCGCTCGACGCCTGACGCGTCGAGGTTGGTCCGGGTGCCGGCCAGCGCCGCCGGGTCGAGGTCGCAGCCGACCGCCAGCGCCGTGGGACCGCGGGCGAGCCGCTCGACCAGGATGGTGCCGGAGCCGCACATCAGGTTGAGCACCCGGTCGCGGTCGCCGGGACGCGACAGCTCGACCATGGCCGCCGCGATGGTGGCGTTCAGCGCGCCGGGCAGGTTGAAGCGCCGCCACGGGCGCGCCGACAGCGGGCGCGGGCTCAGCCGCACCAGCGCCTCCCAGCCGCCGTCGGGCTCCGCTCGGCGCCGGATGCGCAGGAACAGCTGCCCGTCGTCAGGGTCCTCTACCAGCCCGGTCCGGTCGCTGAGCGCCTCGCGCAGCTTGCGGAGCGCAGCCGAGTCCCGCCCGGGCGCGCTCAGCCGGTACGAGCTGAAAGTGCCCGGCGGGTGCAGGCGCCGCACCGCCTCGACCCGGTCGAACAGGGTGGTGTCGCCGAGCAGCGTGCTCGGCCGGCGGCCGGGCACCGAGACCACGGCGTAGGCGGCGACGGCGGTCCGCAGCTCCAGAACGGCCCGCGGCGATCCGGAGAGCCTGAAGCGCACGGCGCCGCGCGTAGCCGCGGCGTCATCGGCCAGCGCGGCTCGGCGTCCGAGCACGCGCCGCACCTCGTCCGCACAGAATTGCTCGAGGCCGGGCAGCACCTCGCATTCGACCGCGACGGCCGTCAGCCCTGGTGCGTCTCCCTGCCGCCTCGCTCCAGCCATTTGACCACCTGGCTGCGCCAGTAGCGCGGCCGGTGTGAGCCTGCCCACACGACCGGAGGCCCGGTTCCCTCGGCGCGCCAGCGCCGTACCGTCCGGACGGAGACCTTGAGCAGGTCGGCCAGCTCCTGCTCCGTGAGCAGCTCGTCTCCCTCCCGCTCGCGCTCGGTCATCGTCCCCCTTCTCTGCACCCCGAATGTTCACCGGCGTCCTCTTTTGACACCTTGCGGCTGGCAGGATACCATGCCCGCATCGTCCAAAGAAAGGCCCCGGCGGCGATCTCAGCGCCCCGGGGCCGGGAGCACGAGGGAGGACCTCATGCCCGGTTCGCAGCCTACCCCCTCAGACCGTGGCCGGTACACGCCGGCCGTCAGCGCGTTCCTGCGCTGCCGGTCGCCGCGCCGCCTCGACGCCCCGGAGCCTCGCCCGCCGCGGCACCACGCGCCGGACCTGCTCGGGCTGCTGTACCCCAGCTCCGGCGCGCGAATCTGCCAGGGCTGCCCGATGGTGGCCGGCATCCCGGACAACGCCATGCGCTACCCGAGCTGCGAGGTCTGCCGCTGGCCGGCGGTCGGCATCGGACCGGTCCACGCCTGGCACTGCCGCTTCTGCCGGCACTGGAACCAGCACGGCTCCAGCCGGCCGCGCTCGGCGGCGGTGGTGCTCCAGCTCCGCCAGCTCTCGGTCGCGGCCAGGGAGCTGGTCGGCCTGGCGATCCCGCTGGTGTTCGGCTACTCGGCGCCGCGCGAGGTGGAGGTCTGGCGCGACGTCGCCGGCAACACCCAGGGCAACGCCGTGCGCGGCTTCGTCGAGAGCCGCCGCCTGCGCATGGCCGAGCGCCCGCTGTACGTGCGCGGGCTGGTCCGCCGCCACCCGGTGCTGCTGGTCGGCGGCGACGGCTCCGATCCCTACCCGCTCGGCCTCGCCGAGCACTGGGCCGAGCTCCGCTCGGTCGCGCGCTGGGTGACCAGGGTCGCCTGCCCGTGCGAGCAGGCGCCGCCGTGCGTCCATTCGCAGGCGCTGTACGGGCAGGTCGTCGGGATGATCGAGGCACGGCGCCCCGGCGGGCGCCCGGCCGCCTGAGTCGAGGAGGCCGGTCCAGTGCACGAGCGCTCCTCCGCAACCATGCACCCTCCGTCGACCCACGCCAGCGTCCACCTGCTGGTCGGGCCCGACGCCCTGCCGCGCGTCTCCGCCAACGCGGTCCGCGGCGCGCAGCTCGCCCTCGGCGAGACGATCTTCCTCCACGTCGAGGCCGAGCACCGCAACTTCGACTTCGACCACACCGCGACCTTCACGGTCTCCGGCCCGCGCCCGGCGATCGACCGCTTCCTGCTCCAGCTCCGCGCCGCGATCGCCTCCATCCCGGAGTTCGACGCGGGCGACCTCGACGACCCTCCCCCAGGCGACCCCTCCAGCAACTGACCGACCGCGGCTGGGGCCGGGCCGCTGACTCGCGGGCCGGGCCGTGGGCTCGTGGGCCGGGCCGTGGGCTCGCGGAGCCGACCCTCTCTGGCTCGCGCGGCCGACCCTCCCTTCGCGGGGCCGGGCCTCTGGCGCCCGGCCCCGCCGCCGGTCATGATCGATCTGCTTGCCGCGTGGCGGGACCGGCGAGGTCCCCGTGATCCAGGAGGTGCGCCGCCCGGATGGCGACACAGGGCATCGCCACGGTGAACCGCCTGCTGGCGGTGCTCGACGACGAGCGGGCCGCCGCCGCGGCCCAGACGGCGCTGGCGCACGCCGGCTTTGCGCCTGAGGCGGTCACGGTGCTGCGCGGCGAGCGCGACGCCGACCGCATCGACAGCATGGGCAAGCTGCGCGGAAGCTGGACGAGGGCCTGGCGGCTGCTCCAGTTCACCCAGACCGACCAGATGGTCGACATGGTCGTCTACGAGGCCGCGCTGCGGGACGGCCGGATCGTCCTCGCCATCCAAGCGCGCCGCTCTGCCGAGCGGGACCGCGCCAAGCGCGCCCTCGAAGCCTCCGGCGCCCATTTCATGAACTTCTTCGGGCGGCTGGCGACCGAGGACGTCTCCCGGTGGCGGGGCAAGGAGCTACCCATCCCGCGCCATCTGCTCCGCTAAGCCCGGTTCGCCGCTAAGCCCGGTTCGTCACCAGTGCTCAGGCATTTTGACGAGCTGTGACGGCTGTCACATCTCGTACGATTGCGCTTGTGTAGCCTGCTTAGCTGGGGGCGCGTGCAGCCTGCCACAGTCGGGGGGAAATTCGGCGATGGAGGCAATGGGGCGCCAGCGGGTGGCGGTCGTTCCGGCGAAGATTCGGCCACCAACCGTGGTCGCGCTCGTGCGCGAGCGCGTCAACCGCTCGCTCGACCTGATCTGGAGTCACCGGCTCGGCCTGGTGACCGGCCCGGCGGGCTCGGGCAAGACCACCGCGCTCGCGCAGTTCGCCGCGACTGTCGACGCGCCGGTCGCCTGGTACCGCGCCGAGGCGGCCGAGGGCGATCCCGCCGCGCTGCTCGCCCACCTCGAGGCCGCCCTGGTCGCCGCCCTCGGCGTGCCGGGCGACTGGACGACGCTCGAGCAGGCGGTCACCGAGCTGGAGCGCTTCCCAGGGCCCCGCGCCCTGCTGGTGGTCGACGACCTCCACGAGCTGGCGGACAGCGACGGCGAGCGGCTGCTGGAGAAGCTGGTGGGCTACGCGCCGCCGTGGCTGCACGTGCTCGCCGGCTCCCGGCCCCGGCCCGGCTTCAACACCTCGCGGCTGCGAGTCTCCGGCGAGCTGCTGGAGATCGGCTCCGACGACCTCCGCTTCCGGTCGTGGGAGGTGGAGCAGCTGTTCCGCGGCTTCTACCGGCAGCCGCTGCCCCCAGAGGACCTCGCCAGCCTCACCAGGCGCACGGAGGGCTGGGCCGCCGGGCTCCAGCTCTTCCACCTCGCGACCCTCGGCAAACCCGCGGACGAGCGCCGCCGCGCGGTGGCCGCGCTCGGCACCAGGTCGCGGCTGGTCCGCGACTACCTGGCCCGCAACGTGCTGCACGGCCTGCGCGCCGAGCTGGCCGACTTCCTGGTCGGCACCTGCGTGCTCGGACGGCTCAGCGGCTCGCTGTGCGACCGGCTGCTGGAGCGCCAGGACAGCCGCCGGCTGCTGGAGGAGCTCGGCGAGCTCCAGGTGTTCACCGTCGAGCTCGACGACGAGGGCAGCTTCCGCTACCACGAGGTGCTCCGCTCGCACCTGGAGGCCGCGCTGGTCGAGCGGGTCGGCGAGGCCGGGGCAAGGGAGCGCTACCGGCGCGCCGGCGAGCTGCTGGAGGCCGCCGGGGCGCTGCCCGAGGCGCTGCACGCCTACTGCCGCGCCGAGGACCGTCGCGCGGTCGACCGGTTGCTCGGCCTTCACGGCGGCGAGCTGGCCGGCGGCTCCCACACCTGGCTCGACCACCTGCCCGCCGCACTGCTCGACCATGACCCGTGGCTGCTGCTGGCGCAGGCGCGGCGTCAGCTCGCCGCCGGCAGCCTGGCGGTCGCGGCCGGCTCGTACCGGCGCGCCGAGGCGGCGTTCGGCGACTCGACGCCGGTCGAGACCTGCCGGCGCGAGCGGCAGGCGCTGACCGCCTGGCTCGACCCGACCGCGCTTCCCGGGCACGGCTGGATCGGCGCGATCAGGTCCGCGGTGCGCGAGGCGCCGCTGGTCGCCCGCGAGACGGTGCCGGCGGGGCCCGGCCCGGAGGGCCGGTTCGCCCGAGGTGTCGCGGCCCTGCTCGCCGGCATGCCGCGAATCGCCAGGAGCGAGCTCGACGCGGTGCTCCACGACCCCTCGGCGAGCGCGCCGGTCGCGCTCGGCGGGCGCATCGCCCTGCTGGTCGCGATGCTGCTAGGGGGAGGGCGGTTCGACCAGGACGAGGCCGAGCTGGTCGTGCGACAGGCCGAGCGGCTCGAGCTGCCGTGGCTGGTGCGGATCGGGCGTGCCCTGCTGGCGCTGCGCCCGAGCGCGGACCCTGGCGAGGCGGCCGAGCTGCTGGAGGCCTGCGAGCGCGACGGCGACCGCTGGGGCGCCGCGCTGGTCGGGCTGCTCCAGGGGCTGGCGCTCCCGCTCGGCCGTCCCGCGCCGGTCGGCACGCTGGACGCGGCGGCGCGTGGCTTCCAGGAGCTGGGGGCGGACGCGCCGGCGGCGCTGGCGCGGAGCTTCGCCGCGGCGGCCTTGGCCCGCTCGGGGTCGCATGAAGCGGGTCCTGCCGCCCGCCAGGCCGCGGCGGCCGCACGCGCCGCCGGGGTCCCGGGCGCCGAGGCGATCGCCCTGCTGGCGCTGGCGGTCGCCGGCATGCCCGAGGCCGGCGAGCCGGGCGGACGCGGCGGGGCGCTCGCCTCCGCCTGCGGTCTGGCCTGGTCCCCCGGCCACCCGGAGGCGGTGCCGCGGGCCGGCGCCGAGGGAACCAGGGAGACGAAGCCGGCCGCCGGGCCGGAGGGCTCCGCGGAGGCGGAGTCAGCGGCGGCCGCGGAGGTCGAGGTGCGCTGCTTCGGGCGCTTCGAGGTCCGCGTCGACGGACGGCCGCTCGACCTCGCCTCCCTCAAGCCCCGCGGCCAGGTGCTGCTGCGGCTGCTGGCCATGCACGGCGCCGGCCCGGTCCACCGCGAGGTGCTGATCGACGCGATCTGGCCGGACGCCAGCGCCGAGGCGGGCATGCGCAACCTCCAGGTGGCCGTCTCGTCGCTCCGCCGTGTGCTCGAGCCGGTGGCGGCGCTGGCGCGGGAGGCGCACAGCTACCGCCTGGCGCTGCCGGCCGGAAGCGTGGTCGACGTCGCCCGCTTCGAGGAGGCGTGCGCCGGCGCCAAGGCGGCCAGGGCGCGCCAGGACGTGGCCAACGCCGAGGTCGCGCTCCAGCTCGCCCTGGACACCTACGGCGGCGAGCTGCTCCCGACCGACGGTCCGGCGGAGTGGGTGGTGGCCGCCCGAGACCACTACCGCGCCGAGGCCGCCGAGTCGGCCGCCGCGCTCGCCGAGCTCCAGCTCGACCGCGACGCCGCGGCACTGGCCGCCGAGACGTGCAAGCGCGGGCTGCGCATCGACCGCTACAGCGACCGGTTGTGGCGGTTGCTCGCGGTCGCGCACGAGCGCGTCGGCGACCAGGCCTCGGCCGCGCTCGCGCGCCGCGGCTACGGCGAGATGCTCCAGGCGATGGGCCTGGACGCCCCGCTCGACGCGCCCACCGGCGCGGCGCTCGACGCCCGCTGAACACCGCCGCCCCGGCCCCGTCAGGCCCCGTCAGGCCCCGTCAGGCCCCGGCGAAGAAGCTCACCTCGGAGATCGAGACGCGGTCGCGGTTGGGCGCCGGGTCGCTGCCAGGGTAGGTGCTCTCGACCACGATCCGGACCCGCCGCGTCTGGTGGGGCTCGAAGTCGATCGACTGCAGCTCATGCTCGTCCTTGAGCGTGAACCGCAGGTTGAGACCATCGCTGAACAGCAGCCGGATCAGCTTGGGCCGGGCGCGCTTGGCGAACTGATCGCCGGACGCGCCACTGATGATGTCCAGCCGGGCGAGCTTGGTCTGGGTTTTGAACTGGAAGATCAGGTGCGGCGTGTCGTCGGGGGACGGCGCCTGCCGCGACCAGTAGGTATCGGGCTTGCCGTCGAGCACCAGCTCTCCGACGTGCGAACCCGACACCGTCGACGCCTCGATCATCCTGGCGCCGGTGACCGGGACCAGGACCACCCGCGGGATCGTGGTGGTGGTCTCCCGGCTGGAGGACCGGCTGCCCGTCGGCAGCACGTTGATGGCGGCGTACACGCCGGCCCCGACGAGCGCCACCAGCGCCACCAGCGAGACGGCCAGCCGCGTGCGGCGGCGGTTGTCGTTCGGGAAGTTGCGGTCGCCGGCGGGCGGACGCCGCCACCGCGAGGTCCGCTCGCCGCCGGTCTCCTCGGACCGCACCCGCGGCATCGACAGCGAGGTCGCGCAGTGGTGGCAGAACTTCCAGCTCGCCTCCACGGGCCAGCCGCAGTTGGGGCAGGGCCGCTGCCCGGGCTTGAGCTCCGGCACCCCGGAGGCACCGGCCCCCTGCTGCTGCCTGTTCTTCTTGGTCGTCTGCTCGACGGGGCGCCTGGTCTCGGCCGGCTTGACCGCGCGCGGCGACTTGTCGCGGTCCGCCGGCGGCGACCCGGAGCTCGATGGCCGCACCAGCAGGGCCTCCGGGTCCGGGCCGCTCGCCTGCGTCGCCCCGGGATCGGTCCGCTCGTCCGGTCCCCCGCCGGAGGCCGAGCCCGAAGGTCGCGCGGTGGTCGGGCTGCCCGCTCGCGCGGCGCCGCCCCCGCCGCCGGCGCCGCTGGCCCCGGAGCCGCCGGACCCGCCGGACCCGCGCGCCGACCCGCCCACACCGCCGGACCCGCTGGAGGACCCGGCCCCGCCCGAGGAGCCGGGGGAGACGGGTCGCCCATCCGGCCCGAGGCGCGACTGCTGGGTGGTGGGAACCGACTCCCCGGACCACTCGAGATAGTTCTGGCACGAGGGGTTCTGGCAGAAGGTCGCGCTGTTCTCGTTCTGGAATCCGCACTTCTGGCAAACGATCATCCGGCGACCACCTCGACCTGATGGGCCACGTGCGCCGGCTTCGCCGCGGCGACCAGCGCCTCGACCTTGCGCTGGTCGATCGCGGCCGCGTCCGGCACCGCCACCCGCACGGCGAGCTGCCTGCGTGGCGTGCCGGGGAGCGCGGCCCCGGGTGTCGTCGACCAGCCAACGCCGCCGCTGTCGCGCACCCTCGCCCGACCGCCCGTCGCCAGCTCGATCTGTTCGGTGATGCCCCCCACCGTTCCCCTGCGACGGTACAGTGCCACCGTCCTCGCGACCAGCTCCCGCCGCCGCTCGGGCGGCCAGCTCTCGTCGACCGCGGCGCCGACCCAGCCGGCGAGCCACTCGACGAAGTCCAGCGGCGCCAGCTTCGGGTCCAGGTAGTGGTCGAGGTTGTCGAGTGTGCACAGCACCGGCGCGAGCACCTCGTCGAGCGCGGCCAGCAGGCGCTGGGCGAGGTCGTCCTCGTGGTAGAGGGCGGGCAGCCCCGTCCCCAGCGGATGGGGACTGCCGAGACCTGGGATCGTTCCGCGCATCTAGCCCTCCTCCACCAGCACCTGGTGCCCGTACGAGAACACCAGCGCGTGGCGGTCCAGCTCCAGACGCTGCGCCGGCTCGCCGCGCTGGCCGGTGATCGGGTTGGCGGCGAACAGCCGCACGTCCTCGATCATGCTGGTGCCGCGCAGCGACTGGAGCACCGAGAACACCTCGCCCACCTGGATCGGCCGCCCGAACGGCCAGCCATCGCCGTCGGGACCGCCGCGGATCGGATGGAAGTAGCGGTACAGGGCCGCGACCGCGTCGGCCTGGAGCCGGATGCGGTCGGTGCGCGGCCGGGCCCGCACCCGGGCGACGACGGTGATCCCCTGGTACACGGGCGGCTCGACCATCACCCTGGCGCCGATCACCCTGCGCTCGTCGAGGAACGCGGCGATCCGCGAGAGGATGTCCTCGGAGGGCACCAGCTGCTCGAACTCGAGCCGGCCGCGCTCGTCGTCGGCGGCGGCGGGGACCACCAGAACGCGCACGTCGCCGGCGTCGGCGCCGTCGCCGGCGGCCACGCAGCGGACCCGCGCCGCCTCGGGCGCCGCCTCGCGCGCGAGCTGCTCGTAGTCCTCGGCGGTGACGGCGCGGTCAGCGCTGCGGAGCACCAGCGGCCCGCGCAGCTTCGCGGCCGCCACGTCCTCGCCGTCGACTCCGCCGCTGGCCGCCCTGCGGTTGCCGACCCTGGTGATGTAGGGAATCGACGACTTGAGCACGGTCAGCATGCCCCTTGCGACGTTGCCGCGCCTTCCGCCGCCGGTCCGGTAGCTGCGGAGGCGCAGCAACGCGCCCTTTGCCGGCACAGCGCCGTAGCTGCGCAAGGTGCCGTCGGGCTCGCGCACGGCCGGCCCCAGGGTGATCTCGCCGGCGGTCCGGTCGAGGCCGAACACCCGGTCGTCCGGGTCGCTGCCGGCGAAGCTCGACACCTCCAGCCAGTCGGCCTGGCCGTCCGGCCCGGTCACCTCGAGCACGCACGGCTCTTCCGAGGGCACCACCGGCCGGTGCTGGAGGGCGATCCGCTGGCCGGGCACGCCCTCGGCCACGCCGAGCTCCTCGCCCTGCACCACCTCGGCGTGGACGGCGGTCGCGGTGCCGCCGACGGTGAACGCCGCCAGCCGCTTGATCTTCGGCGAGGCGCTGTAGGTCGGCTGGCCCTCCTCGGCCTCGACCACCCGGCAGCGCAGCCAGGCGGCGCTGCGCTGGCCGATCAGCGAGACGACATGGCCTCTCGGCACGTGGAGAACGACGTCGCCGGCACGGTTCAGCCCGCCGGTCTCGTCGCGGTCGACCTCGCAGGCGGCCCAGCGGCTGCCGACCCACGCCTCCCAGCGCAGCGGCGGGTTGTGGGGGTCGACCCCGACGCCCTCGATCTCGCAGTCGAAGCGGAGCGCGACCGCGCACGACGGCACCGGCACCGACAGCCCCACCAGCAGGCAGTCGTCAGGCTGCGGGGTGTCGCCGAAGCTGTAGAAGAAGCGCTCGGCGACCTCGAGGGTGTCGCTGGCGTCGCGGACCTCCCCGGCCACCAGGGACGCGGCCGCCTCCGCCGAGCACGGCGGGATCGCGAGGTCCTCGATCACCGTGAAGACGATCGCCTCCTCCTGCTCGGTGCGCATGGTCGCGACCTGCGCGCCCGGCGGCACCCGCACGGTCTCGGCCTGCGGCGCCGAGAGCCAGAAGGTCACATCGGCGCGCGCCGCGGTCGGGGGGAACAGCCGCACCCCGATCAGCTCCAGGAAGCGCACGTAGACGCGGTCCGGCACCCGGTTCATCCGGTACAGGAGCTGGTCGGTCATCCAGGCGAACAGCTCGATCAGGGTGACGCCGGGATCTGAGACGTTGTGGTCGGTCCACTCCGGGCAGCGCTGCTGCACCATGCGCTTGGCGTCGTCGACCAGGTCCTGGAAGCGGCGGTCGTCGAGGTTGGGGGCCGGCAGGCTCATGTGGCTGGCTCCTCGGCGGGGATCACGTAGAAGGGGAACACCAGGTTCCGCGGGTCGTAGGTCCCCCGGACGGTGTAGCGGATGTCGATGTAGAGCGTGGCCGGGTCGTCGTCGGCCGGGTTCACCGAGACGTCGAGTACGTCGATGCGCGGCTCCCAGCGCTCCAGCGACTGGCTCACCTCGACCGCGAGCCGCCCCGCCGAGGTCGCGTCCACCGGCGCGAACACGTAGTCGTGGATGGCGCAGCCGAACTCCGGGCGCATCGGCCGCTCCCCGTAGGCGGTGCCGAGGATCAGGCGGATGCTCTCCTCCAGCTCGCGGGTCCGGGCGACCAGCGCGAAGCCACCGGTCGCGTCGGTGCGCAGCGGAAAGGCCCAGCCGTGCCCGATGAACTCCTCGGCCATGCGACTACCCCCCGATCAGCACGGTGGCGGCGGAACCAGTGAGCTGCCCGGGCGTGCCCGCGCAGATGGTGCAGGTCGAGCCGGTCTTGGCCGCCGGCTTGCCCTCGATCATCACGGTGGTCGAGCCCATCGCCACCTGGCCGCGCTGGGTGGTCGGCACCACGCGCGGGTCGCTGGCGTGCAGCCCCGGGTGCGGCGGGGTGTTGAGCCCGGAGGAGCCCTGCACCGCGGCCGGCTTGCCGCCGATCAGGGTCCTGGTCGCCAGGCCCGTCAGCAGCGGCGCCGCGAACGGCATCGGCGGCGCGGGCTGCGGTGCCCCGGTCGTGGGGTTCGGGATCTGATGGATCGGGCAGGTCCCGGTGATCTGGTCCCCCATCACCGCCGCGGGCGTTCCCATCTGTGCACCGTCCTTCGGGTTCTAGTTGAGCTGGATGGGGCTTCCCTTGACTTCGACCGGCCCGTCGCCGCTGATCGAGACCTGCGCGCCCTTCAGCTCCAGCTTGGCCGCCGCCTGGAGCTTCAGGTTCGCGCCGGCCTTGATGGTCACGTCGCTCTTGGCCTCGATCTCGACCTTGCCGTTGGAGGCGACGTGGATGGTCGTCTTGGTCTTGTCGAGCGCCAGGCGCAGGCCGCGGTCGGCGCTGAGCAATGCGATCCCGGAGTCGCTGTCGTCGTCGAAGAAGACCACGCAGTGCCCCAGCTTCGAGACGAAGCCGCGGCGGCGCACCGCGCCGGTCGAGGTATCGATCAGCTTGTCGCCGAGCGGCGGCGGGTCGACGCCGTTCCAGAGCCCGCCGACGACGTAGGGCCGCCGCAGGTCGCCGAGCTCGAACGCGACCACCACCTCGTCGTTCACCTCCGGCAGCACCACCGCGCCGCGGTGGGCGCCGGCGCCCGGCTGGATGGTCCGCGCCCAGTCGCTCACGTAGCTGTCCGAGAGCCACGGGTAGCGGATCTTGACCCTGCCCTGGTTCTCGGGATCGCGCACGTCGGTCACCTGCGCGACCACCACGCCCGGCAACGACGGCGGCGACGCCTCGGCGCCGCCGGTGAGGCTCCGCAGCGACCGCTCCCGCCCGCCGCTGACCGTGAAGCTGGTGGTGTAGCCGCCTTCCGGGTCGAAGATGTGGCGGGTCGAGGTCAGCGTGTACTTGCCGTCGAACGGCTCGCCGGCGAGTCCGACGCTGATCGGCTTGCCCGCACGCAGCTTGGGATTGCCGCGGGCGGTGCCCTCCAGCTCGGCGAAGGCGCCGGCGACCCGCTCGGCGAGCGCCTTGGCGGCCGCGTCGACCTCGGCCTGGCTGCGGTAGGGCACGTCGACGCCGACGTGGCGGTCGCCGTTGAAGGTCGTGGCCAGCTTGGCCGGCTCGGTCTGGAGCGTGGCGCTGGAGGTGGCCGCCGGGGCGCTGCCGACCAGCGCGCGCTTCTGCGCCACGTCCCAGCCGCGGACCTCGACCTCGCGCACCTGCTCGGCCGCGGTAACCACCGCCCGCAGCCGCAGCAGGTTCGACCCGAGGCTGAGCTGCAACCGGTTCTCGGAGGCGAGGTCGCCGCTGCCGGGCGCGTCGGCCGAGGGCGCCGGCTTGCGGAAGTCGAGCTTGCCTTCCAGCACCGCGACCTCGTAGCCGACCTCGGAGGCCAGCGCCCTGAGGAACTGCCAGTCGGTCTGGTTGCCCTGCGAGACGTGCTGGTGGACCGGCGTGGTGGCGTCGATCTTTCCCGGCTGGAGCCCGGCCCGGCTCGCGACCTGGGTGGCGACGTCCGCGTAGGTCACGCCGGCGTAGGACTGGCTGCGCTGGCCACGGAACAGGCGGTGGGACTGGTCGTAGCCGCGCACGATGGTGAGCGTCCCGCCGGCGTCGTGCTCCATCTCCAGCGCGGTGACCTCGCCGCTCAGCAGCGGCTCACCGCCCGGCGCGTCGTCCGAGACCACGCTGAGCTTGATCTTCGAGCCGATCTTGAAGTGGCCGTCCTGGATCACCTCGCGGGCGGCGTCCCGGAAGCTGAGCGAGAACAGGTCCGGGAGGTTGAGGTCGTCGTCCACCACCCCGGCGACCAGGTGCTGGGCGACGTCGTCGGCCAGCGGCGAGCCGTCCACCTCGACGCGGAGCTGGTTGACGTGGAGCTGCTGCTGGTCAGCCACTGCCGATGACCTCCTCGGCGGGAGGCACCAGCAGGCGGGTGCCCGGCCGCAGCCGCAGCGGGTCGTCGATCCCGTTCGCCTCGGCGAGCGCCCGCCAGTGCCCCGGCGCGCCGTACTCGCGGTAGGCGATCGACGCCAGGCTGTCGCCGGCGACCACGGTGTGGCCACGGAGGCTCGCCAGCCCGCCCGAGGTCGGGTTCTGCTTGCTGGCGTCGCTGGGGATCTCCTCGAGGGTCACGCTGGCGGTGCCCCGCAGCGGCGTCCCCTCCGGCCGGAACAGCGTGTACTTGGCGTTCACCGACTTGAGATAGGCGGTGAAGTGGACCTTGCTCCCCCAGCAGAAGCGCACGAACGGCGGCGACGGCTTCTGCTTGGAGAGCGTGCTGGGCAACGGCACCAGGCAGGCGAACAAAGCCTCCACGTCCTTGGAGACGTCGCCGGTCTTGGAGTGGGTCGCGTCGAAGAAAAGCTCGAGCGTCAGCGAGCGCGGCTGCGAGCCGGTGAACTCCGGCACCGACGCCTGCTTGGCGCCCTTGGTGTTGCTGCGCTTCCACTCGGCGCTCTTCTGGATCGAGTACTCCTTGGGATTGAACCGGAAGGTCACCCGGTTCACGCCGGCCACCGTCGCCGCCCCGCCCGGCCCGGACTTCGCCGGCTCGAGGAACTCGATGTAGGCCTTCTCGAGGTTGGCGGTCATCTGCTCACTCCGAAAGGAAGCCGTGGTGGGCGAGCTCAAGCGTCTCGGTGGCGACCTTGGCGTTCTCGGCGCTGAACGACGGGCCGGTCCACTTGACCGGGATCACGCCGGTCAGGTTCCAGTGCCAGACCTCCTCGCCGTCGCCGGTCAGCGCCACGATCTGCGCGGTGGTGCGCTCGACGCCCTTGCTCAGCTTGCCGAGCCACTTGGCGATCTTGGCGGTGTCGGCGTTGACCGGGCGCGTGACCTTGACGTTGGAGTACTTCATGCGGCCGGGGAGCTGGTGGACAAAGCTGTTGTTGCCGCCCTCCTCGTGCTGCTCGACCGACACCTCGACGCCGATCCCCTCACAGGCGGTGAAGACCCCCAGGTCGCAGGAGTCGATCTTGAGCTTGAAGCGGACGCTGACCGCCGGCTCGATGTTGGGATCCGCCATGGTCTCCTCCTCAGCGTCCAGGTCGCGTGAGCATGCCGGCGCGCTCCATGTCCAGCCGCAGCTCGGCCCGCAGCCGCGCCCGGATGCGCTCGTACAGCCGCCGCGCGAGGTCGTCCAGGTCGCCAGGTCCGGTCCCCGGGTGTCCCGGCGCGCCCGGTGTCGGTGCGGAGGCCGAGCTGCCGGTGGTCACCCGGGTGGCTGTGCCCCCGGCGATCGCCGCTGCCGCCTCGGTCGCCTCGGCGACCGCCGCTTCGCCGGCCTCCTGCTGGGCCGCTGGACCTCCCTCTGATCCCGACGCGTCGGTGGGTGGCGCGAAGCGCAGGCTCCCGTCGGGGTCGATGGCGGCGACACCGCTGCGGACCGCGTCCGCCACGGCGTCGTCCAGCCCAGGCGGCGTGGCAACTGGAAGCGCGCTCATGGCCGCCGACGCGGGGTCCGTCCCGCTGAGGCGCTCGGCGGCCGCGGAGGCGGCGCGGAGGGCGTCGGCGGCCTGTGAAGGGCCGGGCAGGCTCTTCGGCAGCGCCGGCAGGCCCTTCGGCAACGCCGGCAGGCCCTTCGGCAACGCCGGCAGGCTCTTGGGCACCGCTGGCAACATCGAGCGCAGACCGCCGAAGTCGCGCTGTAGGGGACCGGCGCTGTGCGCTGCTCGCGGGTCGGCGGTCGAGCTGGCCGTGCGGCGCTGGATCCCGCTGCTGGCGCCGCTCGCGGTGGAGCCAACGGTCCGGCCGACAGGCCCGGCGGCCTGTGGGAGGTCGGGCGCGAGCCAGCGCTGCACCCTCGCGGCCGGCTCGGGCGACGGCGCCGGTAGACCGTCGTCTGGGGCGGTGCCGCCGGCCTGGGTCAGGAGCGGGAGCACTCGCTCGCCGAGCAGCGCGGCGGGCGACTCCGGGGTCGCGGGAGCCGGCGGGAGGTCCGGAGCGCCCCCGGAGCTCGCCTGCAACGGGAGCAGGGGCACCAACGGCGGCTCACCCACGCCAGGTGTCGCGAGATCTGACCTCCCCGGGTCTCCGGTCGACGCCGGCGGCTCGATCGACGGGCCGACGGTCGTACGGCCGACCAGCGGCCTCAGAACTGGTCGACCGGCTTCTGAACCGCCGTCCTCGACGCCGGGCCCCGGCGGTCCCGCCTGGGGCGGGGTCGCGCCGCTCGCCCCGCGCGACGCCTGGACCGACACGTCAGATGACCCCGGCCGTGGCGCCGGTGGCGGCGGCGTTGACGGCGGGCCCTGCGTCCCGGACGACGGGGCGGAGGTCGTCGAGTCCTGGCGCGAGGCGACCACTCGCGGAGGACGCGGGCCCGAGGTCGGCGATCCCCCGGTGGAGCTGGCCGGCACCGCCGATTCCGCCGCCCTCGACACCTGGAGACCAGACGCTCCCGGCGACGGCGAAGCTCCCCCACCCGGCAACGAGGTCGCGCCCCGGCCCACCGACGGCGACTGGCCGACGCTCGACCAACTCGGACCCAGCCCCGCCGGCGGCGATGAGGCCGGCTCGTCCGGCGGCGTGAGAGTCGTGATCGGCGGGCCGAGGCCGAGGCGTCTGGTCACCGGCTTCGGCTCGACCTTGGCCGGCCCAGGCCCCGGCTCGATCTCCGGCTGGACCTCCGCCGGCCCGGCCGTGGCCGCCTCAACCAGCCCAGGCGCCGCCTCGGCCGGACCAGGTCCCACCGGGTGCGGCACGTCGAACCCGCCCGCGCGCTGGACCGACGGCGCCGCGACCTCCAGGCGTCGCGCCGCGGCGTCCGGGACCCGGTCGGTCGCGGTGGTGAGCGACCGGGCGACCGTGACCTGGGTCGGCGGCACAACGGCGGGACGCGGGAAATCCGTGCGAACGGACGGCTCCGGCACCGCGGGAACCTCGGCGTCACCGGGTGCGGCGACCGCGATCCCCTCCGCGAGGCCGCCGGAGGCGGCACTGACCTGGTGCCCGAGCTCGCCGAGGAACTGCGGTGAGCGCCAGGACGCGAGGTGGCTCTCCAGGCGCGAGGACGGCGCGGTCAGCTCGATCGGGGTCACCGCGCGCTGGATCGGCGCGAGGTCCATCCAGGCCGCGCGCGACCGAGAGGCCGCGCCCGGCGCGGCCGGCCCACTTACGGCGCCGGGCCCGCTTGCGCCGCCCGGCCCGGTCGCGCCGCCGGGCCCGCGCCGCGCCCTACCGCGATCGAACGGCCACACGCCGGCTCACCCGCCTCGGGCTTGGAGCCGCTGGTTGATGCTGCCGATCTCGGCGGCGAAGCGCCGCCGGACGGGGTGCTCGAGGTCGAGGATCTCGTCGAGCGACCAGTGGAAGTGGTAGGCGACGTACGAGACCTCCTCGTAGAGCCGGTCGGCCGCGTACGTCACGATTCCCCCAGGCGACCACCGGCCACGTCGACCGCGAACTCGTGCTGACAGGACGGGCAGGTCACGGCCGCGTGCGTGTGGCCCTCCTGGTTCACCCGCCGGTACAGGTCCTGGAGGAACGCCAGGTCGGAGGCGAACAGGTTCTCGATGATCCCGGCGTGCACGTCGTCGACCTCGCCGATCCGGGTGATCACCCTGGCCAGCAGCACGACCGTCAGGTACGCCGGGTTCTCGCGGACCCGGTCGTCGCGCAGCGGCACCAGCTCGTCCCGAGCGGTGGCGAGCCGCATGACCCCGTCGCGGTGGACCGTTCCGGAGCCGTCGACGTACCCGCGCGGCAGCGTGAAGGCGAAGCTGGTCCGGAGCACGTCGCGCTCGGCGGGCCCCTCCTCCGCCGAGGGAGGGCCCACCACCGCCGCCGAGCCCCTTCGCATTACTCGACTTCCATCTGCTCGTAGGTCACGACCAGCTTCTCGGTGAGGACGCTGGTGTCGCCGGCCTTGAGCGACCCGATCTCGAGACTCTTTGGCCAGGCGTTGGTGAGCTTGTAGCGCTTGATCGCGGTGCCCTCGAAGTCGTACACGATCACCGAGCCGCCCTTGCGGGCGTCGGCCATCTTGCCGAACTGCGAGTCCTTGACCCACTTCTCGAAGCTCTGGTCCGCGGTCAGCCCGCGGGTGAAGGTGACCTCGCCGGCCTTGGGACGGCCGGGCAGCTTCTTGACGACGTACTTGCCGTCGCTGGTGTTCTCCTTCAGCTCGATGACGTCCTGCTCCATCTTCAGGCCGCTCACCTCGGAGATCTGCTTGATGACGACCCCGTCGACCTCCAGCCCGAAGGAGTGGCCGACCGAGGCGTCCATGTCGGGAAGCGCCATCCCCTACTCCCTCCTACTCGCTGACCAGGCTGGTGCCGCTGGAGAGCTGCGACAGCCGGAAGATGACGAACTCGGCGGGCTTGACCGGCGCGATGCCGATCTCGCAGACGACCTGGCCGGCGTCGATGCCCTCGGCCGGGTTGGTCTCGCGGTCGCACTTGACGAAGAACGCCTCGCTGGGCGTGAGCCCGAACAGTGCGCCCTTGCGCCACTCGTTCACCAGGAAGGCGCTGATGGTGCGGCGGATCTTGGCCCAGAGGGCGTCGTCGTTGGGCTCGAAGACGACCCACTGGGTGCCCGCGAGGATCGACTCCTCGAGGTAGTTGAACAGCCGCCGGACGTTCAGGTAGCGCCAGGCCGGGTCGCTCGACAGCGTGCGCGCGCCCCAGACGCGGATGCCGCGGCCCGGGAACGCCCGCAGGCAGTTGATGCCGACGGGGTTGAGCAGGTCGTGCTCCGGCTTGGTGATCTGGAGCTCGAGCGCGACCGCGCCGCGCACCACCTCATTGGCCGGCGCCTTGTGCACCCCGCGCGCGTCGTCGTTGCGGCCCCAGATGCCGGCGACGTGGCCGCTCGGCGGGACCATCAGGCTCTGTCCGGTGCTAGGGTCGAGCACCTTGACCCAGGGCCAGTACATGGCCGCGTACTTGGAGTCGTAGCCGGCCTTGTCGACCCGCCACTCGCGCACCTGCTGCGCGTTCAGCCCGGGCGGCGGGTCGAGCACCGCGACCCGGTCCCCCATCAGCTCGCAGTGGGCGATCATGCCGAGCTGCACCGCCTGGACGCCCTCCAGGTCGATCAGCCCGCGCTGGTAGGCGGCCAGCAGGTCGGGCACGCAGACCATGGTGATCTCGTCGACCGCCTCGAGCCCACCGAAGCCGGTGCGGTCGGCGGAGTCGCCGACGTAGTCGTCGGGGCCGAGGTGCGACGGCACCGCGGCCGCCCCGCCGGCGAGCGCGACCGAGCCCTTCTGGGGCTTGGCGAGCGCGCCGCCGCCGGTCGCCTCCTCGATGCGGATGACCTTGGACTTGGCGTTGACGACGGTGGCGACGTTCTGCCTGCCCTTGGCGACCGACAGGCCGTCGAAGGTCTCCTCGATCTTGCCGAGGCGCTTGACCACCAGCTTGAACGAGTCCTCGGCCGGCGTCTCGCCGCCGGCGTCGGTCACCTCGACGCTGATGTCGTTGCCGACCTCGCCGGGCTGGAGCGCCCGCACGCGGTAGCCGCCCAGGGCGGCCTCGGCGTTGCCGGTCAGCTCCTTCTTGCCCTTGCCGTCGGAGGCGCCGTCCTCGCCGATGCGGACGACGTAGCAGCTGCCGCCGCCGTTGGTGAAGTAGCCGTAGACGGCGTGGGCCAGGTACGAGCCCTCGACGAATTCGCCGAATACCTGGGTGAACTGGGCCCAGTTGGTGACCAGAGTCGGCGAGTTGAACGGTCCCTGGGCGGCGAGGCCCACGAACGCCGCCACCGCCGTGCCGACCCCCTCGATTGGCCGGGAGCCGGCGTCGACCTCTTCGACGTAGACCCCAGGGGAAAGGTACGTGGGCATGCAGGCCTCCTCGTCAGCCCAACGCTTGGTGCTACGCAGCCTCCTTCTGGCGCGTCCCGTGGACAACGCCCACCCGGACGGCTGCGAGGGAAGGCGTCGCTGCGCGAAAGGGCAACCGGGCGGTTTGCCTGCGGGGACGCGGACGGCGGCCGCCCGGGACCGGACGGCGGTCGCGCCTGGACCCGGACAGCGGTCGCGTCCGGACCCGGACGGTGGTCGCGCCTGGACCCGGACAGCGGCCGGTTGGCGGCCGGTTGGCGACCGGCTACGCGCCGAGCGGCTCCTGGTCCTCTTCCTCGGGAGCCTCGACCTCGTCGCCCGCGTCGCGCTGGACGACCTGGTCGGCGACCTGCTCGGCGGCCTGCTCGAAACGGTCGCCGGGATCGCTGACCGAGACGCCGCCGGCGGTGGGCGTGCCGTCGACCGGCCCGGAGCGCTGCTGCACGACGTGGGTCAGCTCGTGGGCGAGCAGGTGCCGCCCGGACGGCGAGTCCGGCTGGTAGCCGCCGCCGCGGAAGACGATGTCGTTGCCGACCGTGTACGCGTTGGCCTGGACCGACTCGGCCGAGCGCGAGGCGGTCGCGCCGGTGTGCACCCGCACGCCGCCGAAGTCCTGGCCGAGCGACGTCTCCATGTCCGTGCGGGTGCGCTCGTCGAGCGGCTGGCCGCCGCCCGATCCGACCACGTCGAGGACCGGGGACCCCTGCTGCTGTTGGTCCTCGCCGAGCAGCGAGCCGACGCCGGCGTTGCCGGCGGCGCGCTGGAGGCGCGTGACCGCCTCGGCGTTGAGCGCCCCCGGCCGTCCCTCGGCGAGCGCACGCTGGGCGAGCAGGTCCGCCCGCTCCTGGTGCCTGCCGCGCTCGGGGAGCCGCTCAGCCTCGCCGCCGTGCTCGCCTTCGTGCCTGCGCATGTCAGCCTCCTCGGGTGGTTCGGTGGTGCGTCGCGCGCCTCATCCGGGCGCGCCGGAGAACGGGCTGGTCGCCATCAGGCCGACCGGCACGGGGACCTCGCGCTCGATCACCACCAGCTCGGCGAATCCCTGAAGGATGCGGTCCGGCCCCGGCTCGAACCCGTGCCCGAACGGCAGCTCCATCGACCAGGAGGGCCCGGCCTCGACCGGCCCGCGGGCGGTGGCGCCCGCACCCGCCGGGCCCGCGCCATCGTCCCCGGTCCCGGAGCGCCAGTCCTGGAGCAGCCACCAGTTCGGGCCCCACAGGACCGCCCGCGACGACAGCCCGGAGAGGTCGAGCCGCAGCGGCTGGCTGCCGCGGTGCACCAGCCTCGCCCGGCGGCCCTCATGGTCGACCTCGAGCGCGATCGCGGCCAGCGGCGCGGCGGTCAGCTCGTCGAGCAGGCGGTGCAGGCGCGCGACCAAGGGCGCCCAGGGGCCGTCGGTGTCGCCGCCCAACTCGGCGCGGGCGCCCTGGACCTGGACCGTCTCGATCGCGGCGTCGGGGAACGGCGGCACCTCGAGGTCGCCCGCCGCCGATGCCTGACGCGTCTCGGCCTCCAGGCCCGCCAGCTCGTCCGGGTCGAGGCGACCGGCGAAGCGGCCGGCGATCCCGGTGTTGGTCGAGCGCCACATGCTGAACTCGCCGTCCGGGGCGACGTCCAGGTGCTCGTTGTCCGGCGGGGGCACGCGGCCGCCGACACGGCTCAGCCGGACCATCAGCGAGGCACCGCCGTCCATGTCCCTCCTCTGGCTTTCTGGATGACCTCGACGAACTCCATCACGTGGCGCGGCTGGACGTCATGGTCGTGCGGGTCCGGGTGCCTGGAAGGGTCTCCCATCAGCGTGCCGCTGGTGTAGGTGAACACCTGGATGGTCTGGTACTTGGGGATCGGGCCGCCGGTGTCGGGCGGCAGGTTGACGTCGAGGTCCTTGACCAGGTCGCCGCTGAACTGGGTCTTGTAGTCCTGGACCACCTGCTGGGCGAAGGCGCCCTCCTTGACGCCGTGGGTGCTGACCGAGTTGAACGCCTGCGTGCTCGACTTGGCGGTGATCGCGTTGCGCTGCTCGGTGGCGACCGTGTTGGCGCTGGCGCCGTCGGTGGCGGTGTCGGCGCCGACGTAGGCCTCGTGGCCGGTCACCTGGGTGTAGTCGGCGGCGCTCTGCTGGTACTCGTCCCTGAGGCCGATCAGGTGGCCGAACTCGTGCGGGATCGTGCTGGCGGCGTTCGCGTCGGCGAAGAACCACTGGCCGGCGTTTGCCCTGCCCTTTGCCGGCGCCGGCACCACGATGACGTCGTGGGCTTCCGGGCCCGTGCCCGACACCAGGTGGAAGCTGATCAGCATCTCGTTCCCGGAGGTCGCCTCGACCGCCTTGAAGGTGTTCCAGGTCGCCTGCACGAAGCTGCTCCACTGCGGGTTGGGCGCGCTGCCGAGGAAATTGACCTTGGCGGTGACGTCGATGGCGTTGGCGCTGAGCCGCCACGAGTAGCGCGAGGCGCTGGCGCCGGTCATCGTGTAATGGTGGCCGCCGACCTCCTCGGTCCAGTTCCGCTCGACGAAGCCGACCGTGCCGACGCCGACGTCGGCGTCGAGCGCGTTCCAGGTGGCGTCGTCGGCGACGGTCGTCAGCGGCAGGCCCTTGGCGATCTGGAAGACCACCACCGCCCCGAGGGTCACCGGGGTGAAGTTGCCGTCGACCGGCACGTCCTGTGGCAGGCCGATGCCGGCGCGGTGCAGGTTGAGCTTCTGCTGGAGCTCCTCGACCGCCGCGCCGGTGCTCACGAAGCCGAGCCCGACCTTGGGGTGCAGCGACCCGATCGGCACCCCCAGCGGGTGCCCGCCGCCGGGGTGCTCGACGTGGGTCTCGACGCCGCCGACCACCCCGCCGCCCGGGGCGAGCTTGTCGAGCAGCGCCCAGGTCGCCGGGCCGGCGACCCCGGTGTTGGTGAGCGCCTCCATCAGCACCGACGGATCGCTCACGTTCTGGAACTGGAAGTTGACCAGCGCCCGCTCGGTGGCGTCGTCGAACACCCCGGTCACCGGCAGGCCGAACCCGACGGTGGCGTTCAGCTTCTCCTGGAGGATGCCGACCTCGGCGCCCTTGTCGCCCAGGCGCAGGGTCGGATGGCTGCTGGGCGTCGGACCGCCACCCGGCGTGCCGCCGCCTCCGCCTCCGCCGGACGGCCCGGGGGGAGCGTCCAGCGCCTTCCAGCTCTGTGCGCCGGCCACGCCGTCGTCGCCGAGGGCGTGGTCGCGCTGGAACCCCTTGAGCGCGCCCTCGGTGAGTGGCCCGAAGATGCCGTCGACCACCAGCGGCGGGGTCGCGCCGAAGCCGTTGAGCTTGCTCTGGAGCTCGCGCACCGCTTCGCCCTCGGCGCCGCGCCGCAACACCGGGTGCGCGGTCAGGGTTCCGGCGCCGGCCGGGCCGAGGCCGGCCGGGCCGAGGCCGGGCAGCTCGCCGTCGCCGGCCGTCTCACGCTGTGCCAGCAGCCCCGCGACCGCCGCGTTGCCGGCCGAGCGCTGGAGGTCGAGCAGCTCAGGGGCTGTCGGGTCAGCTCGCTCGCCGCCCGGCGGCTTGACCAGCGGCCGTACCTGGCGCGCGGCGGACGGCGCCCCACCGGGCCCGCCGGGCGCGCCGCGCTCCCGCGACCGCCGGCTCACGAGGACGCCGCCTTGGCGACCAGCGGGAAGTACGGGCCGAACTCGGACTCGACGCAGAGGCGCCCGAGCTTGCGGTACTCGCGTTCGGTCGCGCGGATCAGGTCGGCCATGGCGACGCGCCCTCCCGAGTCGGCCGCCAGGTAGGCGGCGGTCAGGACCACGTTGCGGATCCCGCCGCCCGAGAGCTTGAAGGCGCGGGCCAGGAACGGCAGGTCGAGGTCGTCGCCGCGCGGGACGTCCGCGACCAGGTTCAGCTCCCACAGCCGCAGCCGGTCGGGCTCCTCCGGCATGGCGAAGTCGACGATCGCGTCGAGCCTGCGCGAGAACGCCTCGTCGAGGTTGCTGCGCAGGTTGGTGGTGAGCACCGCCAGACCCTCGAACAGCTCCATCCGCTGGAGCAGGTAGGCGACCTCGACGTTGGCGTAGCGGTCGTGCGCGTCCTTGACCTCGGAGCGCTTGCCGAACAGCGCGTCGGCCTCGTCGAACAGCAGCACGCCGTTGACGCGGTCGGCCTCGGCGAAGATCCGGTCGAGGTTCTTCTCGGTCTCGCCGACGTACTTGTCGACCACGGTCGCCAGGTCGATGACGTACAGGTCGAGGCTCAGCTCGGCGGCGACCACCTCGGCGGACATGGTCTTGCCGGTCCCGGAGTCCCCGGCGAACAGGGCCTTGACGCCGCGGCCCTTGGACGAGGAGCGGCCGAGCCCCCAGCCGTCGAGCACGCGGTCGCGCTGGCGGACCCTGGCGACGATCTCGCGGAGCAGCCCGACCGCCGCGTCCGGCAGCACCAGGTCGGCCCAGCCGACGCGCGGCTCGATGCGCCGCGCCAGCCGCTCCAGCCCGGCGGCGTTCTGGGCGCGGGCGCCGGCCCGCAGCTCCGCGGGCCCGAGCGGCGAGCCCGTCGCCGACGCGGCCAGCCGCGCCGCGGTCGCCGCCCGCGCGACCTGCTCGGGCGACAGGCGGAAGTGCGCGGTCGCCGCGGCCGGGTCGAGCCCTGGCGGCAGCTCGCCGTTCAGGTGGGCGCGCCACAGCGCGGTCTGGCTGCCGCCGTCGGGCGCGGCGTCGAGCACCACCGGGACCTCCAGCGACCAGGCGGGATCCCAGCCGCAGCGGCCGGTCAGCACGACCGGCACGGGCAGCTCGGCGAAGGCGCGCACCGCCCGCGCGCCGCCGGGGCCACCGGACCCACCCTGAGAGCCGGTGAGCGCCTCGACCGGTCCGGCCACCAGCCCGCCGCCGCCCAGGCGCGCTTCGCGGGCGGCCGCCGCCGCGACCTCGCCAGCGTCGAGGGCGGTGTCAAGCCGGTCCAGGTCCAGCACGACCGCCGTCCGTCCGGCGATCGTCAGCGCCGACGCGCCGATCGCGGCGCCGGACCCTCCCGGCCGCTCGCGGAGGTACGCGAGCCGGGCGCCGGCGGTGAGCGCGCGACCGAGGGCCGCGGCGCCCTCGAACTCGCCCTCGGCCGGCGCGACCATGATCGCCGCCAGGGCGGGGTCGGGCCGGTCGTGGCCGAGCAGGTGCGCCGCCACCCGGTCGGGAACGCGCAGCGAGCGGGTCAGGAACGGCCGCTCCAGGTCCTCGACCACCACCAGACCGCCGGCCACCAGCGGACCGGAACGGCCGAGCCGCCGGTGCGCCGCCGAGCTGGACGCGGGAACCTGGCATAGCTCCAGCGCCAGCCCGACGCTCGCCCGCCTGCGGCTGACGTCGTCGTTCAGATAGCCGTAGAGCCGCTCGAAGCGCGGGTCGAGGTCGGGCGCGAGCGCGACCAGCAGCAGCTCGACGTCGGCGGGCTCCAGCCCGAAGCGGTCGGCGAGCTGGCGCAGCCGGGTGCGGCCACCGGCGCGGTCGGCGCGCCGCTCGACCTCCGCGAGCAGCTCGGCCGCCTCCGTGTCCGGCGCGGGCGGCTCGCGCGCGGCGAGCAGCCGCTCGACCTGATCCTCTGACAGGTACAGGCCGCGGAAGGGGTCGTCGGGGTTGGGGTCGCCCGCGCGCCGGCTCGCCACCAGCGACCGGACCCTCGCCTCGACCACCGCCAGTCTGCCGAGCAGGTGCGCGAGACTGACCCGCTCACCCGGTGCCAGCTCCGAGCGTTCGCCGCCGTCGTGGGCGTCCACGTCAGCGCTCGCGGATGCGCAGGATCCGGCCGGGCTTGGAGGGCGGGCCGGCGCCCACGGTCTCGTCGGCGGCACCGGCCGCGCCGGCGGCCACGGTCTCCTCGGCGACACCGGCCGCGCCGGCGGGCGGGTCCGCCGAGCCCTTGCCGCCCTTCGCGCCCTTGGCCCCCTTGGCCCCCTTGGCGGTCTTGCCGCCGCCGGTGTCCATGCGGGTGACGCCGAAGCGGGCCTGCTCGCGGACCAGCGGACCGGCCTCGATGCGCGTGCCGCTGGAAATCGGCGCGGTGACCTGGACGTCCAGCGATGGCTTCAGCTCACCGCCGAGGGCGGACCAGACGTCGGCGAGCGAGCGGTCCTGGGACGGCGGCAGCGCCACCGTCATCGCCACCGGCAGGCCGATCTCGGCAACGCTGCCCTGGAGCAGGTCGTCGGGCAGCTTGTCGTGGCGCAGGAAGCAGCTCAACAGCACCGAGAGCAGGCGGTGCTCGTCCTCCGGCCGCTGCGTCCACGCGGTGATCAGATAGCTGAGCACGAAGTGCCGCGGCGGCAGGTGGCGCGCGGTGACGTGCCCGTCGTCGTCGTACTCGTTGAGCATGCCGCGCTCGCGCCGCCGCAGGTCCTCGCGGATGTCATAGAGGTAGACGTCGACCGTCGGGGCGTTGCGGCGGGCCGCCCAGTCCCGGGTGGGCGCGTCGAAGACGACCTCAACGTCCGAACCGTTCAAGGCCTCACGTCGGACCAGACCCCGCAGGGCCTCGTCGACCTCCTCGATCATGCGCCAAGGCTCCGGTGCGCGAGGCCGGACCGGGCAGCGGCCAACGGGCACCCTTTCGGGAGCCGGTCGCTGCCCGTGCGGGCAGACGCCGCTCCCGAGCCACCCGACCTCGCGGGCGCGCGTCAGCGTCAGATGAGCCCGGCGCGCACCGCGTAGGCGACCGCGTGCGAGCGGTTGCGGAGCTGATGCCTGCTGGTGATGTCGTGGATGATGTTCTTGACCGTGCGCTCGGACCAGGCGAGCTGATCGGCGATCTCGGAGGTGTCGTAGCCGTCGGCGACCAGGCGCAGGACGTTGGTCTCGCGGTCGGTCAGGCCCGAGAACGCCAGGCCGCGCGGCGAGAGCACCTCGCGCTGGAGCCGCCCGACCTGGGCGAGCAGGCGGCCGAGCAGGTCGGGCGGCACGGTGCCGTCGCCGGCCGCGGCGGCCTGGATGCTGGCGACCAGCCGCTCGGGCGACGCCTCGCGCCGCCGCAGCAGGCCGTGGACGCCGATCTCGACCGCCGCCAGCAGCGCGGCGTCGTCGAGCTTGGTGGCGACCACCACCAGCCGCGGGCAGCTCGACCGCTGCATCGCCCGCAGGGTGCGGATCGCGTCGTCGTCGACCTCGTCGGTCACGATCACGGCCACCCTGGCCGCTGTGCGCTCGTCCCCTTCGACCAGCAGCAGCTCCGGGCGGTGGCGGAGCTGGCTGGCGACCCCGGCGCGCGAGATCGGGTCGCGCGCGTGGACGGTGACCGGGATTCTCTCTTGCATGGCGTCGCTCCTGAGAACGGCGGTGGCGGTTTGGGATCGCTCTGCTTGGCGGGCAGACTCGCACGGGCACCTTCACCGCCGCTCAATGAAGGCTTAACGGGCACTGCTCGTTGCCCGAAGGTGTTCCCGCACCGCCCCTTGCCCCGCGCCGAGCTTCGATTAGGGTGCGGCGCATGGGAGCAACCGCGAGCCTCGACACCGACACCGTCGCCGTCGAGCCCGGCGCGCAGGTCAGCTGCGAGCTCAAGCTGCGCAACACCGGGACCGTCGTCGACCAGTTCACCCTCACCCTGCGTGGGGACGCCGCCGGCTGGGCGACCGTGCAGCCGGAGACGCTCTCGCTGTTCCCCGACGCCGAGGGCACCGCGCGGATCACCTTCCAGCCGCTCCGCACCGCTGAGGTCCAGGCCGGACCGATCCCGTTCGCGGTCCGGGTCGCCTCCCGCGAGGACCCGGGGGGCAGCGCGGTGGTCGAGGGGGTCGTCGAGCTCCTCCCATTCGCCGAGACCACCGCCGAGCTGAGCCCCCGCACCTCGCATGGGCGGCACATGGGCCGGCACAACCTCGCCTTCGACAACCGCGGCAACCAGACGGCGACGGTGCGGCTGTCGGCGAGCGACCCCGACGGGCTGCTCTCCTTCCAGATCTCCCCCGGCGTCCTCGAGGTCCCGCCGGGCACCGCGGGCTTCGCGACCATCAAGGCGCGGACCCGAGCGCCGCTGTGGCGCGGCACGCCCCTGACGATCCCGTTCCAGGTGACCGCGACCCCAGCCGGCGGCCAGCCGGTCGTCGTCGACGGGAGCATGCAGCAGCAGCCGATGATCGCCGGGTGGATCCCAAGGGCGGTGGCGGTCTGCCTGGCGCTCGGGATCATGGCCGCGGGCGTCTGGGTGCTGTCGCAGCGGGCGGCCAACAGCGCGGTGCAGGCGCCGCTCGCCCAGGCCGACCAGAACTTCCAGACGATCGCCGCCAAAGTCGGCACCGACGTGCCGTCGCTGAAGAAGAAGGACGGTGGCGGAGGCTCGGGCAACAGCACCACCACCACGACGCTGACGCCGGGGAGCGGGCCGCTCGGCTCGCCGACCTTCGGGCGCGTCGAGGTCACCGATACGGCCGGCAACGGCCAGGGCAGCGCCGAGCGGTTCGAGCTCAGGCAGGGACAGGTCCTCTCCGTGACCGATTTCCTGCTCCAGAATCCCCGCAACGACAAGGGAACGGTCAGCATCCGCCGTGGCGACGAGGTGCTGCTGCAGGACTCGCTGGAGAACGTCACCACGAACTCCTATCAGTTCAGCGCGCCGGTCCAGTTCCGCCAGGGCGAGGACCTGGTGGTCGAGGTGAACTGCGCGACCGCCGGGAACCAGGGGACGCAGACCTGCCGCGAGGCGCTGTCGTTCTCCGGTTTCATGAGCGGACCGCAGGACACCAGCCAGTCGTCGACGACGCGGCCGGACGTCCCGACCTCCACAGAGGTGCCGCCGACCACCTGAGCACGCCGGGTATTGGTCGCCGCCGAGACAGCCCAGATCGTCGTTTCTGTGAAACCTGGTGGTACAAAGGTCGCGGCTCGGGGCAAGATGACCATATGTCAGGCGACGCGATGGTTCTCCGCCCCCTCGAGGAGGCCGACCTCGGCCGCCTGCGCCGCCTCGACACCGACCCGGCGGTGAGCGAGCCGTTCGAGTGGTACGGCTTCCCCGACCCGCACGCCCGCCGCCGGCGCTGGGAAGAGGACGGCTACATGGGCAGGGACCCGAGGCTGATGGCGATCGGCCTGCCGGACCGGACCCTGGCCGGCGTGGTCAGCTGGCGGGAGGTGAAGCGCGGCGGCGCCGACGGCGGCTGCTACGAGCTCGGCATCCTGCTCTTTCCGGAGCACCGCGGCCGGGGGCTCGGCTCGGCGGCTCAGCGGCTGCTGGTCGAGTATCTGTTCGCCACCACGCTGGCTAACCGCCTGGAGGCCATCACCGACACCAGGAACGTCGCCGAGCAGCGCGCGCTGGAGCGCGTCGGGTTCCGGCGTGAGGGCGTGCTGCGCGGCGTGGCGTTCATCGCCGGCGCGTGGCGCGACATGGTGGTCTACGGGCTGCTGCGCGACGAGCTGCCGGCGGCACCGGCGGTGGAGGCCGACGGCGCCGGGACCGCCAAAGCAAAGGAGACCGCCGCACGACGGGAGACCGCGGTCCCGCCAGAGGCCGCCGAGCCGCGGGAGGCCGCCGAGACCGGCGCGTGATCGGCAGGTCAGGCGAGCGAGGCCGCCGCGCGTGATCGGGCGGGTCAGGCGAGCGAGACCGCCGGCTCATCCGCGGCGGCCGTGGTGCGGTGGCAGCACACCAAGGTGCGATCGTCCTGTGCCCTGGTCCCTTCGGTGAACGCGTTGCTCGCCTGGGACAGCGCCGTCAGCAGCTCGACCGGGTCTGCGAGGCCGGCCTCCTGGGCCACGGCGATCACGCGTGCGACCCCGAACTGCTCGCCTTCGAGGTTCCTCGCCTCCACCAGCCCGTCGGTGAACGCCAGGACGGTGTCGTCCGGGCGGAAGTCGTGCTCGGCGGTCGCCCACGACCAGCTCGCGACCATCGGCGACAGCAGCGGGCCGGTCGCCGGCAGGTCGATCCAGCTCAGCGTGTCCCCGGCGCCCGTGGACAGCACGCGCTCGTGCTCCCCCGGCTCCAGCGGCTCGGGCGCGTCGGTCGGCCGCGCGAGCAGCAGTGCCGCCGGATGGCCGGCGTTGGCGTAGGAGATCCGGTCCGTGCGGGTGTCGATCTTGGCGACCAGCACGGTCGCGAACATCTCGTCGCCCGCGTCGGCGAGGCCCCTGGCCACGTGCGACAGCGCCAGGCTCGGGCTCGCGCCGGTGCGGAGCGCGGCCGCCAGCGCATGCTTCAGCCGGAGGGCGAACACGGCGCTGGCCGGTCCGTGCCCGGCGACGTCGCCGAGCACCAGCGCCAGGCAGTGGTCGTCGACGCGGGTGAGGTCGTACCAGTCGCCGGCGAGCACGCCCTCAGCCGGTTCGAGCCGGCCGGCGACCAGCAGCCCGGGCACGTCGGTCACGGTCGGCTCCAGCGCGGCGCGCAGCGCGACCACCGCCGGACCGTGCTGCTCCAGCGCTTCCATCGCCTGCCGGGTGTGGACCAGCTCGGCCGACAGCCGCTCGCGCATGGCCTCGAGGTCGCCCGCCAGGGCGCGGATCTCCGCGGGACCGCCGGTTGGCAGCTTGCCGGCCGGCGTCCCCTTGGCGATGCCGCGCGCAGCGGCGGCGATCCGCGACAGCGGCCCGATGACCATGCGCAGCAGCACCACCACGCTAACGACCAGCAGCACCGCCAGCGCGGTCAGCGCCACCGCCAGCAGCACGATCAGCCGCCGCTGGAGGTCCTCGACGTGGCGCTGGTTGCGCTGGCTGGCCGCGCCCACCTCGGCCTGGAGGCCGGTCACCTCGCTGCGCAAGCGGTCGAAGAGGTCCTTGCCGGCGCCTGAGTTCGCGAGCCGTTGCGCCTCGCCGAGGCGGCCGGCCGTGATCGCGTCGAGCTGGCCGTTGGCGTAGCCGAGCCATTGCCGGTAGACGGCGACCGACCGGTCGAGCGCACGCGTGGCGGCGGCGTCGCCGGCGGTCTCGGTGCGCAGCGACGCGATCGTCGTCGGGACCCGCGCCTCGGCCATGCGGTACGGCTCCAGGAAGGGCGTCCTGCCGCCGAGCAGATACCCGCGCAGCCCCGTCTCCTGGTCGAGGAACAGCCCCAGCAGGGTCGCAGCCTGGTCCTGAGCCGGCGCGATCCGGTCGACCTGGATCCGCTGCGCGTCGCGCAGCTGGAGGGCGGTGCTCGCGAGCGCCGAGCCGACCGCGAGCACCAGCAGCGCCGCGATCACGGCGGTCGCGACCACCCGGCCGATCAGGGAGCGCCTGAGGCCCACGCCCGGGATCATCGCGAGGTAGGGAGCGGTGCTCCCACCCCGCCGGCGAGCGGTGCTCGCCAATGGGAGATCGTCTGCAATCCCGCCTCCGCGTCCTGGCGGCACGCGGGGTCTGGGCGCACCGGAGATGAGGAGGGGAGATTAGCCGCGTGCGCGCCCCAGCGCAAGGCGGCATTGCGGTGATCGCCGCGGTCAGCCGCTCGCCATCTGCTCCGCTCGCTTGGCCATCTCCTCCGGAGAGATGTCCTCGACGTGGGTCGCGACGCTCCAGCGGTGACCGAAGGGGTCCTCGAACTGGCCGGCGCGGTCGCCGTAGAACTGGGTCTCGACCGCGCGCAGCGAGGTCGCGCCTTCCTGGAGCGCCCGCTCGAAGACGGCGTCGACGTCCTCGACGTAGACGCTGATGGTCACCGGGCTACCGCCGATCGCCTTCGGGCTGCGCTGCCCCATGTCGGGGAACTCGTCGGCCAGCATGATCAGCGAGTCGCCGAGTGCCAGCTCGGCGTGCCCGACCTTGCCGTCGGGCCCGGCGAGCCGGCCCCGCTCGGTTGCGCCGAGGACGGTGCTGTAGAAGCGGATCGCCGCGTCGGCACCGTGGACGATCAGATATGGCGTGACGCGTGGGTAGTTGTCCGGAATCGGCTTCACCTTCGCCATTGGCTCGGCTCCTTCGGTCTCGGGTATGACCTTGACTGGTCCGGTTCGACAGTTCTACGCCCTCCTCCCGACAGGATCCCCAACCGCGCGCGGCCGAACCGCGACGATCGGGCATGGATCGGGGCCGACCCGCGAGCAGCTGGGCCGGGAGTGTGCAAACGCTCTCGCACAGATCCGGCCGGTCCGGGTGTGGTAGTCGTAGTTGACGCGGGTGCCCAAAAGGCCGATCCTATGAGAGCGCTCTCACAAGCACCGCCAATCGCCCGAGCCCACCAGCCCTCACGGAAGGCGCGCGCCACCCATGAGCATGTTGACGACGCCAGCGACCCAACAGCGGCCCGCGCCGACCGCCGCGCCCGCCCACCTCCAGTTCCCCAAGGGCTTCCGGTGGGGCGCCGCCACCTCCGCCCACCAGGTCGAGGGTGCCGCCTTCGAGGATGGCCGCGGCGTCAGCATCTGGGACACCTTCGCGAAGATGCCGGGCAAGGTCCACAACGGCGACAGCGGCGCGGTCGCCGCCGACCACTACCACCGCTGGGAACAGGACGTCGACCTCATGGCCGTGCTGGGCCTCCGCGCCTACCGGATGTCGGTCGCCTGGCCGCGCATCCAGCCGGACGGCTCGGGGCCGCCAAACCAGCGCGGGCTCGACTTCTACCGCCGGCTCGTCGACCGCCTTCTCCAGGCCGACATCGAGCCGTGGATCACCTTGTATCACTGGGACCTGCCACAGCCTCTCGAGGACGCCGGCGGCTGGCCGAGCCGCGAGCTGGCGCACCGGTTCGCCGACTACGCCGCGATCGTCTACGGCGCGCTCCACGACCGGGTCAAGCACTGGATGACCATGAACGAGCCGTGGTGCGCGGCGTTTCTCGGCTACGCGGAGGGCGTGCACGCTCCCGGGGTCGAGGACCCCGTCGCCGCCGTGCGCGCGGCCCACCACCTGCTGCTCGGCCACGGCCAGGCGCTGGCGGCCATGCGTGCGATCGACCCGGACAACCGCCTCGGCATCACCCTCGACTTCTACCCGGTCACCCCCGCGGCCGAGACCCCCGCCGACCGCGAGGCGGCCAGGCGCGTGGACGGGCTCCGCAACCGCCTGCTGCTCGACCCGGTGCTGCGGGGAGGCTACCCCGAGGACGTCCTGGCCGACCTCGAGCCCGTGACCGGGTCCGGTCACCTCCTGCCAGACGACGAGCAGGTGATCGGCGGCAGGATCGACCAGCTCGGCGTCAACTACTACCGCCGCTACGTGGTCGCCGCCGCGTCGTCCGGGGTCGCCGGCGATCCGGTGCCGTCGTCGTTCCCGGGAGTCGACGACGCGGTGCTGGTGCCGCAGGACCGTCCCCGGACCGCCCTCGGCTGGGAGATCGACGCCAGCGGGCTCCGCGACGTGCTGCTGTGGCTGCACCGCGAGTACCCGCCGGTGTCGCTGGCCGTCACCGAGAACGGCGCGGCCGCCAACGACTACGCCGACCCCGAGGGCGCCGTCCACGACCCCGACCGGGTGAGCTTCCTCGCCGACCACATCCGGGCCGCCCACGACGCGCTCTCGCAGGGCGTCGACCTGCGCGGCTACTTCGTCTGGTCGCTGCTCGACAACCTCGAGTGGAGCGAGGGCTATTCGAAGCGCTTCGGTCTGGTCTACGTCGACTACGCGACCCAGCGCCGCACGCCCAAAGACAGCGCTCGGTGGTATTCCGAGGTGATCCGGCGCAACGGCCTCGAGGTCGCCGACACCAGGTAGGCCGTGCCGCCTGCGCTCCACCCCGACCGGGTACCATTCGCGACGTGGTCGGCGCATGACCTGCGTCGCGCGCGCGGGGCAGGCCGCGTCGTCGCTCCCGCCAGTCAGCCGCGGAGGACCTGCATGCCGAGCGAGGTCGAGTCCCTGATCGAGCGGTACCTCCGCGACCTCGAGACGGGACTGCGCGACCTGGAGGCCGGCCACCGGCGCCAGTTCCTCGACGAGGTCCGGGGTCGCGTCGCCAGGGCTCGCGCCGCCGCCGACGGCGAGACCGCCGAGACCGCCGAGACCTCCGAGACCTCCGAGACCTCCGAGACCGCGGCCGGCGTCCGCGAGGTGCTCCGGGGCATCGGCGACCCCGCCGACCTCGCGTCCGAGGCGCGCCGGCGGTACGGCGGTCGGGAGCCGGGGTCCTCGAGGGGATCGGGCCGGCGGTTCGAGGTGATCGCGCTGGTGCTGCTGATGATCCCGTTCGCCGGCTGGGCAAGCGGGGCGGTCCTGGTGTGGATGTCGCGGGTCTGGAGCACCCGCGACAAGATCATCGGCACCATCGGAGGGATGAGCTGGGTGCTCGCCGGGCTCGCCACCCTACTGGTGTCGGCGGCAGGGTCGGCGCCGGCGGGAGCGACCCCGGTCCAGACCGCCGACCCGGGGCCGCTCGCCGTCGTCGTGTTCGTGATCCCGTTCGTGCTGCCAGTCCTCGCCGCGGTCTACCTGGCGATCCGGCTGCGGTCGCTCGCCGCCCCGCCGGTCACGCCGCGGCCTCCAGACTGAGCAGCGCGCGCTTCGCCTCGGGGCCGCCCACGTAGTCCTTGACCGTGCCGTCGGAGCGGATCACGCGGTGACAGGGCACCACGATCGGCAGTGGGTTGGTCGCGCACGCCGACCCGACCGCCCGGACCGCCCTCGGCCTTCCGGTCGCGGCGGCGACCGCGGCATAGCTGGCGGTGCTCCCGTAGACGATCTGGCCGAGGTGCTCGAGCACCTCGCGGCGGAACCCGCGCGACAGGCGCCAGTCCAGCGGCAGGTCGAACGTGCTCCGCCGCCCCGCGAAGTACTCGTCGAGCTGGACCACGACGGGGTCGAGCCGCTCCGGCGCCAGCAGGATCCGCGGGCTGACCGTCTCGGCCAGCTTCCCGAGCACCTGGTCGTGCCCCTGGCTCGGGTAGGCGACGCGGACCAGGCCCCGGTCGGTCGCGGCCAGCAGCAGCGACCCGACCGGGGTGTCCAGCGTGCGGTAGGCGACGTCGAGGATGCCGGCCGTGCCGGCGGCGTCGACGAGCCTGCGGTGCAGGCGCCGGTTCGCGGCCTCGTCGACCAGTGGCAGGGCGCCGAACAGGTCGTGCGGCTGGTTGGTCGTGCTCATGAGGTTCCTCCTTGGCGGTATCTCGCTCGCAGTGCCTTGATCCCGTCCGCGGCCGCCCTGCGCGCCGCCACCTCGCTGGTTTCGAGCAGCCTGCCGATCTCGACGTAGGGCAGGCCGGCGACGTAGTGGTAGGCGACCGCCTGGCGTTGCTTGCTCGGCAGCGACCGGAGCGCCTCCCACAGCTCCGTGTCCCAGGAGCCGGGAACGCCCTCCCGAGACGGCCGCTCCGCCGGGGCCGCGACCGCGACCGGGTTGCGCGTCCGGGCGCGGTGCTGGTCGATCGCCTTGCGGTGGGCGATCGTGACCAGCCAGGCCTCGACGTTGCTGCCCGGCCGCAGGTCCGGATACGCCCGCAGCGCCGCCAGGAAGGTCTCCGACCAGGCGTCCTCCGCCTCGTCCGGTCCCAGCACCGCCCGGCACACCCGCAGCACGGTCGGCCCGTGCTCGGCAACGATCTCCTCGAATGGCTTCGTCATCACACCCTGCAAACGCGCGCGTCCCCCCAAACGTGAGATCGCGATCATCGTCGTTCCACGGGTGGCGGTCCGCATCCTCTCCGCGGCCGGGACAACCGCTCCTTAGGCGAGCGGGGGCGCGAGCGCGGATTGGCGGATCCAGGCGGTCATGCTCGGGAAGAAGCCGGGCACGTGCGCCCGCTCGGCGTGGTCGCCGTCACCCACTGGCCGGCGCAGTCCGTGGTCGGCCTCGGGGAAGACCTCCAGCCGCACGTTCGGGTTGCCGCCCCTCGCCAGCGCCGCGGCGAAGGTGGCGAGGCTGTGGTGGGCTGAGACCAGCAGGTCCCGCGCGCCCCAGATCCCGAGCAGCGGGCACCGCACCCGCTCGAGCACGGGCACGGGGTCGAAGTCCTGGATGCCCCTGACGAAGTCGAGCAGCTCGGGCGTGGCCTCGTGGAGCAGGAGCCGGCCGAACCACGGCTCGGCCTCGAACGCCCTCGCCGCCTCCAGAACCTGGACCGCCGGCCGTCCCGCCCGAAGGTCGGCCTGGCAGGCGCGGGTGAGCTCGAGCGCGCGGCCGACCTGGTCGTCGTCGAAGCCGTCGTCGCGCAGCTCATGCTCGACCCGGTACAGCTCCTGCTCGGCCGGGGTCATGCCAGGACCGGAGACGGCGATCACGAAGGCGACCTCGCCCATGGTGGCCGCCAGCGGCGCCACCCAGCCGCCCTGGCTGCCGCCGAGCAGCCCGACCGCCAGCGGGTCGATCTCAGCGCGGCTCCGCAGAAACTTTGCGGCCGCGAGCGCCTCGCCGGCGCGGTCCTCGAGCCGTTGCGAGGTCCAGGCGCCGGTCGATCCGCCGTCTCCCGGCTTGTCATAGGAAAAGACCGCGATGCCCTCGCCCGTGAACCGCTCGCGGAGCAGCGGGATGACCCCGGAGTCGCGGGACGCCGGGCCCGAGCCGTGCACGAACACCACGGCCGGGTGTGGTCCACCCCGGGGCGGCAGGGCCAGCGCGCCGGCCAGCCTGGTCGAACCGTGCTCGAAGGCGACCTCCACGGCCCCTGCCAACACCTCGGCCACCGGCCACTCCTCCCTAGTCGAGCCCCGCGACGAACTCGCGGATTGCGGCGCGGAAGCTGTCGGGGGCTTCCATCCATGGCAGATGCCCGGCCCCGTCGATGCGCACGCGAGTCACGTGGGGAAGCGCGCGCTCCAGCGAGTCGACCGCCCAGCGTGGCCGGACGTCCTCCACCCCATCCAGGATGAGGGTCGGCACCTGGAGCTTCCGGCAGGCGGCCTCCAGCTCGGGCTCACGCCACGAGAGCTTCAGCTCGTCGTTGATGGTCCGGTTGCACTCCTGGTTGATCGGGAACCACGGCGTGGCCATCCGTTCGGCCAGCTCGGTCGCCCGGGAGGGGTCGACGAACTCGACCGACCACTGGAGCACGGCGGCCTCCCGCTCCTCGGCGTCGGTCCGCTCGTGCTCGTCCCGCGGCCGTCGCAGTTCGTCCAACCGTGCCCGCCTGGTACCGAGCCGTTCCCGCGACGCCCGCTCGAAGTCCGGACGCCACGCCCAGCCGAGGCCGACGCCAGACAGGTAGACGAGCCCGGTCACGCGCGCCGGGTGGTCGAGCGCGTAGCGCAGGGCGAGCTGCGCGCCCCAGGAGTGGCCGAGCAGGACGACGCGGTCGAGGCCGAGGCCCCTCCGGACCGCGTCGAGGTCGGCGACCGAGGTGGCCAGCGAGTACGGGCCCCGGCGCTCGGACCTGCCACAGCCCCGCTGGTCCCAACGGTGGACGGTGGCCAGGTCGCCGAGCAGCCCGCCGAGGTCGCCGAACATGTCCCACAGGCCGGGGCCGCCGTGGCAGCACAGCAGCGGTGCCCCCTCGCCGCTCGTGCTGGTCCAGAGGCGGCACCCGTCGTCCGCCTCGACCATCGTGACCCGCGCGGCACTGACCGCCAGCTTGCTCGCCTCCTCTTCAGCCCTGAGGGGTTACGGACGCATTTCAGGCCGAGCCCCGTCAAGTCGGGCTCAGGCGGCCGCGCCGACGGGTGCCTCCCAGTCGACGTGGTGGTCGAACAGCCAGGCCTGCGACTTGTCGGTGTCAACTATTCCACCGAACAGACCACGGCAAGGTCGCGCTTGAAGCCAAGGTTCGAGGGACTGACCGGTGAGGTCAGGTGTGGGTGGTGAACCGCTCGCTCAGGTTGGCTCGACGCGACGGACCGTGGTCACGCGGTCGATCGCCTTGTCGGACGAGGCGACCTCTCCGACTCCCGAGCGCTCGGCCTGGGCGACGAGATACGCCTCAGCGAAGTCCAGACGGTCGGTCTCGTACACCTCGAGCGCCCGCAGCAGCATCGCCGAATCGAGGACCACGACCGGCGGGAATGAGATGATCGCGCGCATCAGCTCGGCGACCTGCCGCCGCCCCACCTCGTAGAAGGACCCCAGAACGTACACGACCTCGGCCACGATCAGGTCGGTCAGGAGCAGCTCGTCGACGGCGGCGAGGAACTTCGTCGCCCGCGCGGCCTGGTCGGGAGGATCTCCGGTCAGATGGCGGACCAGGATGTTGGTGTCGACGAACGCGCTCACCGCCGGTCGCGCGCCCTGGCGGCGCGGACCTGGCGGCGAACCTCCTCCCATGGCGTGCCGCGCTTGCCGGCGGGCACACGCACCGCGCCGGCGAGGTCGAGGAGGTCAGGGGTGCGAGCCAGCACGGCGCGGTCGCCCTCCACACGGAACACGACCTGATCACCCGCGTGGAGCCCGAGAGCGTCGCGCACCACCTTGGGAAGGGTGATCTGCCCCTTGGATGTCAGCCGCGCCGCAACCTCCATCGGACTCTCCTTACTTGAGGATGGAAGTAAGGATATCAGCGGTCAGGTGTGGGCGCGGTGGCGCTCGCGCAGCGCGAGGGGGTGGGTGCGCGGGTGGGCGTGTTCGGGGGTGTCGACGAAGGCCACGATCACCACCAGACCGACCAGCGCAAGCAGCGCGTCGACGAAGAAGGCGGTGCTGATGCCGTCGCTGAGCCCGGCGCGGACGGAGACGATCGCGGTGTTGAGCCCGAGCCCGACCGCGCCGCCGGCGATCTGGCACATGTAGATGATCCCGCCGGCGAGGCTCGACCTCGACGGGTCCAGCGCGGTCACGGCGGTGCTGGTGATCGACGAGTAGAACAGCCCGACCCCGACGCCGACCACGACCATCCCCGGCACCAGCCGCAGGTACGACGAGCCGACCAGGAACGACAGCACGAGCATGCCGGCGGCGAGGCAGACCGCGCCGGCCGAGACCACCACCCGCCCGCCCAGCCGGTCGTAGAGCGACCCCGCCAGGAACGAGGTCACCGCGAACACGGCCATCAGCGGCAGCAGCCCCGCGCCCGATTTCAGCGCCGAGTAGCCGAGCACCTTCTCCATGAGCTGCGGCAGATACAGCAGCACGGCGAAGAAGATCGCCGACATCAGCAGCACCGAGATGCAGGACGCGGCGAACACCCGGTTCCGCGGCGCGTCGGTCGGCACCAGCGCCCGCTCGCCCTGGAACCGCTCGACCACCAGGAACGCGGCGAGCAGCACCACGCCGGCCACCAGCAGCGCGACGATCGGCGGATCGCCGAAGCCGCTGTCGATGCCCTGGTCGAGCCCCACAAGGATCGCGACGATCGCCGCGGTCAGCACGACGATCCCGGCGGCGTCGATCCGGTGCCGGCCGGCGCGGTTCTCGGAGTCGGGCACCTCGCGGGCGGTGACCAGAACGGCGAACAGGGCGATGGGGAGGTTGAGGAAGAACACCCATCGCCAGCTGAGCTCGTCGGTGAGCACACCGCCGATCATGGGGCCGACCGCGTTCCCGAGCCCGGCGACGCCCAGGATCAGGCCACCGGCAAGCCCGGCCCTCGAGTCGGGAAGGATCGAGTAGGTGAGCCCGAGGATCGCCGGCCAGATCAGCGCGCCGCCCACACCCATCAGCCCGCGGCAGGCGATCAGCAGCCAGACGTTCGGCATCAGGCCCGCCAGCAGCGAGAACAGCGCGAAGATGGCCGCTCCCACCATGAACGTGCGCTTGCGCCCGAACAGGTCGGCGAGCCGCCCACCGGTCACGATCAGCACGCCGAACACCAGCGCGTACCCGTTGATGACCCACTGCGCCTTGTTCAGGGTCGTGTGAAGGTCCGCCTCGATCCTGGGGATGGCGACGCTCAGCGCCGTGAAGTCGTTGGCGATCACGAACACGCCGAGCGCCATCGCCAAAAGCGCGAGCCAGCCGCGGCGGTCGAGCCGTCCAGCCGCACCCGTAGTCATCGCGCGGCGAGAGCGGCGAGAGCGGCGAGATAGGCCCGCCCGCGCGGCGACAGCCGGTAGCCAACCTCCAGGCTGATCGTCAGGCCGAGGCTCTTGAGCTTGCGCACGTTGACCTTGAACGGAAGGACCTCCCAGCCAAGCGACTCGGCCAGGTCCGCGGCTCGAACGCCAGGGTGTGCGGCGATCGTCTCCAGGACCTCCGCGGTCCACGGGCCCTTTGGGCTCAGCCGGTCGATGCGCTGCAGCCTGCGGCGAAGGTCGGCGACGTCCTGGTTCGACAGGCCCCTGTCAGCCGCGAGCAGCTCCCTCGGGTCGGGCCCGGTCAGCTTGTGAAACCGCAGCCGGTAGAGCGGGACGCCGGCGGCTCGCGGCAGGTCGGCGAAGAGAGCGTCCACGGACCCGTAGCCCGCGCGCCTCGCGTCCGCCATGGTCACGGCGGCCGGGTCGACCCGGTCGACGGCGTCCATCTGGACCATGCCGATCCCGGTCCGGTAGCGGTTGCCGGCGACCACCTGCCGCCGGTTCCAGCGCCGGAACGCCACGGTGATCGAACCGTCCTCGATCCC
>JBEDUQ010000289.1:0-14992 GCA_040414855.1 Actinomycetota bacterium
CAGGTCGCTGAGGAGACGAAGGAGCCCTCGGTGCCGCACGGGATCGGTAGCCCGTCGGCGCCGCTGCAGGCGCTGGCCGGGTTCTTGCGACTGGACCGGGATCTGCTTGCGGCCGCGGCGGAAGCCGACCCCGGGACCGCCGGGGGCACCGACGATACCAACCGCTTCCGGACGTGGGTCGAGGGCCTGCCCGTGGGAGAGCAGCGGCGCTGGCTGCTGCGCGCCGCCGCACAGCCGGAACTACCGCTGGGCGCGGAGCTGCTCACCACATTTCGCCGCGCCCATCCGCCGGCCGCGTCGCCACACCGGACGGTCGGAGAGCTCCTGGGCCGCGCCGCACAGCTACGCGCCACCAGGCGCTACGGTGCACCGCGGAAGCGATGACCAACCGGATCAACTGGATCGGGGCGCTCGCGGCCAGCTGCACGTGCCGTTCAGCGCGGCCCGCCCGGTAGGCCGAGCAGGCTACGCAGCCGGGTGGTGTCCATGCCGCGGTCCATGCCCCACGCCGACGCCCGCTCCGGTCGCGCGCCCGCTGCTCGACTCACGCTGTCAGCGAGGTGTCAGCCTGCCCGTGAATGCTCGCCAGATAGCAACCAACCAGCTGGCGGATGAGGGCAGGAATAGACAACCCAGCATGTCGAGGAGGTCAGGAAGCCGTCACGCCGTCATCGCCGCCGGGTTGCTGCGAGAGGTAAGAGCCAATCACAAGGGACAGGTACTGCAATGACTGACGTCTCAGCACCCGAAAGACCTCGCGGCGGCGCTACGAGCACAAAGCTTGTGGACTACCGCATCCACGATGTGGAGTCCTTCAACCAGACGACTGGCGCGGGCCATGAGATCGCGGGTCTCTATTTCTACCAGCAGCTCGATTGCCTCGTCGATTTGGCGTACAGAGTCGCGTGTGACTTCTTCAATCGGCCGCACCTGTACATCGATGTCGACGGGCTGAGTGAAACCCTTGCGAGGCTGGATGCGCGCTACGGGACCGATGAGACACTCCCGTCCGGCCCGCAGCGGGACAGAGTTTTTCTTCCTATTTTTGGCAGTGGAGGGGTGCGCACGCTTCCAGCGGCGGTGGCTTCCACGCCGGAAACAGGAGACTTCCCAGTCCTGCGCGACGATCTCCTGAAGGCTGCCTCGGCCTTTGCCGAGCGAGCCGTCGACTCAGGCGTCGAGATGCTCCGGGCGAGGGTCAAGGACGCCCACCGGCCCATGGCGGACTATCTCAACGGTCTCGAGGGTGACTCGGTGCGGTGGAGCCGGTTCAATGCGTTTCCCACCGTGACCGAGACGTTTGGCTACACGATCCTACGCAATGCGGGGATTGCCACGGTCTTCGGAACACCTCCAGCCTCCGGGAATTTCCCGTACGTCGAGGAGTCCGGCGGTCAGAAGCTGGTGGAAAACGTCTGGAAGCAACTCGCCGGTGACGAGAGCCCCATCCTCAACCGAGAGCGGATCAGCAATCTCCAACGGGTGGCGCTGCGCGGCGCGGAGGCGCTCGCGACGATCATCGACTTCCAAGAGAACTTCGACAACGGTGATCTCGACCGGCTGATCACGAAGCTCTACACGTGGGATGCGGCGCTCTGGAGTCTCAAGGTATCCGGCACGCCGAACTCCGCCGCGGATATCAGTGCTTCATACGCTGGTGCGGCCGCTTCCGCGCCCCGGACCTCCCGTAGAAGCGCCGCTCCGGGAGGTGCGAGGACATGAGCCAGGTTTCTGGGAAGGTGCTTCTGAAGGAGACCAACGTCGGGATACCTGACTTGCTCGTCGAGATCTACGACCTCGATCCGGAGGGCGGGTGCGACGAAGACTCGGAGTCCGACGGGCGGGTCGACATGGCGGAACCGTCGACCGCGCTGTCCGCATACGGCTCCGGCGCGCCCAGGCTCGGGTCGGTGCTGACCGAGCGCGGCGGCCGGTTCGCGCTCGAGTACGACACCGCGCCCTGCAACGACGGCCGCGACGGGTGCCGCCCGGATCTGCTGCTGGTCGTGCGGGCGCCGGAGGAGATGAGTGACTCCGACAGCGGGATCCTGCACAGTTCCAGGGACGTCCGCCGCGACGCCGGCGCGACCGAGGCCTACATCATCCGCATCCCCCTGCAGAGGCTGACCGACGCCGGAGTGCCCGCGCCGACGGCCGCCGAGTTCGACGACGAGGAGCCCGGCGCGGTCATCCAGAAGGTCAGTCAGACGGTCATCCGGCAGGCTACGATCAGGCAGGAGATGCAGAGCATCGCCGCCGAACGGATCGCCGTCGAGCGGCAGCGGGCCGCGCACATCGAGACCCAGGTGCAGAGCCGGCTGCTCGAGAAGCTCACCGGCGTGCCGGATGCCCTCGCCGAGCGGCTGAACTTCGTCCGGCCCGGTGACGACGTCGAGTCGGCGATGTTCCGGACGATCAGCAAGACGATCGAGGGCACGATCAACACGAAGCCGCCGGCCACAGGCTTCCTCGTGCTGCCCGAGGACCAGGCGCAGCAGTTCAAGAACCCGGACGGCACGTTCCGCGACGACATCCCTCCGGAGGAGTTGGAGCCGTTCCTGTTCGGGGCACACGAGAAGAGCGAGCGCCCCAGCTTCTTCGTGCGCGAGGATCCCCTCGATCTCCTGCGCAGGTCGGAGGCGGAACCGGTCCTGATCGAGCCGGACGACGGTGGCGGCGAGCCCGGGGCTGACCGCGTCGCCGGCAATGCCCGCGTGGCCGCGCTGGTTGACCCGGCCGCGGCCGACACGCCGCCGACGGTGCCTGACCTGGTCGACAGGCTCGTGGAGACGATGACCTCGCCGGAGGAAGCCGTCGCGTTCGGCGTCACGCCGCGTGCGACCCAGGACGACGTGCAGGGCGTGGTCGATGGATTCCAGCTTCGCAGCGGCCCCGCCGACACGCCGGCGTTCCGCGACTTCCACAACCTGCAGATCGCCTTCGACTACGTCTGGCAGAAGGCGATCGACGACGGTGTGATCGAAGGCGCGACCGTGCTGAGCCGGCAGTTGCAGGACCTCGGCGGCGACCCGCTCGGCGCGATCAGCACCGACTCCGACCCGATCAAGGGGCTCCGCAAGGAGTTGCGGACCGTCCAGACCACCCACGCGTCGTTCAACCTCGCCACCCTGCCGCCGGTGCCCGCCCAGCGGCCGCCGAATCCGCTGCCGCCGCAGCTCAGCGGCGGCAGCACGGTCTCGGTCCGGCCGCCGATCTCCGACACCACGATCGACACGACCGGAACGAACGCGCAGGTCGACCCCGGCTCGAGCGGGGAGCCCCCGCCGCCGGAGCTGCTGCGCCAGATCGAGGCCCTGCTCAACGAGCGCTACGCCTTCGAGATCTTCGCTCCGGGCAGCGTCAACTTTGGCATCCTCGTCACCTACCGCCAGCGATGGAGTCCGGTCAGCTACCAGGTGGGGGACCTGGTCAGGACGATCACGCTCACCCCGAAGGAGACGCGCAAGGTCACCGCCAAGCGGGTGGTGAAGAAGGAACGCAACGTCAAGGAGATGGAGAACAGCCTGCGCGTCCGCAAGGACGAGGCCGCCAATACCGCGCGGGACGAGGCGGAGATCATCGCCAAGGCCGAGTCCAAGACGAACTTCAGCATGACGGCCAAGGGCTCGTACGACATCGGCATCGCGGACGGCGACAGCACCGTGGTCTTCGGCAAGGACGCCGCCACGAACTCCAGCGACACCAAGAAGGCCTTCCGCGAGGCGGTGATCAAGGCCGCGCAGGAGTACAAGGACGAGCGCAAGCTCGAGGTGGAGCTCAAGGAGGTCTACGAGGACGAGGTGACGGAGACCTCTGAGATCACCAACCCGAACGACGAGCTGCCGGTGACCTACCTGTTCTACGAGCTGCAGCGGCGCTACAAGCTCTCCGAGCACATCCACCGCCTCACACCGGTCCTGCTGGTCGCCATGGACGTGCCCAACCCGAGCCGCAGCGCGATCGACGCGCTGCTGCTGACCCACGGCTGGATCATCGATCGCGTCCTGCTCGACGACCAGTTCCGCAAGCCGCTCGAATATCTGCGCACGAAGGTTGTCGGCGACGAGTTCGGCCTGCTGACGATGGCGCAGAACATCAAGGTCCTCACCGGCGTCGTCGAGGAGCTGAAGAAGAGCTACACCCAGAGCCGGACCCTGGTGAACCAGACCGCGGACCTGCTGACCGCGCAGATGGTCGTGCGGGCGCAGGCGACGGCGGAGAGCAACGAGGGCCTGTGGGAGAAGGCGTCCGAGGCGCTGACCGGCGACTCGGACAGCGAGATCGACGTCGAGGCGGCGCGGGTCCTCGAGGACGCCGCGCGGGAGCGGTACGAGCGGGCGGTGGCGCAGGAGCGGGCGCTGCGCTCGCAGCTCGACAGCGAGGCCGCGACGCTCAAGGCGGCGAACGACGCCTACGCCAAAGAATTCGCCGAGCATCTCAACTGCCTGATGGACCTCGGCGCGCTCCGGCTGCACATCAAGGAGAACATCCTCTACTACATGCAGGCGATCTGGGCCCACACATTCAGCGACCAGGTGTTCCTCGCGCTGCACAAGAAGAAGGTCCCGCGGCTCGCCACCCGGGAGCAGAGCTACAGCCTGTCCGAGCCCGCCGAGCTGCCCAGCTCGGTGACCGTGAAGCCGGGCGAGGTCGTGCTCGGCGTCACGGCGAACATGAAGCTGGAGAGCGACCTCGACCCGGCCGAGGACTTCGTGACCCTCGCGGAGGTCGCCGACCTGGACAACCTGCTGGGCTTCAAGGCCAACTACCTGATCCTGCCGCTGCGGATCTCGAACGTGCTCACCGACTTCATGATGACCCCGTACGTGGACTCCGAGCTCGGCCTCCATGATCCCGATGAGTTCGGCAACTACACGCCTGAGGAGTTCGTCGCCTACGCGCGCGCCCTCAACGAGCAGATGAAACGGCAACTCGAGAACGGCGAGATCACCGAGGAAGAGGTCGAGAAGACCATCGCGCGGCTGACCGAGCAGTACAAGCGCCTGCTCAGCGCGCCGCGGCGGGCGGAGGACGAGATCACCGTGCCCACCGGCTCGCTCTACATCGAGGCGTTGCCAGGCGTCCACCCGATCCTCGAGGACTTCAAGCTGATGCACCGGGCGATCGACGTGAAGAAGGTCCAGGCGGAGGTGCGGAAGCTGGAGATGGAGAACGTCCGCTATGCGGCCCGCATCCTCGCCGACGAGCGGGAAGACCCGGACATCGAGAAGAAGATCGTCATCACTGGCTCGACCAACGGCGTGGTCGTGCCGGCCGACGACGCCTAGGCGTGCCCGATGGTCATTGGGCCGCTCGATCGCGCAACGTTCAACCCGGGGATCGCAAATCGGCTGGCCTCCCAGTCGGCAGGCACGCCGGACCTGCCGCCGCTGTGGAGGCTCCTCGGGCAGAGCGCGATCCCAGACGCGCTCGCCGACGCCCTGACCTCCGAGCTCGAGCTCGGCGATGCAATCGTGCATGGACCGGCGGAGCGCATCTATCCGCTCGCGAAACGCCTCGTCGCCACGTGGGAATTCCTCCTTGACGCGCAGGGCCAGTCGCGTCGCGACCCGCGCGACAGTGCCCTGCTCGTCACCGATGAGCTGACGGCACTCGCAGAGGTGAAGTCGATCAAACTCGTCACCACCGTGACGGGGGAAGCCATCCCGGTCGTCAGCCGCGAGGAAACGGCATCCTTGCCGGCCTGGGCACCCTCCCGATTTCCGCCGAGAATGGCGCAGGAGGCGGTCCGGCGCTACCCGAAGCGGCCGCGCGACGTCGGTCAGATCCCGCCGTTCGACCCCAAGAACGTCAGGCTGTGGCAAGCCATCCTCGACCAGGGTCCCCAGCGATCCGCGTCCGCACGGCCCGGTGCCGGCAGCGACGCATTCGCGCCCATCCCGATAGTGGACGAGCCGGCCCGTCGGCCCGGCAACGAGCACGCGCTACGCGCAGCGACCCAGGCTACTGGGGTGGTCAAGACGCCGACGATAGCGGAAGCCGTCAGGCTTCTGTCCTCGCTGTCGCTGCGCCATCTGTCCCGAGCCACCGGCGTCACGTTCACGGTCCCCGACCTCGACGCGAAGCTCGCGGGGCTCACCGAGGTCATCCTCTATCACAGCGTGTACACGGTCGTCCTAGACAGGCAGGGCGAACCGTTCGATCTTCACGGGCGCCTCGACTACCCCATCCTCGTACCCGAGCCCGGCTCGCAGATGCAGCGGAACTGTCCGCCGCCGGGCGTCTACATCAGCGTCCAGAAATACGGTGACGGGAGCTTCCGGATCGGCGAGGGCCCGATCACGAAGCTGCTGTTCGGTGGGGCAGGCTCCTTCGTCGAGTACGGATACGGTTACAGCGGCCCGCACGAGTTCCAGACCACCATCCAGCGGTATCTCGATGCCTTGGGGCGGAGCTACATCGCCTCGGTCAGCACCCGCAGCCTCTTCCAACGCCGCGACATCACGATCGACCTGATCTCCGACACGGTCCCGCGCCTGGTCGAGGCAGCGCTGCCGTTCACGGTGCGCGAAGTCACCAGCCGGCTGGAGAGGGACATCGAGGACTACCAGCGGTTCCTCGCCTCGCTCTCCGAGGAACTGGTGCGCACGCTCGTGCACGAGCAGATCCGCGCGCGCGTGCGGGACTACCTCATCAAGAAACTCGGCCCCAAGGTCATTCCGTTCCTCAACGCCGCGTCCGCGGTGTACGACGCCGTCGCCGGCGCCGAGGAGAGGATGCGGGTGCGGCACGCGCTGGCAGCGGTGATCATGGCGCTCAAGGGCACCTCGTCCGACGACATGACCATCTCGGCCAAGGTCCTGTCCAAGGTCATGGCCGACGAGGTGTACGAGCGGATTCGACAGGGGCTCGTCAACCGGGGCGCGAAGCTCGCCAAGCACGCCGCACGGCATCTGAAGCCACAGGCGAAGGCCCAGGCGCCGGCGCCGGACGCGCCCGCGCCGGACGCGCCGCCGGAGCCGAAGGCCCCCGAGGCCACGACCGGCAACGCCGCGGTCGATGCCAGCGGCAACGTGACGCACCAGAAACCCGTGCCGAAGCCGTACGACCCCTTCGACAAGCCGCTGACCGCTCAGGAGATAGCGGAGGTCGAACGGCTGCAGGCCGCTCGGAAGCAGAAGGAGGCCGAACAGGCACGCAAGACAGGCGACACTGGCGCCGGCGACACCGGCACCGGCGACACCGGCACGGGCGACGACGCCACGGGGCATCGCCAGGCCGACCCGGCGCACGACGAGCACCCCGCGGGGCGCCGCGGGCTGTTCGTCGTCGGTGAATCACGCATCGAAGGCGATACCGCGACCGCGACGGGCAGCACCGCGACCGCCCTGTCCTCGGCCGGCACCAGCGCGACGGGCACGGCCGTAGCGGCGTCCACCGCCCAGCCGGGCGGCTCCGGGACGCCGACGCAGCGGCGCACCCTGGTCGAGCCAGGCAAGCCGGCAGTTCCGAGGTCGACCGGCGACCCCCTCGAGTTCCAGACACCCATCGGGCCGCCCCGATCGACGACGATCGGCGGCGCACCGGTCGTCTCACGGCATCCGGGCGTCCTGCTGGGAGCGAGGAAGGACCACTTCCGCGAGGACGTCGCGAAGGTGATCGCCGCGGACCCGCACCATCCGATGCGTGCCATGCTCAACCCGTCGACCCTGGGGACAGGCAAGCCCGAGTTCGTTTCCACCCCGCACGGAGCAGGTGGCCGGCGCGAGACCGAATGGCGCCGGCATCCAGAAGACTGGCAGGCGGGCCACGCACGATCGAGTCACGGGGGCGACGCGGACGTGCTGGTTCTGCAGACTCGTTATGGAAACCAGAGGCAGGACGCGCTGCACGAAACCGGCCGCCGCGGCGAAGTCACGATGGATCGGGTCGTTGTCATCGGTCACATCGCCGTCGAATACCACTCTGCGTGGGATCTGTGGCACCACGGCTACGTCGACCTCTCGTGGGATGAGATGAACGATTTGCCAGTGCTGCCGCTCTGATGCGACAGCTGCCGGGGACCACCGGGTTCGATGACCTCCGACGAACTCGAAGCGCAGATGGCCACGTGGGACGCTGAGTCCCAGGCCCGCCAAGCAGAGCGCGACCGACAGCGAGCCGCACTGGTCGCGCTCTACGAAGGTCGAGAGCGGAACAGGCTGGCACTCCTGGAACCGCAGGGCGTCCTTCGCCACCGTTCCGAGGAACTTGACGGCTTGCGGGACAGCCGCCGCTACCCCCTGATGCCAGGGCCTGGCTCGGCAGGCACCTGTTCGTGCGCTCGGGCGTGCCAGGGTTCTAGCCCGGGTTCTAGTGGTTCTCGCCGCGGCGTTCCAGCTCGATCTGCGCGGACCAGGTGACCGTCTGGAAGCCCACGCCGGGCTTGCGGTCCCTGGACAGCAGCCCCAGGCCGATCGCCATCGCCGTCCCCTCCTGGAGCTGCTCGCACTTGGCGTCCGACCTGCCCGACCAGCTGTCGCTGCCACTCTCCCCGCGCCCTCTGCCCTCGACGATCACGTCGTTCTGGACGATCAGGAAGCGGATCTCCGCCTCCTTCCCGGGCTCGGCGAGCCCGATGGTCCCGGTCAGGAGCACGGTCCCGTCCGGCCGGATCTTCCCTGGGCTGTTGAACTGCGAGTTCGGCACGATGCATACCTCCGCGGGCCTAGCATGTCGGCGGCCACGGTCGACCGGCGCCAGCGCCATGAACTCGGGATTGTGTCATGGAGCCGTGCCGCGCTGCAGACCCTTTCGGACGCGCTCCGCGGCGAGCAGGTTGCCCTTGCGCCCGTAGAGGTCCAGCACCTGGTCGAGCGCCTGCTGGGCGGCCGCCTCGCGGCCTACGGCGGTGTGCACCCGGGCGAGCTCCAGCAGCGCGTCGGCGTGCTGGTTGAGGAAGTCGGTGCGCGCCGCCACGGCGACCGCTTCCAGTGCCAGCTCCTCTGCCCGGTCGGCCTCGCCGGCCCAGGCCAGGATCCTGGCGGAGATGGCTCGGCAGACCATCAGGGCCGAGGCGTCCTCTCCAGCGCCGGCCTCGTGGCTGACCTGGATGAACCGCTCAGCCTCCGGGTAGCGCCGCTCGCTCTGGACGGCGATCGCCTGGGCCAGGAAGGCGGCGGTGGTCGCCAGGTAGCCCTTCTCGCCCATCTGCTCCAGGGTCTCGTAGTCGCGGCGAAGGTGCGCCTCGGCCGTGGCCGGGTCGCCGCTGAGCATCGCGACGAACGCCGCCGGGTGGGTGACCGCGGAGGTCATCGTGACGCCGAGCTCGTCGAAGATCGCGCGGCCCCTGGCGAGTAGCAGGTTCGCCCGATCGACCTGGCCGCGCATGGCATACAGGCCGGCGAGGTGGTTGACGATCACCGCCTCGCCGGTCCGGTGCCCGCCGACCTCGGCGAGGAAGCGCTCGCAGCGCTCGATCCCCTCCGGCGCCGGCGTCGGTCCCCACAGCGCTGCCGAGGCGAGCCAGCCGAGGATCTCGGTGAGCTGGCGCTCGTCGCCCGCCTGGCGCGCGTGGGCGGCGGCCTGCTGCCAGGCCCGCTCGGCGCCGGCCGAGTCGGCCTGCATCCAGTGCACCGCCGCGCGCAGCCGCCAGGCCTGGCAGAGCCCGAGCTGGTCGCCGTGGTGCTCGAAGATCCGCAGCATCTGGGGCAGCAGCGGGCTCACCGCCGCGGTGGTGCCGCGCACGTCCACCTGGAGCCCGAGGAAGAGCTGCTGCACGCGGACGTGCGCCCAGGCGCGCTGGTCGCCGGCGGTCGCGGCGAGCTGTTGCGCCCGCTCCAGCGTCCCTGCCGCTCCGTCCAGCTGGCCGGCCTCGATCATCGCCGCGCCGAGCTGGGTCAGCAGCCGCGCGAGCGCCGGGTCGTCGGCTCCGACCAGCGATGAGGCCGGCTGGAGCAGGCGTACCGCGGCTGGCGCGTCGCCGCGCGCGTGCGCCCTGGTCCCTGCCGCCTCCAGGCAGCCGGCCGCCCGCCGCGCCAGCCCGCCGACCTGCCCGTTTGTGCGGCCCAGCTCGCGCTGGTAGCACACGGCGCGCTCCAGGTGGTAGCCGAGCAGCTCGTCGTACTCGCCGGCCCGCCCGCCGGGCAGTCGCTCCAGCCAGCCGGCGAAGCGCTCGTGCAGGCCGGCGCGTAGCGACTTGGGGATCGCCCGGTAGGCGGCCTGCTGCACGAGCACGTGCCGGAAGGCGAAGTGCTCGCCGATCTCCGGCCGCGGCGGCCGCTCCTGTACCAGCCCCTTGGCGACCAAGCTCAGCAAGTGGCGGCGCAGCGGCACGCGCATCTCGTCGGCCAGCAGCTCGGCGACCGCGCGCAGCGAGAAGTCCCTGCCCACCACCGCCGCGCGCCACAGCACCGCGCGCTCACCCGGGCCGAGCAGCTCCAGCCGCGCGGCCAGGAGCGCCTGGATGGTCGCGGGCAGCGGCGGCCCGCTCTCGCCCCAGCGGTGCTCGCCGCGCGCGGCGGCGAGCTGCTCCAGGAACAGTGGGTTGCCGGCGGCGGCCTCGAGCAGCCGCCGCCGGTCGGCCTCGGACGGCGCCCCGGCCAGAGCGTCCAGCAGCGCGCTGGCGTCGGCGTCGGCCAGCGGCTCCAGCTCGATCCGCAGGCCCTTGGCCGCGCCGGCCGCCCAGCCCGGCCGCTCCTCCAGCAATTCGGGCCGGGCCAGGCAGACCAGCAGCAGCGGTCCGCTGGCCTGTGCGGCGACCGACTCGACCAGGTCGAGGAAGGTCGCCTCCGCCCAGTGGAGGTCCTCGAAGACCACCAGCAGCGGCCGCCGCCGCGCGAGCGTCTCCAGCAGCCTGCGGGCCGCCCAGAAGATCTCGGCCGCGTCCCAGGCGGCCGCGCCGCCGGGGCCGATCGCACCGGTCAGCCGCTCGGCCACCAGGGCAGCGTCCGGCTCGGCGTCGAGCAGAGCCTCCAGCTCCTGGAGCGCGGCGTGCTCGGCGCCGGCCCGCTGGACCAGCTCTCGCAGGGGCCAGAAGGTGATGCCTTCGCCATAGGGCAGGCAGCGGGCGATCAGCACCGTCGCCTTGCCGGCCAGCAGCCCGGCCAGCTCGTGGACCAGCCGGGTCTTGCCGATGCCCGCCTCGCCGAGCACGGTCGCCACCACCGGGGCCTGCTCGCGCCAGACCTGTTCGAAGGCTTCGCGCAGCCGTGCCAGCTCCTCGTCGCGGCCGGCCAGCGCGGCGTCCAGCCGCACCGGCAGCGGCCGGGCGCCGGCCCGCGCGGCCCGCAGGCGCAGCCGCCCCTCGCCGGCCGGCTCGACCTCCAGCGCGCCCGGGGCCAGGTCGCGGGTCTGCCCGCTGACCAGTACCTCGCCCTCGGCGGCGGCGCCGGCCAGGTCGACCGCCAGGGCCACCGCGTCGCCGGTGAAGCCGGCCGGGTCTGGGCCGGAGACCAGCGCCTCGCCGGTGGCCACGCCGACGCGGACCCCGAGGCGCACGCCGCGGTCCCGCTCCAGCGCGGCGGCCTCAGCAGCCAGCGCGGCCTGGCTCTCCAGGGCCGCCTGCGCGGCCCGCAGGGCGTCGTCCTCGTGCAGCGTGGGGACGCCGAAGACGCCCAGGATCCGCTGGCTGGCCACGGCCGCCAGGCGCCCACCGTAGCGCTCCAGCGTGCCGACCAGGACTTCCAGGGCGCCGCTGAGCACGCCTTCCAGCGCCTCCGGGTCCAGCCCGGTGCCGGCGCTGGAGGCGGCCCGCAGCTCGGCGCAGAGCACCGTCACCGGCTTGCGCACCGCGACCTCGACCGGGGCCCGCCGGGGCGCCTGGACGGCGCGCAGGGCCGGGTCGTGGCGCAGGATCGACGCCTCCAGCTCGCGCAGCGCCGGCGCCGGCTCCAGCCCCAGCTCCTCGCGCAGCAGCGCGTCCAGCTCGCGGTAGACCTCCAGCGCCTCGGTCTGCCGGCCCGCGCGGTACAGGGCGAGCATCAGCTGGCCGCGTGGTCGCTCGCGCAGCGGCTGCTCGGCCACCAGGCGTTGCAGCTCGCCGACGTGCTCGGCCCCCGCGCCCTGTGCCAGGTCGGCCTCGATGCGCTTCTCCAGGCAGACCAGCCGGAGCTCCTCCAGCCGGGCGATCTCGGCCTGGGCGAACGGCTCGTAGCGGAAGTCGGCCAGGGCCGGGCCGCGCCACAGCGACAGCGCCTGCCGCAGGGTCCGCGCGGCGTCCTCCGCCCGGCCGGCGCTCAACTCCTGCCGCCCGGCGGCCAACAGCCGCTCGAAGCGGTCGACGTCGAGCTCGTCTGGGAAGGTCCGGAACAGGTAGCCGGGCGCCCTGGTCAGCAGCCTCCCGCCGGGCAGCGCCCTGCGCAGGCGCGACACAGCGGCCTGGAGCGCGTTGGCGGCGCTCGGCGGGGCGTCCTCGCCCCACAGCTCGACCAGCAGGCGGCCGCTTGGCACGACCTGGTTGGCATGCAGCAGCAGCCGGGCGAGAACGGCTCCTTGGCGGGCTCCCCCGCAGACGATCGGTCGCCCGCTCTCCGCCAGCTCGAGCGGACCCAGGAGGCGGAAATCCATCGAACTCCGGACGAGTTGTCAGCCAGGTGTCAGCGCCCGCGCGCATTGTCCCGCGCAGGGAGACGAGGGACAAGCGCCGACGGCGGCGCGACCAGCAAAGGGAGGAACCACCGATGACCGATCAGATCGCCTGCCCGGACCCGAACTGCGCCGCACCGGCGCGGATCACCGACCGCTGGAGCTTGGGCTCCACCAGCGGGCCGGTCGAGCACGTCAAGACCATGTGCGAGCGGGGCCACGGGTTCACGCCGCTGGTCGAGACGCTCCAGCCCGCGGAGGAGACCAGGGAGCTCGTCACGGACGCCCGCCGCTAGGCCGGGCCCGACCGCCGCGCAAGTGGTGCGCGTCCATCGGCTCCGACATCAGCGAGCACGGACCAGCGCAGCCGAGCACCGACATAAATGAGGATGCGGCAGGACCAGCAGTGAGCAGTACTCAGTGACACTACCGAGCACCGCCGATGCCTCGGGCTGCGCTCCCAGCCTCAACGCCAGCTTCCGCACGCTCTGCGCGGAGGACAAGAGCGAGCGCACGGTGAAGTTCGTACACCGAGGCCGTTGGCCTGCTCGACGACTTCCTCGCCACACCTGGCCGCCCGCCAGTTAGTGCAGAATCTCGGCGTGGACACTACGAGTTGGCGGTGGAGGAGCCAGCGAGCCGGCGGGTAGCGGTCGCGTTCGACGAGTTGGCCGTGACGATCTGATCCGCCGCGGACGTCGCGGCTTCAGCATGCCCGGAGCCGGCGCAATGCAACACAGCCGATCCGGAAGGGTCTCGGCAGATCGTCTGGATGATCAAACGGATGATCATCTCCACGGCGCTCGACCAAGGCACCCGGGCCGCTGGTACGCGGGTCGACGATGAGGAGTTCCACAAGGTGACGGCGATCGAGGTGCCACCAAGGGCCGGACGGCGCGAGTGGATCGGGCTGGCGGTGCTGGCGCTGGCCTGTGTGCTGTATGTGATGGACCTGACCGTGCTGTACCTGGCCGTTCCCGCCATCAGCACCGACCTGCGGCCGACCAGCGCCCAGCTGCTGTGGATCATCGACATCTACGGGTTCTTCGTCGCCGGCTCGCTCATCACCATGGGCACGCTCGGCGACCGCATCGGCCGCCGGCGGCTGCTGCTCATCGGGGCCACTGCGTTCGGCCTGCTGTCGGTTCTGGCTGCGTTGTCCCCCACCGCCGAGTGGCTGATCGTAAGCCGGGCGTTGCTGGGGATCGCCGGGGCGACCCTGGCCCCCTCGACCCTGTCGCTGATCTTCCACATGTTCCAGGACCCCAGGCAGCGCTCTGTCGCGGTCGGGTTCTGGATCGCAAGCTTCTCGGTCGGCGAGGCCATCGGCCCGCTGCTGGGCGGCGTGCTGCTGGAGCACTTCTGGTGGGGCTCGGTGTTCCTGCTCGCCATCCCGGTGATCGCAGCCCTGCTCATCGTGAGCCCGCGGGTCCTGCCCGAGTATCGCGACCCGGACGCCGGTCGTCTCGACCTGGTGTCGGCGGCCATGTCGGTGGTCGCGATGCTGGCGGTGATCTTCGGGCTGAAGGAGATCGCCCAGGACGGCCTCAGCGTGATTGCCGTCGTCGCGATCGCGGCCGGGCTGGCGCTCGCGGTGGGGTTCGTGGTCCGTCAGCGACGGCTCCCGCACCCGATGATCGACGTCGGCCTGTTCCGGCTTAGGGTGTTCAACGCCGCCCTAGCCGCCAACTTCCTGGCGATCTTCATCGCCGTCGGCTACTTTCTGTTCGTCGCCCAGTACCTCCAGCTGGTGATCGGGCTGTCCCCGCTGGAGGCCGGGCTGTGGTCGCTGCCCTCGGCGGTCGCGTTCATCATCGGCAGCCAACTCGTCCCCCGCCTGCTCTATGGCGTGCGGCCGGCCTATGTGGTCGCCGGCGGCCTCGCCTTGGCCTCGATCGGCCTGGGGCTTCTCACCCAGGTCGGGGTCACCAGCGGCCTGGTCCCCTTGATCGCCGGGTCGGTGATCATCTCGGTGGGCCTGGCCCCGGTGTTCGGGGTGACCACCGAGCTGATCGTCGGGGCGGCCCCGCCCAAGCAGGCCGGCGCAGCCTCGGGGATCTCGGAGACCGCCGCCGAGCTAGGGGGTGCCCTCGGGATCGCGGTCCTGGGCTCGGTCGGGCTGGCCATCTACCGAAGCGAGCTGGCCGACCGGCTCCCGGCCACCGTCCCGGCCGAGGCCGTCGAGGCGGCCCGCGACACCCTAGGGAGCGCCGCGGCAGCCGCAGCCCAGCTCCCCGGCGATCTTGGAGCGGCCGTGCTCGCCGCCGCCCGCGAGGCGTTCGTCGTTGGCATACAGCTCAGTTCGGCGATCGCCGCCGGCATCGGCCTCGCCTTGGCCGTCCTGACCCTGGCCGTCCTGCACAAACAGCGGCCAACCGCCCTCGAGAGGGACGCTGAGGTGCCCAGCACGACCGCGGCGCACGATGGTCCTGGGGACCCTCCCGGCCGCTAGCCGGGAGGGTCGGTC
>JBEDUQ010000290.1:0-13885 GCA_040414855.1 Actinomycetota bacterium
TCGATCGGCAAGCGCAAGGGGAAGGTGCTCATCGAGTTCGCGACCCTTGACGACTTGCAGCGCATCTGCGACGTGATCGGACTCGTCGACAGCGACTCTGGAGCTATCCGGTCACGCGATCGAGCCCGCAGCTCGTTCAGCGTGGAGTCGATCGAAACAGATCTCGGTGCGGATTCGACCGATGACGATGCCATGCCGCCTCAGGTGCCGCTGCCTACCGGTCCGGCGCCCGCTCGCTGGGACTAGCGGGGCCAAGGCCCTGCACCACGACGCCTGCCTAAGAGCAGGTGCAACGAGCTAGGTCCAAGGCTGATTGGCTGCTCCCTGAAGCCGGACTCGTCGCGCGGGTCGTCAGGAAGAGGACCGACGGGAGTCGACCGCCTGGACTGCCCGCGAGGACAATGGGCGAGCGCCGGCCGTAAGGTTGTCTGTGGGGATGGAGCGGCGAGCGTCGGTGCGTGCGCGCGAGCTCGTGCGCGAACTCGTGCCCGAGGACAAGTGGCGAGTCGGCCACTTGGATCCTCCGGGGTACAACGTGCGAGAGGTCGCGCGACGTCGTCCGCGAAGACGAGCGGCGACCGTCGGCCGTGGAGAGTCGTTCCTTAGGGAACCAGCGGCGAGAGTTAGCGGCGGGATCCGGCGCGGCCTCCCGAACGGCGCGGCCTCCCGAACGGCGCGGCGCGGCCTCCCAGACCGCCCGGCGGCGCGTGGGAATCCTCGCAGACAGGGTCGTTCGCGTGGTCAGGTCCGACCCCGCTCGGCAGCGCCGGTCTGGCTCAGCGGGGCCTGCGGGCGATTGCGCGGTTGGTGAGATGGACGGCGAGGTCGGCAAACGAGATGCCGGCGGCGTCCGCGGCGATCGGAACGAGGCTGGTGCTGGTGAGACCGGGGCCGGTGTTGACCTCGAGGATCCAGCAGGTGCCGTCGGAGTCGAGGACCGTGTCGATCCTGGAGAGGTCTCGACAGCCGAGCGCGAGGTGGGCGGCCGTGGCGATCTCGAAGCAGCGCTCACTGAGGGTCGGCTCGATCTCGGCCGGGGCTCGGAAGTCCACGGCTCCGTGGGTGTAGCGAGCCGCGAAGTCGTACCAGCCCTCCTTGGGGCGGATCTCCACCGCGGGGAGCTGCGCCAGACCGTCGACGACGGCCAGCGCCAGCTCGGTCCCGGCGATGTAGCGCTCGAGCAGGACCGTGTCGTCGTAGCCGAACGCGGTCATCAGCGCCGCGGGCAATTGCTCGGCGCGCTCGACCAGGCGGACTCCGAGCGCCGAACCACCTCGGTTGGGCTTGACGACCAGGGGCAGGCCCAGCTCGTCCATTGCTCGGTCGAGCAGGGCGCCCATGCCGAGCTCGCGCAGCGCGCCCTCGGCGACGGGGATCGCGGCCGGCACAGCAAGGCCCGCTCGGCCGAGGACCGCCTTGGAGGCGAGCTTGTCGAAGGCGAGCCTGCTGGCATTGAAGGTGGAGCCGGTATACGGCAGTCCCATCAGCTCGAGCAGGCCCGCCACGGTGCCGTCTTCCCCGAAGCGGCCATGCAGGGCGACGAACACGGCGTCGACGCCGCCGCTTCGCAACGACTCGACCAACTGCTCGTCAGCGTCGAGCTCGGTGACGCCGTAGTGGCGGTCCCGGAGCGCGTCGGCGACGCGTCGACCGGAACGGAGCGACACCTCCCGCTCGAACGACAAGCCGCCGGCGAGGACGGCAATGGTGGTCTCCATGGTCATCACACGCCTCCCCAACCGGCGGGCGGGGTGTTGTCGATGTCCTCGTCGGGCGTGGGCACACCGCCGAGCGCTCGCAGCAGGTCGAACTCCTCCTCGATGACGCCGGCGAGCCGGCGAACGCCCTCCCGGATCTCATCGGGCGTCGGGTAGCAGTAGGACAGGCGCAGGCATGAGGCTCCCTGGCCATCCGCATAGAAGGCTCCGCCCGGCACGTAGGCGACCCGGGCGGTGATTGCCTTGGCGAGCATCGAGCGGGTGTCGAGCTGTGAGCCGAGATCCGCCCACACGTAGAAGCCGCCCGTCGGTCGGGTCCAGCGGACACCTGGCGGGAACTCCTCCTCGAGCGCTCCGAGCATTGCGTCGCGCCGCTCGCGGTAGATGACGCGCAACTCCTTGAGCGTCTCCCGCCACGGGTACTGCGCGAAGTACCGGTACGCCATCGCCTGGGCGAAGTTCGATGAGGAGAGGTCCGCGGCCTCCTTGACCATCACCATCCGCTCGCGGAGCGCCGGCGGCACGAGCGCCCAGCCGATTCGAAGGCCGGGGCAGAAGATCTTCGAGAGCGAGCCGAGGTACACGACGTTGTCGGCGTCCTCGGATCGCAGCGCCGGCGGTGGGTCGCTCTCGAAGCCGAGCCGGCCGTAGGGGTTGTCCTCGATGATGAGCGCGTTGTGCTGTCGAGCCAGCTCGAGCACCTGACCGCGGCGCTCGGCACTCATGGTCACTCCGGCCGGGTTATGGAAGTTCGGCACCGTATAGATGAATTTGATCCGCTTGCCTTCGCGATCGAGTTGGCTGAGCGCGGTGGCGAGCGCATCGGGATCGAGACCGTCCTCGTCAAGCGGCGCATGCCGGACCTCGACCTGGTACTGGGAGAAAGCCGAGAGCGCCCCGACGTAGGACGGGCCCTCGGCGACGATCACGTCGCCAGGGTCGCAGAACATGCGCGCGAGCAGGTCAAGCGCCTGCTGCGAGCCGACCGTGACCACCACGTCATCGGCGGACGCATGGATGCCCTCCATCTGCATCAGCTCGACGAAGACGTCACGCAGCCGGGGGTCGCCCTGGCCCCCACCGTACTGGAGGGCAGCTGGGCCCTCCTTGGTGAGGACCTCGGCCGCGACCTCACTGATTGCGTCGAAGGGCAGCGCCGCGGTGAATGGCATGCCGCCCGCGAGGCTGACGACCTCGGGGCGGGAAGCCACCGCAAAAAGGGCACGAATCTCAGAAGCTGTCATCGCTCGCGTCCCGTGCGCGTAGCGATCGAGGAAAGGATCATCAGCACGCATGGGCGGTAGCATACGTCAGACGCTTCCAGTGACCCCTCATTCCGACGGTCACGTCTTGCTACTCTGGCTCTGACGGCAGGTCGGGAGGTCGGCGATTGGATTGCGATCGCAGCTGCTTGATGGGGAGCCGCTCGTGGCCAGGTTGTTGACGCGCGTTGCCGGTGGCTTCTTGCTCGGCGCGGTCGCTGGGCTGTTCTGGGGCCTATGGGTGATCCCGCGCGGCGCGCGGCCCATCGCGAGGACGGAGTAAGTGGCCCGCAAAGTCGTCGCGCTGAATCTCGATACGCTGGACCAATTGCCGGCGCCGTGTCGACGGTGCGTGTTCTGGGAGTTGGGCGTCAAAGCCCGGCCAATCGGCTCCGAGGAGGCGGGTTTCCAAAAGGAAGCCTGGCTCTCTTCGATCGTCCTCGAGTGGGGATCGGCCGGGCAGGTGCTGTTCGTCGGCGGCGAGCCCGCGGCATATTCCCTTTATGCTCCGGCCCGCTTTTTGGAGCAGGCCAATTCACAGGCCGCGAGACCGGTCAGCCGCGATGCGGTGTTGCTTGCGACCCTGGCGGTTGCTCCAGAATTCGAGGGCCAGGGGATCGGGCGCGTGCTCCTCCAGTCGATGGCCCGAGATCTCATCAAGCGAAAGGTCCGGGCGATCGAGGCGTTTGGTGATCGTGTCTGGACTGCCCGGAAGTGTCACATCCCTATTGATTTCCTCGAGTCGTGCGGATTCCAGGTTGTGCGCGAGCACCCTCGCTATCCCCTGCTCCGGATGGACCTCCGCACCGCGCTGCGGTGGAAGGACGCTCGCGAAGCCGCGCTCGAGGCGCTGCGCGTTCCGGCCAAGCCGGTCCTCCGGCCGGTGCCGTCGAGCCCTCGGCGCGACCGACCAGAAACGACGAACCCGGCCTCGCTGTGAGGCCGGGTTCGGGACGACTACCGGGGCGTTCACCCGTACGACGTCGTCAGCGTCAGTTGACGAACTCCGAGAGCTGGGCGACCAGGTCACGCTTTGAGCCGAAGCCAACCACACGCTTCTTCTCGACGCCGTCGACGAACATGACCAATGTCGGAATGCTCAGCACCCCGTAGCGCCGCGCCACGTCGGGGTTCTCGTCGACGTTGAGCTTGGCGATCGTCAGCTTGCCTTCGTTCTCGCTCGCGATCTCTTCGAGCACCGGAGCAATCATCTTGCATGGGCCACACCACTCAGCCCAGAAGTCCACGAGCACGGGGGTCTGGGACCGAAGGACATCGGCCTCGAACGTGGCATCGGTGACGGCTCTGCTCATATGTTTGGTGCCGGCGAGGGCTTCGCGCCCTCGGCACCTCCACCTCCTCGGAGACGAACTCTCAGCGGATTCAACCGCCACTTCCGTTAACGGGCTCGCAGACGACCAGTATTCCAATCCTCTCACCCGAGATGGATTGGTGCTGCGATACCGGCGGCTCGTCCTATACTGCCCGGGCTGCTTGCCTCGTAACCATCGGAGCGACTTGTGCGGCCTCTGCCACGTTATGTCCTCGCCATCATGGCGGCGTTCGTTGCCTTCGAGCTCTGGATCCCGCTGCTCGGAGCCATCCTCCGCGGTCTCGGCGGTTCGACGGTTCCGACGGCCGTTCAGGTCGTCGCGTCGCTGTTCGGGCTCGCGGTTCCCACGGTCGTGGGTCTGGCGTTGTCCGACTACCTCGCGGATCGAAAGGGACTGGTCCGTCCGTATCAACCGAAGCGGAGGACCGCCGAGGAACCGTCCGACGCCGATGAGGTCGATGAGGCCGAGGACTTCGATGGCGAGGACGACGAGGCGTTCGAGGACGAGGAGGTCCTCAGCGACGAGGAGGCTCTCAGCGACCGGGAGGCCCAGGGCGACCAGGAGCGCGCGGGGCGGGACGGGCGTCCTCGGCGACAGGGCCGGTGAGGCCCGCAACAGGGGCTGTGACTATGAGCGCCCGGTCGATGAGACCGAGTGGTGTCAGTCCCAGTTGTCGGTGGTGGCGCCGGCGTCGTAGCCCTGGGACTCGAGCCAGCGCTCGGCGTCGATGGCGGCGGCGCAACCGGTGCCCGCGGCGGTGACGGCCTGGCGATAGACGTGGTCGACGACGTCGCCGGCGGCGAAGACACCGTCGACGCTGGTCGCGGTGCCGGGGGCGTTCACCTCGATGTAGCCGTTCGGGTCGAGGTCGACCTGGCCGGCGAACAGCTCGGTGTTGGGAGTGTGGCCGATGGCCACGAACACGCCCGCGACGTCGAGGGTCGAGGTGGTGCCGTCCTTGACGTTCCGGAGCTGGACCCCGCTGACGGCCTGGTCGCCGTGGACCTCCTCGACGACGGAGTTCCACGCGAACTCGATCTTGGGGTTGGCCAGGGCGCGGTCCTGCATGACCTTGGAGGCGCGCAGGCGGTCGCGGCGGTGGACGACGGTGACCTTGGTCGCGAATCTGGTGAGGAAGATGGCCTCCTCGAGCGCGGAGTCACCGCCACCAACCACCGCGAGATCCTTGCTTCGGAAGAAGAAGCCGTCACAGGTCGCACAGGTCGACACACCGCGGCCGAGCAGGCTGCGCTCCGAGTCGAGGCCAAGCATCTTGGCCTTGGCGCCGGTCGAGATGATCAGCGACCTGCCGGTGTACTCCTCGTCGTCGACCCACACCCGGAAGGGCGGTCCGGAGAGGTCGACCTTGGTGGCGTTGGCGGTGACGAATTCGGCGCCGAACCGCTCGGCCTGCTCGCGCATCTTGCCAATCAGCTCAGGACCGAGGATCCCGGCGGGGAACCCGGGGTAGTTCTCGACCTCGGTCGTCAGCATGAGCTGGCCACCCGCCTCGCCGCCTTCGATGACGATCGGGTGCAAGTTGGCTCGTGCGGTGTACAGCGCCGCGGTCAGGCCAGAGGGACCCGAACCGACGATGAGTACCGGAGCAGTGGTTCGAGACGTCGCCATCAGCCTTGGAAGCCTCCTCAGGTCCACATGTGGTAACGCATGCGACGGACGTCCGGACAGCGATGGCGCCGGACGTCGTCGTCACCGCTAGGAACGGTTTCCCCAGAGTGCCTATTCCATTCCTCCTCCTCTCCGTCGCTCTGTGCAAGGTTCGCCCAAAGGGTCCAAAGACGGTCGCGCGGTAACGACGGATTCCTCGTAACATTGAGTTGCTATGGCGACTGAATCGGCGCACGTCGTGCCTGCTTGCGTGAACCACCCAGAGGTCGAGACGCGCCTCACTTGCTCGAATTGCGGCGACCCGATCTGCACCCGCTGCATGGTGAATACGGTCGTTGGTCAGAAATGCCCGCAATGTGCCCGACAATCCTCCCGAGCGCGCGGCACACCGGATTCGCTGCTGCTCGGTAGGGCGCTGCTGGCAGGCAGCGCGGTCGCCGTGCTCGGCGCGCTCGTCCTCCTGAAGATCGCCTTCTTCGGTGGGTTGCTGCTCGCGATCGGGTATGGCTTCCTCGTCGGCGAGGCCGTGCGCCAGGGCGCGCGGCGGCGGGTCCACAGCCGGTTCGGCGTTACCGCGGTGGCATCCGTGCTGATCGGAGTCGGCAGCATCGCCACGGTCTTCGGCATCCCGCTACTCGCCGGCCAGGTCCTGTTCCTGCTGCTCATTGGCGGCGCGGTCGCGTTCGTCCGCGCCAGCGGCGTCTGGTGAGCTGATCCGGCCGGGGCGGCGCGTTCTTCGAACCACCGCGATCTCCTCGGGGCTCCAGCTACGGACCCGGGACCGTCACCTGCTCGTGGGCGAAGGGTGGGGCTGAGCAGTTGCCCTCGGGGAAGGCCCAGAGGTCGGCTTGGTTGGCGGCGCCGGGGCGAACTGTGACCAGGACCGTGGCGGAGCGACCTTGGTAGACGGTGTTGACGAAGAACGCTGCTCGCAAGCTCTGGTCAGCAGCCTGGTCGCGGGCGGCGCTGACGCACGCGGCCTGAGGGACCCCGCTCGGGATCGCTCCACCGGTATCGGCGGCGCCCTTGGACTGCGTGTTGAACGGCGCGACCGTGCTCGGCTGCCCGCTTCCCCCGCCGGCGGCGGACCGGTCGTTGGTCCGGGCCGCCTGGTCGTAGGCGGCGCGCGCCTTGGGATCGCTCTGGAGCGCGGACCGGAGGGCATTCCCGGAGTAGCCGCCCGGCGCGCTGAAGACCGGGACGGCGGTGCTCCCGCTGGCGGGCAGGCCCTGGCTCCCCCGCTCGGCCTGAGGTGCGGTCGCGCCGCCGCTCGCCGTCTGGGTGCTGCCGGTCCCTTCGGTGAAGTGCCGTATCAGGGGGAACAACCCTCCGACCAGCAGGATCACGGCGGCGGCGGTGCTGAGCAGGGCGGCCCGGCCGCGCCTCGGACGGTAGCTCCCGGCACGAGAGCCGGTGGGCTGGTACGCGCGTTGCCGCCGGCGTGCCCGTCGCGCATCCAGCGGGACCGGCTCGGCAACCTGGGCGCCGTCCTGGCCCCCATGCCTGGCCGCGTTCCCGTTTCCGGCGACCTCGGCGGCGGCCACACGCTCGCGCTCGATCGCGACGGCGAGCCGCTCGTGGAGGCCCGCGGGCAGGTCCGGCTCGGCGAGACGGTCGAGGGCCGACCTTCCCCGCTCGACCGCGGCGACGGCCCCGGTGCACTCGGCGCAGCCCGCGACGTGCGCCTGGACGCGGGCGCTCTCGCGACCTCGCAGCTCTCCCGCCTGCCAGGCGGCGAGCTGCTCGGGGTCGGGGTGGACCGGATGGACGGGCACGGTCGGGCTACTCCTCTGGATCCGGAAGGTCGTGCGGGTCTGCCTCTGTAGGGTCGGACGATGAGACCGCCGCGCGGGTTCCCGTCGGCTCGGGGCGACCCGAGCCCGGACCCGGACGCGCACCGGGACCCGCCCCCGCCGCGGCGCCCGGTCCGGCCCCGGCACCCGAGCCCGAACCCGGACCCGCCCCGGTCCCTGCCCCTGCCCCCGGACCCGCACCAGCTCCAGGACCCGCCCCTTCCGCCGTCCCGAGCCGCTCGCCGAGGGCGAGCCGGCCGCGGAAGACGCGGCTCTTTACGGTGCCGACCGGGACCCCGAGGATCTCGGCCGCCTGGGCGTGCCCGAACCCGTACAGGTCACACAGGATGAGGGCGATCCGGAAGTCTTCGGGGACCAGACGGAGCGCGGCCTGGACCGTCATGGCGGTGGCGACGGCGCCGCTCGGGTCGACCCCCGTCGGCGCCGCTTGCCGCTCCTCCTCGGCCCCGAGCGGCACGGTCCGGGCCCGACCGCGCCGCCTGGCCTGATCGGTGGCGGCGTTGACGGCGATGCGGTAGAGCCAGGTCGAGAACGCCGCGTCGCCGCGAAAGGCGCTCGCACGGCGCAGCGCGCCGATGAACGCCTCCTGGGTGGCGTCCTCCGCGTCCTCGCGGTTTCCGAGCATGCGCAGGCAGAGCCCGTAGATGCGCCGCTCGTGCCTTGACATCAGCTCGCCGAAGGCCGTCTGGTCGCCCCGAAGATGGGCGGCCAGCAGCTCCTCGTCGCTGGCGCGGCTCACGACCTCAGCGTTGCCTCGGCGATGCCATCCTGGAACTGTTGTCCGTCAGGGGCGGGCGGCAGCTTGGTGAACCAGACGAGGTAGTACTGGTAGTTGGTGCCGTCGGAGAGGTCGACGCTGAAGCTCTTCGGCGCGTCGGGTTGGCTGGCGAGCCGGGTCCCCCACTGGTCGAAGCTGGTCGGCACCGAGTCGGAGCCGTAGACCTCAATGCTGGCGCCTGGCGCCACCAGGCGCAGGTCGATGCGGCTGACCTGCTGTGGGCTGCCGGCGTCAAGCACCAGCCCGACGCCGGGCTTGAGCCTGCCGAAGTCCGCCGACTTGTAGTGCTCGGTGTTCCAGCTGGTGGCGGGATTGCCGTCGGCTGCCTTCGAGGCGTCGGCGTCGTTCTCAGAGTTGGGGTTGCCGAAGGGGTCGTAGGCCTGAACCCCCTGGACCTGGAGGGCGGCCGGGGCCGGCGTGGTGGTCTTCGTGGTCGTGCGCGCCGGGGGGTCGTGGGTCCCGGGCAGGGTGATCACCCCGGTGCTGTTCAGGCTGATGCCGACCACCACCAGCGCGGCGACCAGCCCGACCACCACCAGGGTCCAGCCGAGCCAGCGGCCCTCGTGGCGGATGAAGCCCGGCTGCTGCTCGGTCTCGAACCCCATCGGCATCGGCGGCGGGGTGTGGTCGAGCAGCGGCTCGCGGCGGCTGTCCTCGGCGGCGGAGCGGGCCAGCGCGGCGCCCATCGCGGCGGCGGTCGGGTAGCGGTCGCGCGGCTCGGGGCTCATCGCCTTGAGCACGACCTCGTCGAGCTCCCGCGGCACGCCGGCGCGGATCGCCCGCGGCGACAAAGGACCGTTGCCGTCCCTGGAGGACCCGCCGGCACTCGGCTGCCGACCGGTGAGCATCTCGAACAGGCAGGCGCCGACACCGAAGACGTCGGCGCGCTCGTCGGCGGCCGCGCCGTCGGCAAGCTCTGGCGCGAGGTAGCCGCCGACGGCCAGGAGCTCGCCGGTGCGGCCGGAGTCCCCGTCCTCGTTGGCCGCCCGGGCGATCGAGAAGTCGGCGACCTTCACCGTGCCGTCGTCGCACAACAGGATGTTGGTGGGCTTGAGGTTGTGGTGGACCACGCCGCTCTGGTGCGCGTACTCGACCGCGTTGACGATCTCGCTGGCGAGCCTGGCCGCGCGTGCCGGCGGCAGCGGGCCGTGGGCGCTGACCACGTCGCGCAGGGTGAGCCCCTGGACCAGCTCCATGACGATGTAGTTCACGCCCTGCTGCTCGCCGGTGTCGTAGAGCGCGACGATGTTGGGATGCGTCAAACGGGCCGCGCGCACCGCCTCGTCGTGGAAGCTTCCACGAAGGCGGGCGTCCGCGGCCAGATCGGGATGCAGCACCTTGACGACCACGTCCCGGCCGAGGACGCGGTCGTGACCGCGCCACACGCTGGTCATGCTGCCAGCGGCGACCTGCTCGACGAGCTCGTAACGCTCAGCGAGGAGACGGGGTAGACCGGAGCCGACCTGCGACATGCTCATCTGGAGGGCAGCGGGACACCGGATCCCTGGACTCGATTGCCACGGAAGTCTATCAGGCGAGCCCGTCCTCACCCGGGACCCGTCCGTCCCCGGATCCGCCGGGCGAGCCGGTCCTCACTTGGGACCCGTCCCTCCGCGTAGCCGCCGGGCGAGCCGGCCTTCAGCCGGGACCGGTCCCGTCTACCATCCGCGGGTCTCAGGCGGTACGACCAACGCGTCGCTTGACCAACGCCAGCATCGCGCTCAGCTCCTGGATGCCGAGCAGCCTGGCGGCCACGACATACGACGCCAGCCCCGCGGCCACGCCGCTGGCGACCGTGAGCAGCGAGCCGAAGGTCCCCTCGCCGACGATGGAAGTCACCCCGGCGGCGACCATGGCAGTGATCACGCCCATGAGCAGGCTAGCGAACAGCATGCGGGCGAGCACCATCGCGATCGGCCGCAGGTTCAGGCCACCGACCCGCGGCCCGAGCCGCGCCAGCAGCAGCACCGAGCCGATCGAGTAGGCGATGGTGTTGCCGAGCGCCAGGCCCGGCACCTTCCATGCGGTCGGGAGCACGGCGAACAGCGCCAGGTTGGCCACCACGTTGGCGCCGGTCGAGATGATGTTGACCAGGAAGGTCGTGCGGGTGTTCTGGATCGCGTAGAACGCCCTGAGCAGGAGCTGGAAGGTCGAGAACGGCAGCAGTCCGAGCACGAACATCACCATCGTCCTGGTGAGCAGGATCGTGCTGTTGGAGTCCGGCCGGACCACGCCGTGCGCCAGCAGCAGGTGGACGATCGGCTCGGCCAGGACCAGGTAGCCGATGGTCGCCGGCAGCAGCACCGCGGCGGTCAGGCGGATCCCGCGCGTCAGCGTGGCCTGGAACGCCGGCCAGTTCTTGGCGACGGCCTGCTCGCTGAGCGGCGGCAGCAGCGCGGTCATCACCGAGACCGCGAACACGCCGTGCGGGAGCTGGAAGAACGTGAACCCGGTGGCGTAGGCGGTGTAGCCGCCCTGGACACCGTAGGCGAGGAACGGGATCACCAGGTAGCCGACCTGGTTGGTGACGACGTAGCCGATGGTGAAGGCGGACAGGCGGGCCATCTTGCGGATCGCCTGGTCGCGGAGGTTCCAGACGAAGGTGTAGCGGAAGCCGATGCGCCGCAGGAACGGCCACTGCACCATGGTCATCGCCACCACGCCGAGGGTGGTGCCGACCCCGAGCAGCGTCTTCTCCGCCGTCGTGATCGCTCCCAGCGCCGGGACCTTGTCGCCGATCAGCCCGTGGAAGATGAGGCCGACCGCGATCACCACGAGGTTGTTGAGGACCGGCGCGTACATCGGCACCCCGAAGCGGCGGTTGGCGTTGAGCAGCCCGGTCATGATCGAGCCGACGCCGTAGAACACGATCTGCGGCATGAACATGGCCAGCAGCTGGCCGCCGAGGAGCTGCGCCTGGGCGCGCTGGGCCGGGCTGCCGGAGTGGATGTAGAGCCGGATGATCCACGGCGCGGCCAGCACGGTGACCACGGCGAGCAGCGTCAGGACCACGAACGCGACGGTCATGATCGAGTTGGCGACGTAGTTCGCCTGCCGGAAGCCCCGTGTGCGCCGCACCTCGACGAACACGGGCACGAACACCGACGACAGGATCCCGCCGAGCACCAGCTCGTAGACGATGTTCGGGGTGGTGTTGGCAACGTTGTAGACGTCGGCGAGGCGGCTCTCGCTGACGCCGAGGGTGGCGATCAGGACCGTCAGGCGCAGCAGGCCGGTGACACGGGACAGGAGCGTCCCGCTGGCCATCAGCAGGGTCGATCGGGCAAGGCTGGGCTCGGCCGGCTGGTCCGCGCCTGCCTGCAACGGTGCCCTCCTCACGACGTGCCTTCCGGCGGCTTGACGGTCTTGCCGCTCCCCCGGCGTCGCCAGCCCGTCTTCTTCCCCCACCACAGCAGCAGGAACCCGCCGGCGCTGCCGGCCAGGATCAGGGCGACGCGGTTGAACGCCGTGGAGACCAGGGTGACCTGGTCACGGGCGATGTTCACCTTGCCGTCGGGGGTGAAGACGTCCACCCGGATCGGAAAGGTGCCTGTCGTCCTGGTGCCGACCTCGACCCTGCGGGTGACCTGCTCCTTGCCGTTGACCGTGAACTGCTCGCTGGTTGGCGGCAAGTCGACGCGTGGCGAAGACAGTTTCAGCACCACGGTGAGCCGCTGGGTCCCCGCGTTGGTGACCGTGATCGGGATCGCTCCCCGCCTCGAGGTGAGGGTGACCCGGGTCCGCTGCACGCCGACCTTCGTTTGCACCGCCTTCATCCCCTGGCTCACCGCCCGCACGAAGTTCATGCCCCTGGCGCGCCCGGCCGCGGTGCGCCAGTCGCTGGACTGGGCGATCAGCAGGTCGCGGTCGTAGTCGTCGAGCGGGCGGAAGTCCGAGCCGACCATCCGGCTGAAGCTGGTGAGCCGCGAGTTCACCAGCGAGACCGTGTGGAGGTAGCTCGCCGGCAGGCCGAGGCCGACGTCGTCGGCGGTATAGGGAGCGAGCTGGCGCGGGTCCCGGTCGGGGCCCTGTGGGACCTGCCTGGCGAGCTGTTGCGCGGGCACGAGGTTCAGCCATGGCGAGCCGCCGAGGCCGTTGACCAGCGCGCTGAAGAACCCCGGCGAGGGTCGCCAGTCCTGCGGCGGCGCCAGCAGGATGCCCCTCGGCGTCGGGCCGTTGGGCAGCTCCAGCCAGGTCACGGCCGTCTCGGCCACGACCCGCTGCGCCCACTCGGCGGGCTCGGTGCGCTGGCGCGGATCGGTGAGCGTTGCCGCCAGCGCCGGGTCGGGCACGATGGCGTGCTCGAGGCCGCCGAGCCCGGCGCCGAGGTCGACGGTCGCGTTCTGGGTGGTGCCAGCGTTGCTCGGCAGCAGGTGGGAGTCGAGCACGGCCGACTCGGCGCCGGCCTCTCCGAGCACCTTCAGGGTGGCCGCATCGATCGCCCCCGGCACCGGCCATGCCAGCGAGCTGTCCGGGTCTGGGCCGAGCCATTCCCTCAGGTGCTTCTGCGCGTAGAGCAGCGGGGCCAGCGCCTCGGCGTCGGAGCCGGCCTGCACCAGCGAGGGCAGGTCGGCGTTGGCGTAGGGCATGGCGCTCGGCAGGTTGCGGCCGGCGGCGACGCGCAGGTTCTGCACGAAGGTCTTGGCGGCCACCGAGCGGGCGTCGTCGGCCGGGATGGTCTCGCGGGCGCGGCCGTGTCGGAGCTGCCAGCTCCCGCCCATCGCGGTCGCCTCGTCGGTGAGTAACGGATCGATCACCATGGTGACCTTGGGCGCGTTGGGCTGGGCCAGGGTGGCGGCGATGCCGCCGAGGGAGCCGCTGGGCGCCAGCAGCTTGGCGAGCTTGTCGTCGACGAAGTCGCCGGCGGCGTTGCGGTGCGTCTGCTCGTGGAGCGGGACCAGGAGCGAGATCTGGAGCGGGTTGCCGATCTTGCCGTTGGTCACGACCACGAAGGTCACCAGATGCGTCGAGACCGATCCGAGATCGTTGGAGGCCCGCAGCTCGATCGCCAGGGGCAGGACCGTGCCCGGCGAGGGAACCCGCAGCCAGGTGGGGAAGGGCTCGGTGTGCGCCGGCAGCGACGCGGTCGCGCCGGGTGCGACCACGGTGCCGTTGGGGGGTTGCCACGACTGGATCGCGGCGAGCCCGCCCGGCTCGGGGTCCGTGGGGTCGCCCGGCTCGCCGACCGTCTGCTGGAGCTCGGAGCGGGTCCGGATGGGCGAGCCGATGCGTCCCTGGAACTGGAGGTTGCGAAGCTCCGAGTGCCCTCGGTTGCGGACCGAGACGCGGTAGGCGAGTGGCGCCTTCGGGCCGTTGACCGGCGCGACCGCGTCGAGGATCAGCTGCACCG
>JBEDUQ010000291.1:0-34659 GCA_040414855.1 Actinomycetota bacterium
GTCCTCAGCCCGATCGCCGCCACGGCCTCAATTGTGCCTCGCGAAGGGGAGGGGCCGGGCGAGGAGGTCGGGGGTGAGGTCGGTGACGGTCTGGGTGCCGCAGAGGGCGAGGGTGCGCTCGACCTCCTCGCGGAACTCCTCGATGACCTGGGCCACGCCGGCGGCGCCGTGGATGGCGAGGCCCCAGACGATCGGGCGGGCGACCAGGACCGCGCGGGCGCCGAGGGCGAGCGCCTTGACCACGTCTACGCCGCGGCGGATGCCGCCGTCGACGTAGACCTCGGCGCGCCCGGCGACCGCGTCGACGACCTCGGCGAGGGCGTCGGCGGTCGCGACCGCGCCGTCGAGCTGGCGGCCGCCGTGGTTGGAGACCACCACCGCCGCCGCGCCCGCGTGGACGCAGGCCAGCGCGTCGTCCCCGCGCAGCACGCCCTTGACCACCACCGGGAGCGACGACTCGCGGCGCAGCCAGCCGATCGACTCCAGCGTCAGCGACGGGTCGAAGTACCGGCCGATGCCCACCACGTCGATCCCGCCCCCGGCACCGGTCGCGGGATCCCCGGTCGCGGCGTGCACGGTCGCGGCGTCTCCCCCCGCCGCCGGGCCCTCCGAGGGCACCGACGCGTCCCCGAAGTACGGGGTGAGGTTGGGGAGCGACATGCTCTCGGGAAGGCGGAACCGGTTGCGCTTCTCGCGGAGGCGGTTGCCGGGCACGGGAACGTCCACGGTGAGCACGATCGCCTGGTAGCCCGCGCCGGCTGCGCGGCGGACGAGGTCGAGGGCGATCCGGTGGTCCCTGTAGACGTAGAGCTGGAACCAGCGCGGGGCCTCGGGGGCGACCTCGGCCACGGCTTCGAGCGAGCTGGTTGCCTGGGTCGAGAGGACCATCGCGGTCCCGGCGCGCGCCGCCGCGGCGCTGGTGGCGAGCTCGCCGTCGGGATGGGCGAGTCGCTGGTAGGCGATCGGCCCGACCAGCACGGGGAGCGACACGGGCACGCCGAGGACGGTGGTCGCGGTGCTGACGGCGGCGACGTCGCGGAGGACGTGGGGCCGCAGCCGGAGCCGCTCCCATGCCAGCGCGTTCTCGGCCAGGGTCAGCTCGTCTTCGGCGCCGCCGGCGAAGTAGTCGTATGCGCCCCGGTCGAGCCGCTCGCGAGCGTGGCCCTCCAGCGCGGCGAGGTCGGGCAAGCGGCCGCCCGGACCTAGACTCCGCCCTGGACCCTGGAGAGCAGGATCTGGGCGGTGGAGCGGAGCCTCCCGTCGAGGGCGTCCATCAGCGCGACCACGGTCTCGGCCGCCCACTCGGCCGCCGCCCGCTGCTCCTCGGCGTCGCCGAGGTCGCGGACGTCGCGGTAGTCGACGATCCGGGACGCGCGGCGGTCGTCGAGCCGCTCCCACGACAGGATCCTGCCGACCCCGGTCTCGATCGCCATGCGCTCGGACGAGAGGTCGTCGAACAGGCGCTTGGTCGCGGTCCGCTCCTGCATGTCCAGGTACACGCCGGCGCGGACGGCACCGTTGGCGGTGAAGGCGACGTCGTAGAAGCCGAACGGGCCGGCGGCGAAGCCGACCCAGTTCTCGTAGCCGAACTTCGGCACCCGGAAGCCCGGCTTGCGCCGGGCGACGGACTCGAACATGGCCTGGAAGAAGCTGTGGCGGACCTCGGCCGGCTGGAGGCCTCCGTCCTTCTCGGACGCGAGCGGCGGCGGGACCGACGGGATGTGGCTGGCTGCCTCGGCGCGCGCCACCCGCGAGGGGCCGAGTGGCGTGGGCTCGGCGGCTTCCGGCGGTTTGGCGGCCGGCGGCGGGGGCGCGACCCCGCTCGACGAGACACCGCCGGACGGCATCCCGCCGGATGCGGCGCCGGACGTCGGGCTGGCGGACGGCGAGGTGGGCATGCCGCCGAGCGGGATCGGCATCCCGGAGGGCGAGGTCACGCTGCCGAGCGGGTGCCGCCTGCTCCCCTTGCGCCAGTTCCTCGGTTGCACCACCACGTCGAGCACCGGCGCCGGCAGCGAGCGGCCGATCCGGACCAGCCCGAGCTCGACCCCGAAGAAGTCGACCTTCGAGTCGGTGCGGTCGTTCAGCCATTCGAGCGTCCGCCGGACCTCCTGGTCGAACCGTGGCGCGACCCACACCACGACCGCCGACTCCAGGGTCGACGCATGCATGATCAGGTGGCCGAGGTGGTTCTGATCGGCCTCCTCCAGGCGATTCTCGATCACAATCGGACGCCCGAGCGCATCCGTCCCGAGGACGTTGAACGCTCCGTTTTCGGCCTGGAGCTCGCGCTGCATCGGGGTGATGTCGATGCCGAGCGTCTGGCCGAGCAGATCCACGTTCTGGACGAACCAGGGGGTCAAGTCCGGGAGCTGCTCGCCCCAGAACGACCGTAAATCGAGCCGCTCGAGGCGACCGAGGCCCAACCGCTCCAATTCCATACGGGCCGCCATCCCTCTCCTCTCGTCGCCCCCTTTCGAGGGCAAGTTGTACCGCGTGACGGTGGGGCGCCGTCAAACCCGTCACACTACATATATGTGGCCGCGCTACCGCACCGCGGCAGCGCGGGGCGAGCCGGACCCGCGATGGCGACCTGTGCCAACTCCGCGGCGGGTCACGCCGGGGCGAGCCAGACGGTCGCGAGCGGCGGAAGGGTCACCCGCGCGGAGGCGGGCTGGCCGTCCCAGGTGATCTCCTCGGCGGTAATCATGCCGAGGTTTCCAACGTTGGAGCCGCCGTACAGCTCGGAATCGGTGTTGAGGACCTCGTCCCAGTTACCGGCGGCAGGCAGCCCGACGCGGTAGTCGTGGCGCGGCACCGGCGAGAAATTGCAGAGGCAGACCAGCGGCTCGCCGTCGGCCGACCAGCGGATGAACGAGAGCGCGTTGTCGTCGACGTCGTTGGGGTCGATCCAGGCGAACCCGGCCGGCACGCTGTCCTGCTGCCACAGGGCGGGGTGCTGCTCGGCGACCACGTTGAGGTCCTTCACCAGGCGCTGGACCCCGGCGTGGCCCGGGTCGCCGAGCGCGTCCCAGCCGATCGACCGCTCGTGCGACCACTCGCTCTCCTGGGCCAGCTCGCTGCCCATGAACAGCAGCTCCTTGCCCGGATGCGCCCACATGAACGCGAGGTAGGCGCGCAGGTTGGCGAGCCGCCGCCAGCGGTCGCCCGGCATCTTGCCGTACAGCGAGCCCTTGCCGTGGACGACCTCGTCGTGGCTGATCGGCAGCAGGAAATTCTCGCTGAACGCGTACATCAGCGCGAAGGTCATCTGGTGATGGTGGAATCGCCGGTAGACGGGGTCCTTGCTGATGTAGTCGAGGGTGTCGTGCATCCACCCCAGATTCCATTTGAAGCCGAAGCCGAGCCCGCCGAGGTATACGGGCCGCGAGACCCCCGGCCAGGCGGTCGACTCCTCGGCGATGGTCACCGCGCTGGGGTGCTCGGCGTAGACGACGGTGTTGAGCTCCTTCAGGAACTCGATCGCCTCCAGGTCCTCGTTGCCGCCGTACTCGTTGGGCACCCATTGGCCCGGCCCGCGCGAGTAGTCGAGGTAGAGCATCGAGGCCACCGCGTCCACCCGCAGCCCGTCGACGTGGAATTCCTCGAGCCAGTAGAGCGCGCTGGCGATCAGGAAATTGCGCACCTCGTTGCGGCCGAAGTTGAAGATCAGCGAGCCCCACTCGGGGTGCTCGCCCCGCTGCGGGTCGCTGTGCTCGTACAGCGCGGTGCCGTCGAACCGCGCCAGCGCCCAGGCGTCCTTGGGGAAGTGCGCGGGCACCCAGTCGACGAACACGCCGATGCCACGCTGGTGGAACTGGTCGATCAGGTGCCTGAGGTCGTCGGGGTCACCGAATCGCGAGGTCGGCGCGAAGTACGAGGTGACCTGATAGCCCCACGAGCCCTCGAAGGGGTGCTCGGCGACCGGCATCAGCTCGACGTGGGTGAAGCCGAGGTCGGCGACGTAGTCGGGCAGCTCCTCGGCGAGCTGCCGGTAGCTGAGCCCGCGCCGCCACGAGCCGAGATGGACCTCGTACACGGAGATGCGCGAGTCCGGGCGCTGGCGGTCGCCGCGGGCGGCCATCCACTCCTCGTCGCCCCACTGGTAGTGGCTGACGGTGACCACGCTGGCGGTCGCCGGCGGCCGCTCGGTGGCGAACGCCAGCGGGTCCGCCTTGAGCACCAGCCCGCCGTCGGCGCCGAGCAGCTCGTACTTGTACCTGGTGCCGGGACCGGCCGCAGGGACGAACAGCTCCCACACCCCGGAGGCGCCGAGCACCCGCATCGGGTACGAGCGCCCGTCCCAGGCGTTGAAGTCGCCGACCACGCGAACCGAGCGGGCGTTCGGCGCCCAGACGGCGAACGCGGTGCCTGCCACCCCCTCCAGCGTCATCGGGCGGGCGCCGAGGCGCTCCCACAGCCGGTGGTGTCTGCCCTCGCCGATCAGGTGCTGGTCGATCTCGCCGAGCGTCGGCGGGAAGCGGTAGGGGTCCTCGACCGTGACCACCCGGTCGCCGTCGGTGACCTCGAGCTGGTATTCCGGGATCGGCCCGCCCACCTCGATGCCGTCGGCCACCGGCAGGGTGCCCTCGAACAGGCCGGCCGGGTGGACCCGCTCCATGACCGCCCGCTCGCCGTCGGAGACCACGCTGACCTTGTGCGCGCCGGGCCGCCATGCGCGGACACGGACGCCTCCGGCCTCGGGGTGCGCGCCGAGCAGGCGGTGCGGCTCGTGGTGCTCCCCGCGCACCAGGCGCTCGATCTCCTCTCGCATCGGCATCGACATCGCTCTCGGCTCCTCCGGTCGACTGTGGCGGCCAGCTGACCCGGGACGGTCCGCGGTCTCGGATTCCTACAAGTTCCTACAGGCGGGACTTGCTGGGGGACTCCAGGGTAGCCTTCCCGCCGCCGACCAGCCGCTCGATGCCGCCGATGGGAATGGTCAGCCAGGCCGGGCGGTGCCGTGCCTCGTACATCACCTCGTACACCGCCTTGTCCAGCTCGTAGGCGCGCAGCAGCAGCTCCGGGCGCTCCGGCAGCCACCCGCCGCGCTTGGCGCGCTCCATGTAGGCCTGGAGGAAGGCGCCGCGGCTGGACTGGATCCAGCGCTGCGCGAGCTGGCCGAGCCGGCCCAGCTCCTTCTTGCTCGGCCCGGGGGTGTCGGGGTCCTCGCCGAGCACCAGCGGCGAGTGGGCGGCGTAGTCGAACGACCGCAGCATGCCGGCCACGTCCTGGAGCGGGCTGGTGATGCGCCTGCGCTCCTCCATGGCCCGGGCGGGCTCGCCCTCGAAGTCGATGACGATCCAGCGCTGACCGACGCGCAGCACCTGGCCGAGGTGGAAGTCGCCATGGATGCGCTGGAGGTGGACCTTCGGCCCGATTCCCCGCACCGCGTTCGAGTAGACCGTCTCGATCTCGGCGCGGTGCGGTGCCAGCTCGGGGACCAGCGCGGAAACCTGGGTGAGCTGGCCCAGCAGCCGCGCGCTCAGGCGGCCGAGGTCGGGCTGGCCGTCGCTGACCTTGGGGAGCGCCTCGGCCAGGGCGGCGTGCATGTCGGCGGTGAGGGCGCCCAGCTCGGCGGCCTCGTCCGCGAAGTTGTCCGGCTGGTTGAACTCGAAGTGGTCGGCGACCCGCTCGGTCGCCAGCTTCCAGCCCTCGACGCTGTTGGTGTAGTACGGCTGGAGCACGCCGAGCGTCGAGCCGAGGCCTTCGATCCAGCCGAGCGGCGCCGGGCAGGCGTCGAAGCCCTTGGCGGTGAGCGCCCTGGTGACCTCGAGCTCCGGGTTCTCACCCGCCTGGAGCAGCCGGAACAGCTTGAGGATCAGCCGGTTGGCGAACACCAGCGACGAGTTGCTCTGCTCGGCGTTCATCAGCTTGCCCGGGCCGCGCAGGGTCTCGTTCCACTCGGGCAGCCGGTGGAAGCGGAGCTGCTCGAGGGTCGCGGCGCGCGAGAGCAGGTCCAGGAAGACCCCGCCGAGCCGCTCGTCGGAGACCGCGTCGTAGTAGACCCCGTCGCGCGAGCGGCTGCTCTCAAGGATCACCGAGTCCGGCCGCCGCTCGATCACCGAGCGCACCTCGAAGCCCATGTCGTGGCCGATCGGGAGGTGGTAGCGCTCGACGCCGCCGTCGGCGTAGGCGACCGTGGCCACCACCACGTGCAGCGCGGGCAGGGCGCTGCGCAGCGTCACGTTGGCTTCGACGAGGACCTCGCCGATCTGCCGTCCCTTGCCGGCGAACCATCGCTGGCCCGGCAGGAAGCTGGCGAGGGCAGACTCCAACTCGGTCATGGCAACCCTTGCTTGGCCTATCGGGGGCGGACGTGGAGCACGTGGGCCGGTTCGCGCTCGGGGTCGAGGCGGACGTAGTTGGACGGTCCGTGCCAGGTCCAGCTCTGGCCGGTCAGCTCGTCACGGACCTCGAACGAGCCGGCCTCCCAGTCGAGCCCGAGCGCCGGCATCCAGAGATGCACCATGCTGTCGCGGGCGTTGTGCGGGTCGAGGTTGCAGACCACGAGGACGATGTCGTCCCCGTGCCGCTTGGAAAAGGCGATGATGTCGGGCGAGTCGACCAGATGGAAGCGCAGGTTCCTGAGCCAGTGCAAGGCCGGATGCGCTCGCCTGGTCTGGTTGAGCCGCGCGAGATAGGGCGCCAGCGAGGGCGCCGACCAGTCCCGCGGCCGGTACTGGTACTTCTCCGAGTCGAGGTACTCCTCACTGCCCGGCTCGCGGGGCTGGTTCTCGCACAGCTCGAAGCCGGAGTACACGCCCCAGGCCGGCGACATGGTCGCGGCCAGGGCGGCCCGGATCTTGAAGGCCGGCGGGCCGCCGTCCTGGAGGTAGTGGGTGAGGATGTCCGGGGTGTTCACGAAGAAGTTCGGCCGGTAGTAGTCGGCCGACTCCGAGCCGGCCAGCTCGGTCAGGTACTGCTCCAGCTCGGTCTTGGTGTTGCGCCAGGTGAAGTAGGTGTAGGACTGGGTGAAGCCGACCTTGGCCAGGACCCGCATCATCGGCGGGCTGCTGAACGCCTCGGCGAGGAAGATCACGTCGGGGTGCTCGGCCTTGACGGCGGCCAGCAGCCACTCCCAGAACCGCACCGGCTTGGTGTGGGGGTTGTCGACCCTGAAGACGCGCACGCCGTGGGCGATCCAGTGGTCGAGCAAGCGCTTGCACGCTGCGTACAGCGCGGGCGCGTCGGGGCCGTCGAAGTCGAAGGGGACGATGTCCTCGTAGACCTTGGGCGGGTTCTCGGCGTGCGCGATCGAGCCGTCCGGGCGGACCCGGAACCAGTCGGGGTGCTCCTTGACCCATGGGTGGTCCGGCGAGCACTGGAGCGCGTAGTCGAGCGCGACCTCCATACCGAGCGCCCTGGCCCTGCCGACGAAGGCGTCGAAGTCGTCGATCGTGCCGAGGTCGGGGTGGATCGCGTCGTGGCCGCCGGCGTCGCCGCCGATCGCCCAGGGGCTGCCGGGATCGTCCGGCCCGGCGCGCAGGGTGTTGTTGCGACCCTTGCGGTTGGTCGCCCCGATCGGATGGATCGGCGGCAGGTAGACCACGTCGAAGCCCATCTCGGCGACCGCGGGCAGCCGCTCGGCCGCCTTGGCAAGGGTGCCGCCGCTGGTCTCGGTCGCGCCCTCGGACCGCGGGAAGAACTCGTACCAGGCGCCGTAGAGCGCCCTCGGACGGTCGACCCAGATCTGCAGCCTGCGCGAGCGGGTGCGGCCGCGCGGCGGGTAGGCGTCGAGCAGCTCGGCGACCGCCGGGTCGGTGGCGGCGGCGAGCCGGGTCGCCGGGTCGCCCTCGCCCCGCAGCCCCTCGACCGCCTCCAGCAGCGGGCCGCGGCGGGCCGGCGCCACCCTGGCCGCCTCGCGCTCCAGGAGCCGGGCGCCCTCCTCGAGCTCGAGGTCGATGTCGCGACCGGCGTCGAGCTTGCGGCCGGTGCCCTGGAGCCAGGTGGCCAGCTCGTCGGTCCAGGCCTCGATCACCAAGGTCCACAGGCCGGTGCGCGCCAGGGTGACCTCGGCCTCCCATTGGTGCAGCCCGGGATTGGTCTCGGTCATGCGGCCGCGCTGGCTCTGGCGGTCGCCCGGGCCGGTCAGGCGCACCGCGGCGGCGACCACGACGTTGTGGCCGTCGCGGAAGATCGTCGCCTGGACGGGCAGGGTCTCTCCGGCCACCGCGCGGGCGGGCCACTGCCCGCAATCCACCTGCGGCCGAATCCCTTCTATCACGACGCGCCCGATCACAACCTGCACGCTACCACCTGGAGGCGGAGGCATCGCCCTGGTCGGAAACTTCACGATGAACCGGCGGAGCACCCCGGCGTCGCCGCTGGTCAGGGGCTGTGCACAGCAAGCCGGGGCGATGGCCCGCCCGCTTGTATAGTCGGCTGCATGAAACCGTTACATCGCTTCACGGTGCTCCCCACCGTGCCCGAGCCACTCGAGCCCCTCTCGGTCCTCGCCCGCAACCTGCGCTGGACCTGGCATCCGCCCGTCCAGGAGTTGTTCGCGGCCCTCGACCCCGCCGGGTGGGACGCGGCCGGCCGCAACCCCCTGCGCATGCTGAACGAGGCGGACGCCGCGGTGCTCGAGCGAGCCGCCGCCGACCCCGCGTTCCTGGCCAGCCAGGCGACCGCCGCCGAGGATCTGGCCAGCTACCTGCGCGAACCGCGCTGGTACCAGTCGCTTCCGGCCGCTCCCAGCCGGATCGCGTACTTCTCCCCCGAGTTCGGCGTCAGCGAGGTCCTGCCCCAGTACTCGGGCGGTCTCGGCGTGCTCGCCGGCGACCACCTCAAGGCGGCCAGCGACCTCGGCGTGCCGCTGGTCGGGGTTGGGCTGTTCTACCGCTCCGGGTACTTCCGGCAGACGCTGACCGCCGATGGCCGCCAGCTCGAGTCCTACCCGGCATTCAACCCGCAGGAGCTCCCGCTCGAGCTGGTCACCGACGCCCAGGGGCGGCCGCTGCGGATCAACGTGCGCCTGCCCGACGGCATGCCGCTGTGGGCCCAGCTCTGGCGGGCGGACGTCGGCCGGGTGCCGCTGTTCCTGCTGGACTCGGACGTCGAGGGCAACGCCCCCGGCGAGCGCGCGGTGACCGACCGGCTCTACGGCGGCGGCGGCGAGCACCGCCTCCGGCAGGAGATCCTGCTCGGCATCGGCGGGGTTCGGGCCCTGGACGCGCTCGGCCTCAAGGCCGAGGTCTTCCACACCAACGAGGGCCACGCCGGCTACCTGGGACTGGAGCGGATCCGGCGGCTGATCCAGGACGAGCACCTCGACGCGGCCAGCGCGATCGAGGCGACCCGCGCCGGGACCGTCTTCACGACCCACACGCCGGTCGAGGCGGGCATCGACCGCTTCCCGCGCTCGTTCATCGAGCGCTACTTCGGCGCCAGCGGCGTCGAGACCGGGCTCGACGTCGACCAGATCATGGAACTGGGCGCAGAGCCCGACGGCGACGGCTCGATGTTCAACATGGCGGTCATGGGCCTGCGCCTGGCGCAGCGCGCGAACGGCGTCAGCCGGCTCCACGGCCAGGTCTCGCGCGAGCTGTTCCATGGGCTCTGGGCCGGCTTCAGCTCCAGCGAGGCGCCGATCAGCCACGTCACCAACGGCGTCCACGCCGGCACCTGGATCGAGCGCGAGTGGGCCGAGCTGTTCGAGCGCTACCTGGGGCCGGACTTCGCGACCTCGGACACCTCATGGGAGTCCCTGGCCGGGGTCCCCGACGGGGATGTCTGGGAGCTGCGCAGCCGCGCCCGTCGCCGGCTGGTCGAGGACGTCCGCCGTCGGCTGGCGGTCGCCTGGCGGGCCCGGGGCGCCAGCGAGGGCCAGCTCGGCTGGATCACCCGCGCCTTCGACCCCGAGGTGCTGACCATCGGATTCGCCAGGCGGGTGCCCTCCTACAAGCGGCTCACCCTGCTGCTCAAGGACACCGAGCGGCTGTCGCGGCTGCTGCTCGACCCCGAGCGCCCGATCCAGCTGGTGATCGCCGGCAAGGCGCACCCGGCCGACGAGGGCGGCAAGGAGCTGATCGCCGAGTTCGCGCGCTTCGCCTCGGACCCCCGCGTCCGCCACCGGATCGCCTTCCTCCCGGACTACGACATGGCCATGGCAAGGACCCTGGTCGCCGGCGCCGACGTGTGGCTGAACAACCCGCTGCGTCCCTACGAGGCCTGCGGCACCAGCGGCATGAAGGCGGCGATGAACGGCAGCCTCAACCTGTCGATCCGGGACGGCTGGTGGGACGAGTGCTACGACGGCCGCAACGGCTGGGCGATCCCCTCCGCCGACGATCCCAGCATCCCTGCCGAGCGGCGCGACCAGCTCGAGGCCTCGGCGATCTTCGACCTGCTCGAGCACGAGGTCGTGCCGATGTTCTACGACCGCGCCGGCGGGCTGCCGAGCGGCTGGATCGGGATGGTCAAGCACAACCTGGTGACGCTGGGCCCGGTGGTGCTGGCCGGCCGCATGGTCCGCCAGTACACCGAGGACTACTACCTGCCGGCCGCGGAGCGGTCGTGGCGGCTTCAGGAGAACGGCTTCGCCGGCGCGCGCGACCTGGCGGCGTGGAAGGACCGGGTCACCGCCGCGTGGTCGGGGGTCATGATCCGCGAGGTCTCCAGCGGCCAGCAGGAGCGGTCGCTCGGCTCACGGCTGACCGTGCGCGCGGTGGTCGAGCTCGGCGCCCTCGAGCCCGAGGACGTCGAGGTCCAGGTCGCCTACGGGCCGGTCGACGACGCCGACGAGCTGCCGGACGTGGACATCCTGCCGCTCAAGCAGGACGGACACGTCGACCACGGCGGCTGGGCGTTCGAGGGCGAGGTCCCCCTGCTCACCCCCGGCGCGTTCGGCTACACGGTCCGGGTCGTCCCCCGCCACCACAGCCTGATCGGTCCCGCCGAGCTCGGTCTGGTCGCCTGGGCCTCCGCAGGGTAGGGGACGCGGACCTTCCGACCGGAACGCTCTTGACCTTGGGGGGCCGTGGGGGGAGCGGGCTCCCCCCACATGGATCAGGCCCCGGACATCACCTTGACCGGCCGCTCGCCGGAGGCGAGCATGGCGCGATCATTCGCCGTACCGATCGCGATCCGCTGAGGGAGACGCCATGGCCGGCACCGCCACGGAGCCGCTCGTCGGGCGCACCGCCGCCGAGCTGTCCAGCGCCGTTCGGGAGGGCAGGGTGAACCCGCTCGAGGTGGTCGAGGCGCACCTGGAGCGGATCGCCGCGGTGGACGGCGGCATCCGCGCCATCCAGGTGGTCCAGCCGGACGGCGTGCGCCAGGAGGCGCTGGCGCTCAGCTCGCGCGCGGACCTCGCGACCCTGCCGCTGGCGGGGGTGCCCGTCACCATCAAGGACAACACCGACATGGCGGGCTACCCGACCCGCAACGGCACGCTCGCCAGCCCCGAGGAGCCGGCCGCCTCCGACGACGAGCTGGTCCGGCGCCTGCGGCTGGCCGGCGCGGTGCCGCTCGGCAAGACCACCGTGCCGGAGCTGTGCCTGTGGCCGTTCACCGAGACGGCCGCGTTCGGCGCCACCCGCAACCCCTGGAACCTCGAGTACACCCCGGGCGGCTCCAGCGGCGGCGCGGCGGCGTCGGTGGCCGCCGCGATGGCGCCGCTCGCCCTCGGCGCGGACGGCGGCGGGTCGATCCGTATCCCCGCGTCCTGCTGCGGCCTGGTCGGCATCAAGCCGGGGCCGGGGGTGGTGCCGACGGCGGAGGGCCAGTCGAGCTGGGTCGGGATGTCGGAGAACGGGCCGATCGGCACCACCGTGGAGGACGTCGCCCTGATGCTGGACGTGCTCGCCGGCAACGAGACCTACCGCGACGTCGAGCCGCCGGGCCGGCAGCTCCGGATCGCCGCGTCGGCGGCGCCGCCGGCGGTCGGCGTCAAGGTCCACCCCGAGGTCAGGCGCCGCTTCGACGCCACCATCGCCGCCCTGCGCGGGGCCGGGCACATGGTGGTGGCGGCGGACCCGCCCCACCGCCCGACCGACGCGCTGCCGTTCCTGCACCGCGCCTTCGTCGGCGGCGCCGAGGCGGCCGACCAGATGCGCTTCGACGCGCTCGAGCGGCGCACCAGGAGCTGGGTCCGCAACGGGCGCTGGCTCCGCCGCAACCGGCCGCCGAGCCAGGCCACCGCCGACGCGCTCCGCCGCCGCTTCCAGGACTGGCTCGGCGAGGGCGGCTATGACCTGCTGCTCACCCCGACGCTGGCCACGCCGCCGCTGCGGATCGGCGCCTACCAGGGCAAGAGCCTGTGGCCGACGCTCATCGGGCTGACCAGATTCATGCCGTTCCCGCCGCTGATGAACGTGATCGGCTTCCCGGCGATGTCGGTGCCGGCCGGCCAGACCTCCAATGGCCTGCCGGTCGGCGTGCAGATCGCCGCGCCCCGCGGCGGCGAGCCGCTGCTGCTGTCCGTGGCGCTGCTGCTCCAGACCATCCAGCCGTGGCCGCGGCTGGCGCCGGTCGAGGAGGACCGGGGCTGACGCCCTCCCTTCGGCAACCCCGGTCGGCAACCCGGTCAGGACTCAGCGTCTGCCGTGCTCGTAGACCGCGGTCGGCACGTACCAGACGTCGTGGCGCTCCGACAGCAGGGTCAGGTCGTGCCCGCGGCCTGTGAACCCCACCCCCTCGACCATGCTGAGCTGGTCCAGGGGGCACAGCAGACAGCCGAGCTCGACGGTCCACTTGGCGGGATGGCCGATCAGGTCCCTGACCAGCGCCTCGCCGCGCAGTGACGGGTCGCTGGCCTGGTAGATCGCCAGGGTGGCGTAGGTCGCGACCGCCAGCCGCCGGTGGTCGTCGGAGAGGTCGGCGCCGGTCGGGAAGACCACCGGCTCGCTGAGCCCCGACTGGAGCTCGCCCACGCGGCGCAGCGCGGTGGTGCGCCGCCGGTCGAGCGTGACCGCCCGGTAGACCACCGGGAAGCCGGATTTGGTGATCACATAGGGCACGCCGTCGACCAGGAACAGCGACTCGGCGTCGAAGCCACGGCAGCCCTGGTCGGGGTCGGGATAGGTGAACCGGTAGGTCGCCAGCAGCTCCGCCCGCTCCGCCGCCGGGTCCGGCTCGCGGACCTTGTAGAGGACGATCGACGCGCGCTTGCAGCTGTTGTCGCCGATGTCGGCGATCCAGAGGTCGCCGTGGTCGTCGGTGGCGATGTCCTCCCAGTCGTGGTCGGTCGCGCCTGGCACCGGGATCGCGCGGACGCGCCGGCCGGCGATCGTGCCGAGACGGTCCCCCACCAGCCGGTAGGCGTAGAGCGCGGCGCGAGGCAGGCCGGGCTGCGAGCTGCCGCCGTCCCGGATCGCCCACAGCACGCCGGCGTGGGACCGGCTGGCCACCACCCCCGACCCTTCGCTCGGCGCGAACGCCCCGTGGCGGACGACCAGCTTGCCGGACACCGGCCCGTCGCCCGGGAGCGCCCGGGGCAGCGCGGCCTTCGCCTCGCCGGGCTTCGGCTTGCCGCCCGGGGCGGGCCGGTCCCGGCGCGCGCCGCCGCCATCCGCCCCGGCCGAGCACGCGGCCAGCGCCAGTGCGGCGACCACGGCGACAACGGCGACCACCGCGCCTACGGCCCTGTGCCCGCGCACCATGGCTCCCCGACCCTCAGCGGCGCTTGCGGAGGATCACGAACGACCGCGGGACCAGGACGACCTTGTCGCCGGCGGCCACCACCGCCGGGTCGACCCGGCCGGAGGCGGTACCGGCCGCGGTGGTCTCGGCCGCGGTGTCGATCACCAGCTCGTACTCGTCTGCCCACGGCCGGCCCGGGAGCGTGAACGGCACCGGCTCGGCGCCGCCGTGCAGGAGCAGGAGGAAGGAGTCGTCGACGATCCGGTCGCCGCGCGGGCCCCGGTCCGGGATCTCGTCGCCGTTCAGGAACACCCCGAGGGTGGCGATGTCCGGGGCGTGCCATGCGGGATCGTCCATCTCGCGCCCGTCGCTGGTGAACCAGCCGATGTCCTTGACGCCCGAGCCGTGCAGCGCGTGCCCCTGGAAGAACCGCCGCCTGCGGAACACCGGGTGGCCGGCCCGAAGGGCGATCAGGGCCCTGGTATGCGCCAGCAGCGACTCGCGGCGCTCCTCCAGCCGCCAGTCGACCCAGGAGACCTCGTTGTCCTGGCAGTAGGCGTTGTTGTTGCCGAGCTGGGTGCGGCCCATCTCGTCCCCGGCGACCAGCATCGGCACCCCCGAGGACAGCAGCAGGGTCGCGAGCAGGTTGCGCTGCTGCCGCTCGCGCAGGGCCAGGATCCCAGGGTCGTCGGTCGGGCCTTCGGCGCCGCAGTTCCACGACCGGTTGTCGTTGCTGCCGTCGCGGTTGTCCTCGCCGTTGGCCTGGTTCTGCTTGTCGTTGTAGGAAACCAGGTCGGCGAGAGTGAAGCCGTCGTGGGCGGTGACGAAGTTGATGCTCGCGTACGGCTTGCGGCCGTCGGACTGGTAGAGGTCAGACGAGCCGGTGAGCCGGTAACCGAGATCGGCGACCCCGGTCCGGGCGCCGCGCCAGAAGTCCCGGATGGTGTCGCGGTAGCGGCCGTTCCACTCGGTCCACAGCACCGGGAAGTTGCCCACCTGGTAGCCCCCCTCGCCCACGTCCCACGGCTCGGCGATGAGCTTGACCTGCGAGATCACCGGGTCCTGGTGGATCAGGTCGAAGAACGACGAGAGCCGGTCGACCTCGTGGAAGCCGCGCGCCAGCGCGCTGGCGAGGTCGAACCTGAACCCGTCGACGTGCATCTCCAGCACCCAGTAGCGGAGGCTGTCCATGATCAGCGCGAGCACCTGCGGGTTACGGACGTTGAGCGCGTTGCCGCAGCCGCTGAAGTCCATGTAGCCGCGCGGGTCCTGGTCCGGCAGCCGATAGTACGAGCGGTTGTCGAGCCCGCGGAACGACAGCGTCGGCCCGAACTCACCGCCCTCGGCGGTGTGGTTGTAGACCACGTCGAGGATGACCTCGATGCCGGCGGCGTGGAGGTTGCGGACCATCGCCTTGAACTCGCCGACCTGCTGGCCGAGACGGCCCGACGACGAGTAGCGCGCCTCCGGCGCGAAGTAGCCGATCGAGTTGTAGCCCCAGTAGTTGGTCAGCCCGCGACCGACCACGTCGCGCTCGGAGATGTAGTGGTGGACCGGCAGCAGCTCGACAGTGGTCACCCCGAGCCGGCGCAGGTGCTCGATCGCCGCCGGCGAGCCCATCCCGGCGTAGGTGCCGCGCTCCCGCTCGGGCACGTCCGGGTGGCGCATGGTGAAGCCGCGCACGTGCGCCTCGTAGATCACCGTGTCCGACCAGGCCACCGCCGGCGGGCGGTCGTCGCCCCACGGGAAGCCGTCGTGGACCACAACCGACCTCGGCACGAACGGAGCGGAGTCGCGGCCGTCCGGCTCGAGGCCGTCGCCGCCCGCCTTGTGGCCGAACACGGCGTCGTCCCACTCGACGACCCCCTCGATCGCCTTGGCGTACGGGTCGAGCAGCAGCTTGGCGGGGTTGAAGCGCAGCCCATGGCGCGGGTCGAAGGGGCCGTGGACGCGGTACCCGTAGCGCTGGCCCGGCCCGATCCCGGGCACGTAGCCGTGCCAGGTGTGGGCGGTGACCTCGTGCAGGTCGAACCGTCGCTGGGTCCCGTCCTCGGCGAGCAGGCACAGCTCGACCGCCTCGGCACCCTCGGTGAACACCGCGAAGTTGGTGCCCTCACCGTCCCAGGTGGCTCCGAGCGGGCGGGAGCGACCGGGCCAGACCGGGTCGCCTTGGGGGATCACGATGGCTGGTAGCTCCTCATGCTCTGACGAGTGTGCCCGACGGCCGCAACCGCGCAAACGACCGTATCAGAGCACCTGGCTCGCTTTATCCGGTGTACAGTGAACCGTCATGATCACCCGGGCGAGCCGGGAATATCCGCCCTGACCAGCGCTAACTCATAAGTCTTTCTCAGGTTGAGGCCTGGGGCAGGGGATATGATCCGGCTCGTGAAGCTGGGCGGCGGCGCCCGCTCCCGCCTCCATGGGGCAATCCATCGCCCCAGGGCCGCGGTGTCGCCGCCGCGAGACTGGCCGCGGAGGACGACGTGAGCCAACCGATCTTGACCGAGGAGACGATCGAGCCCCAACCCTCATCGGGCGGCGAGGCCGCGGTCGCGCGGTCCTCGTGGGAGCTGTTCCGAATCCGCTTCATGCAGGACCGCGCCGCGGTCGTTGGAGCGGTCATCATCGCCGTGCTGCTCGTGCTCGCACTGGCGGCGCCGCTGTTCAAGGCGATTCTCGGTCACGGGCCGAACGACCTGTTCGGCTCCACCATGCTGACGCCGGACCTGGGGCTGCCCAAGGGCCCCAACGGCCACTTCTGGTTCGGCGCCGACCAGGTCGGTCGCGACGTCTTCCTGCGCACCATCTACGGCATCCGGACCTCGCTGGTGATCGCCTTCGTGGCCACTGGCCTCGCCAGCGTGATCGGCGTGGTCCTGGGCATGACCGCCGGCTACGTGGGGGGCCTCTACGACACCATCGTCTCGCGACTGGTCGACATCGTCCTCTCGATGCCGTTGCTGCTGTTCGCGATCGGGCTGTCCACGGTCTGCTCGATCACCGCCACCGGCTGCCTGGGAGGTCTTCTCCAGCCGGGACTCAGCCTGGTGATCGGCATCATCGCCCTGTTCACCTGGCCGAACATCGCCCGTATCGTCCGTGGTCAGGTGCTGTCGCTGCGGGAACGGGAATTCATCGAGGCATCCCGGTCGCTCGGCGCGCGAAACTACTCGATCATTTTCCGAGAGCTCCTCCCGAACCTGGTGGCGCCGATCGTCGTTTACACGTCGCTGATCATCCCGAGCAATATCCTCTTCGAGGCCGGCTTGTCATTCCTCGGTGTTGGCGTCCCCCAATCGACCCCGTCGTGGGGCCGCATGCTCTCCGACGCCACCAACGGACAGTTGTTCACCTACGCCTGGTGGATGATGGTCTTTCCTGGCGCGTTCCTGGTCATTACCACGCTCTCGTTCAACCTCGTGGGCGATGGGCTGCGGGATGCCCTGGGACCGTCCGAACGGAGCTGACGAGTTGACTGGAAGGAGGTAAGCGCAGCAGTCAACCTCACCAACGATGGTGGATATCCCGTGAAGAAAGGCGAGGATCTAATGGGCAAGAGACGACGTTCGCTCGGCATGGTGGGACTTGCCCTCACTATTGCGCTGATCGCCGCTGCCTGTGGCAGCGGGGGCGGCGGGAGCAGCGGTGGGAACCAGGGCGGCAGCGTCCAGAAGGGCGGCGTCCTCCGCATGGCGGTGGACGACTTCGGTTACACCAATGCCTTCGACCCGACCGGTGAGTACCTCGGTGCCGCCTTCGCGATGTACAACGCGCTGGTGCGCAACCTGGTCTCCTATAAGCACGTCGCCGGCGCGGCGGGGAACAAGCTGTACCCCGACCTGGCTTCGGCGATGCCGACGATCTCCAGCGACGGCCTGACCTACACCTTCAAGCTCAAGGCAGGCGTCAAGTTCGGACCGCCGGTCAGCCGCGCGATCACCTCGAAGGACATCGAGTACGCCTTCGAGCGCATCAACACCAAGCCGCTGGTGGCCCAGTACGGCTTCTACTTCAACGGCGTCATCAAGGGCATGGACGGCAGCGCCCCCAAGCCCGCGCCGATCTCCGGCATCGAGACGCCCGACGACTCCACGATCATCTTCCACCTCGACAAGCCGACCGGTGACTTCCTGTACCGCCTGGCGATGCCAGCGGCCGCACCGATCCCGCAAGAGGTCGCCAAGTGCTTCACCAAGGCCGGCGACTACGGCCGCTACGTGGTCTCCTCCGGGCCCTACATGATCGCCGGCTCCGACAAGCTCGACGCCTCGTCGTGCTCGGCGCTGAAGCCGATCTCGGGCTTCGACCCGACCAAGAAGCTCAACCTGGTGCGTAACCCCAACTACGACCAGGCCACCGACAACCTGCGGACCAACAACGTCGACGGCATCTCGCTCACCATCGACACCAACCTCAACGACATCTTCAACAAGGTCGAGGCCGGGACGCTGGACTCCTCGTGGACCAACGTTCCGCCGAAGCCGATCCTCCAGCAGTACGTGACGCAGCCCGCCAAGAAGAACCTGCTGCACCTCGACTCGGGCGACCGCACCTGGTACATCACGATGAACTGGACGACCGCGCCGTTCGACGACATCCACGTTCGCAAGGCGGTCAACCTGATCATGGACAAGGCCGCGATGCAGCAGGCGTGGGGCGGGAACAGCGCCGGGCAGATCGCGACCCACCTGATTCCGCCACCGGTCCTCAACGACCAGCTCACCGCCTCGTACGACCCCTACGCGACCCCGGGGTTCCACGGTGACCTGGCCAAGGCGCAGGCGGAGATGAAGCAGTCCAAGTACGACACCAACAAGGACGGCATGTGCGACGCGCCGGCCTGCAAGAACCTGGTGATGATCAACCGCAACGTCACCCCGTGGGTCGACATGGAGCCGGTGGTCGTCAGCAGCCTTGGCAAGATCGGCATCCAGGTGAAGCCGCGCGAGCTCGCCAGCTCCGCCGCCTACACCACCATCCAGACCGTCAAGAACAACATCCCGATCGCGCTGAACGCCGGCTGGGGCAAGGACTACGCCGACGCGTCGACCTTCGGCATCCCGCTGTTCGACGGCAAGTCGATCATCGCCACCGGCAACACCAACTACGCGCTGATCGGCATGACCCCCAAGGGAGCCGGTGACCTGGGAGTCAAGATCCCGTCCGGGGTCAACATCCCGAACTTCGACACCCAGATCGACGACTGCCAGAAGATCGTCGCCACCGACCCGAACCGGGTCACCTGCTGGGCGAACCTCGACAAGACCCTCATGGAGCAGGCCGTCCCCTGGGTGCCGTATCTCTGGGCCACCCAGCCGACGGTCACCAACCCCAGCGTGACCCACTTCGAATTCGACCAGTTCTCCAGCGTCGTCTCGGTGACCGAGGTCGCCGTCAACAACAAGGTGAGCGCCTCGACACTCTCCTAGAGTTGACCCGGCGGGTGGTGCGGGCCGTGCGGCCGCACCGCCCGCCGGCCGAGCAAAGGTTCATGACCCATGTGGCGCTACATCGTTCGTCGGCTGCTTTGGGTGGCGATCGTCGTGCTGATCATCACGATGATCACCTTCCTGATCTTCTTCGTGATGCCGCCCACGGACCCTGCCGTCGCCTTCGCGGGCAAGCAGCCGACCCCTGAGGCGATTGCCGAGGTCAGGCGGCAGTTCGGCCTGGACAAGCCCGTGTGGGTGCAGTACGGCCTGTTCATCAAGCACCTGTTCGCCGGCGACCAGTACGGCTGGCCGGGACTGGGCTTCTCGTTCGCGACCAGGCAGTCGGTCCGCTCGCTGCTGCTCGACCGCATCGCCGTCACCACGCAACTCGCCATCGGCGCCGCGCTGGTCTGGGTCTGCATCGGCGTGCCGATCGGGATCGTGTCCGCCATCAAGCGGCGCTCCCTGCTCGACCGGCTGTCGATGGGCCTGGCGCTGTTCTTCGTGTCGGCGCCGGTCTTCTGGCTGGGGCTGATGGCGCTCTGGCTGTTCTGGTTCAAGCTCGGGATCTCGCCGGGCACGGGGTACGTCTCGATCGGGCAGAGCTTCGGGTCGTGGCTGGGCCACATGATCATGCCCTGGGTGGTGCTCGCGCTGCTGTTCGCGGCGTTCTACGCGAGGATGACCCGCGGCAACCTGATCGAGACGATGGCCCACGACTACATCCGCACCGCGCGGGTCAAGGGCCTGCCCGAGTGGAAGGTGATCTTCAAGCACGGCCTGCGCTCCAGCCTGACGCCGGTGGTGACCATGTTCGGCATGGACCTCGGCACGCTGTTCGGTGGAGCGGTGATCACCGAGACCGTGTTCAACCTCCAGGGCATGGGCCAGTGGGTGGTTTCCTCAGTATTCAATGGCGACTTTCCCGCCATCCTCGCGGTGACCGTGGTCACCTCGCTGGCGATCACGCTGATGAACCTGATCGTGGACGTCGCCTACGCTTACCTGGATCCCCGCGTCACGTACACGTAGGGCACCGACACGGCGGACCTAAGCCTTCGGCGTCAGCGTGCAAGGAGGTCGGCTGGGACGTGACGGGCGAGGTCGGCCGCGACCGTAGCGGCCCGCTGCTGGGCGGTTTGGACCGCCTGGTGGGCGCCGTGGAGATCGATCGCCGCCGTGCACCGCTCGGCCAGCAGCCAGGCCCGTTCGTGCAGCAACGCCCATGCGGGCTCACGCCAGGGAACGAGGTTGCCCATCGTGTAATACATCTCGAACGTGAACCCGGTCGTGAACCCCGGGAACGACGGTCCGACCGGTAGCGTCGTGAGCGCCGACCCCAGCGGCCGCAGCGCCCCGGCCATCACCCCGATCGCCGAGTTGACCAGGATCCCGAGCTGCTCCTGGGTCTCGTCGGTGTGGGTGAAGAATCGCGTCAGCAGATGCAGGATCAGCTCGTAGGCCAGCCCTGCCAGTTCCGCGATGTGCGCGGTGGCGGGATCGGTGATCACCGGCAGGGGTGTCGGGATGTCGAACGGCTGGCGGCTGTAGGCGGCCATGACCTGCCGGGCCGGCTCGAACGACGGATCCCGCTGCCGCAGCTGCCGGTACTCCTCGTAGATGCCCAGGAACCTGCCGTAGTGCGCATCCCGCCAGTCGCCACGCGCACCCTCGCCCTGCTCGATGATCTCCTCGACCGCGGCCAGCGCCGAGTCGAGGTCGGTGACCGCGATGAGCTGCGGCCACCGGAACAGCTCGGGGGTGGCCTGCGCGCGAGGCGACCCCACAAACACCGCCCGCTCCCCCAGTCGGGCGGTCAACTCCCGCAAGCCCTCGGCAATACCCCGGTACAGGTGCCCGACCGTGGCGAACTCCTGACCGCGCGGCATCGCCTCGTCGGTCTGCACCGGCACGCGCGGCGGCGCCGTCGGCACGAACCCCTGTGCGTCCTGGCGTTCCATGCCCTCCGGGCGCTCCAGGTACAAAAAGTGCAGCAGCGCCCGCTCGCCGAACGGCAACAGGTCCAGCTCCAGTCCCCTGGGAAAGTAGCCCGACCGCTGCGGGAAATTGGGCCGGCCGAAGGTCGGCGCCGCACCGATCGCCGCCATCAGGTTGGCCACCAGGGCCAGGTGCAGCATCTCCTGTACCGCGATGCCGTGGATCGTCCGCCGCCACCGGCTGACCGCCTCGGCCTGCTCCCCACTCAACCCCTCAGCCGTCCCGTCCTTCAGGCTGAACTCGGCGAACAGGTACTGGCACATGATCATGTGCTCGAGCTGGGCCGCCTCGGCGAGCAGCCACCACAAGTGCTCCCGGTGCGCCACCACGATCCTCGGCTCCGCCAGGCTTCTGGGTTCCGACACAGGCGAGTCCTCCCAACAAAGATGACGTGTGTCAGGTCGTCGCACGGACGACGAGCTCGACGCCGAGTGTCACATGTCGGGCGAGTCCGTGGCGGCCATTGATGCGCCTGCCCGATCCCGTCGGCGTCCTCCGCCGCCGGCCAGGCGAGCTGTCGGGTGGCATGGCCCAGCGCGTCTGCATCGCCATGGCCCTCGCCGCCAGACCAAGTCTCCTCATTGCCGATGAGCCCACCACCGCCTTGGACGTCACGGTGCAGGCGGAAATCCTCGCGTTGCTGCGCGACCTGCAGGACCGGCTCGGCATGGCCGTTCTGCTCATCACCCACGACTGGGGTGCTCGCCGACAAGTGCGAGCGGGCCGTCGTGATGTACGCCGGCGAGGTCGTCGAGACCGCGACCGTCGACGAACTGTACGACCGACCGCGCCATCCCTACACCGCCGCGCTGCTTGCCGCCAACCCGCACCTGGCGCGGACCGGGCAACCGCTGCTGGAGATCCGAGGTTTGACGGTCACGTATCGCCGCGACCACGGCCGGGCGCCGTTGACCGCGCTCGACGGAGTCGACCTCACCCTCGCGGCCGGCGAGACGCTCAGCATCGTCGGCGAGAGCGGGTCCGGCAAGACGACCCTCGGCAACGCGGTCCTCGGCCTCCTGCCGCTTCGCCGGCGAGGACATCACCGCGGCGTCGAGCCAACGCCGGCGGCAGCTCACCCGCGACATCCAGGTCGTCTTCCAGAACCCGTTCGGCTCGCTGAACCCGGTACGCACCATCGGCCAGACCCTCGAGGAGCCGCTGCTGGCCCATCGCCCGATGAACCGGGCCCGGCGGCGTGCCGAGGTGGCCGCCGCCCTCGACCGGGTCCAGCTCGACCACGACACCGCGACCCGGTACCCGGGCCAGCTCTCCGGCGGTCAACTCCAACGTGTCGCCATCGCGCGGGCGCTCATGCTGTCGCCCCGCCTGCTGGTCTGCGACGAGGCGGTCAGCGCGCTCGACCTGTCGATCCAGGCACAGGTCCTCAACCTGCTGCGGCGGCTCCAGCGCGAGCTCGGGCTCAGCTACCTGTTCATCAGCCATGACCTCGCCGTCGTTCGGCACGTGTCGGACCGGGTCGCGGTCCTCTACCACGGCCGGTTGATGGAGACCGGCAGCGTGAGCGAGGTCTGCGACCACCCGGGTCACCCCTACACCCATGCGCTCCTGGCCGCGGCTCCGGTGCCTGATCCCGCGGAGCAACGACGCCGCCGCGCACACGTGGTCGCGCTGAAGCAGGCCGACACCCCGCCGCCCACCGACGAGGGCTGCCCGTTCCGCCACCGCTGCCCGCATGCGCTGGGCCGATGCGCGGACCCACTTCCGATGCACCACAGGGGAGGAGGCCTGGTGGCCTGCCACCGGTACGGGCAGCTGGGCGACGACGCGCCCGTTGTGACGGCTGCGGTATGACGCGCACAGGTACTCCCACGTACCGCACTCCGGACGTTTAGGGTCGCGCCGGGTCAGGTACAGGACCATGGCGAGGTGTTCGCGCGGGCGTTCGCGCGCGCGGTTTCCCTCCAAACCGACGGTCTGGCCGCGCTCGCACCCGTGGACGAGCCCGCCGGGACAAGCGGAGGAGTCCCCGATGTCCAGCGCCCAGTGCCCGCAGTGCGCCGGCCCCGTCACCGTGGCCGCGGACAGGTTCTGCGCCAACTGCGGCTCGGCCTTGTCCTGGAACAACCCGATCGCGGAGGGCGGCGACGACACCGGCTACGGCACCACCGGCTACGGCACCACCGGCGAGGTCATCACCGGCGACGCCGGCATGGCATGTCCAGAGTGCGGGCAACCCAACCCGGCGTCGCGCCTGCTGTGCCGGTACTGCAGCGCGTTGCTGGAGCCGGCGCAGGCACCCCTGCCCGCCTCATTGGCGCCAGGTGCGCCCTGGCGCTGGCGCGCCCCGCTCATCCTGCTGGGCATCGCCGCCGTGGCGGCGGCGCTCGCCGCGGTCCTGGCCGCCTCACTCCGCACGCAAGGTCCCGCCTCCCCGTCCAAGGCGACCAGCGCCCCCGCCGCGGCCGCTTCCGCGCCGGTCAAGCTGGACCCAGGATCCATCTCCGCCAGCGCCTCCAGCGAGCTGCCTCCAGACGGAGACGTGACCTACTGGATCCGCAACACGCTGGACGGCAACCCCCGCACGGCCTGGAACAGCCACAGCGCCGTGGACGGCGACGGGGTCGGCCAGACCCTGACCTACAGGTTCTCGAGCCCGGTGCACCTCGTCCGCATCGCCCTGGTGAACGGCTACGCCAAGACGCCCGAGCTGCGCACCGACAACAGCCGCATCCGTGGAGTCGTGATCCGCACCGACCAACACACGGTGCAGGCGAGCCTGACCGACACCGCCGCCCGCCAGCGGGTCGATCGGGACTTCGGCCTGACCCGCAAGGTCACGCTGCAGGTGACCTCGATCTACCCCGGCGCCCGCTATACCGACCTGGCCCTCACCGACATCGCCTTCTGGGTCGCTCCCGGGTAGAAGCTCTCAGGTCAGTCGTCGTCATGCCGATCGGGTGTGCGACCCCGCAGCAGTCGCTCCAGCAGACGGCCGACAGGCCGCGCGTGGAGCTCATGCTCGAGCACCACGGTCGCCTCCTGGCCAGCCTGGCCAGCCGGCAGCAGGACGGGGATCACCGCGGTCCGAGGGTGATCTCGCAGGCGCGCGACCAGCCATTCCAGGTTCCCGTCGCGCTGGCCGTGACCCAGCACGATCAGGTACGGCGGGTCCAGCGTGGCCAAGCGGAGCCCATACTGCAGCGTCGGTGCCTCCCGCACCGGCTGACCCTGCACGCGAAGCTCTCGCACGGAACGATCGCGTGCGGCCGCGTCGTCGTCGATCACCAGGATCGGACCGCTGGTGCACGTCGCCTTCGGTTCCTCGGGGATGCCCATGGGCATTGGCTCCTCGTGACGGCCGTGCCGCGCCGGACGGAAACGGCCGGACCGATCGCACGAGCCCGGCCCCAGCGGCGGCTCGTCGTTTGACTATCCCGCGGGCCGGTCTCCAACCAGACTGGGTTGCCGCCTGGCGCCGACACTCCTACCTGACGCGAGGGTTTGCCCGAGCGGCTCGGGTGGAGGGGCAGGGTAGCTCCACGGTGAACTCGCAGCCGCCGGTGATGTTGGCCACCGCGATGGTGCCGCCGTGCGCCTCGATGAACCCGCGGGCGATCGCCAGGCCCAGACCCGCGCCCCGTGAGGAGCGGGCTGGATCGCCGCGCCAGAGCCGGTCGAACACCCTCGGCAGGTCGGGCTCGGCGATGCCGCCGCAGCCGTCGCGGACCCGCAGCGTCACCGCTCCCCCATCGGCCCGCTGCCCGATGCTGACCAGTACCCGACCGCCCGGCTTGGTGTGGCGGATGCCGTTGTGCACGAGGTTGGCGAGCGCCCGGTTGAGCTGGTCGCGGCCGGCCAGGACCAGTGCTCCCTGGGAGCCGACGGCCGCCTCGAGCCGGACCCCACCCGCGGCGGACTCGGCCTCGAAGCCCGCCAGCACCTCGCCGACCAGCTCTGGCAGGGAGACCGGCTCCAGCTCGAAGGAGAGCGTGCCCGCCTCCACCTGCGACAGCTCCAAGAGGGCGTCGACCAGACCGGTGAGGCGGTCGACGTGGCCGATCAGGCCGGCGAGATAGCGGCTGCGGGTGGCCTGGTCGATGGCCACGCCGTCGGCCAGTGCCTCGGCGAGTGCGCGCAGGCTCGCCAGCGGCGTGCGGAGATCGTGGGAGATCCAGGCGATCAGGTCATGGCGGCTGGCATCCATGGCCCGCTCCCGCTCGCGTGCGGCCGCCAGGCGCGCCTCGGCGGCGTCGAGCGCCTCGGCGACGGTGGCCACCTCCGCGGTCCCGCCCTGCCGCGCGCCGGCCACGGAGGCGCGGGCCGCGCCGGAGCGAGCAGCCTCGCCGGGGCACGCGGCGGGCCCTGGATCAGCTTGGCCGGTACCCGCCTCCAGGGCGGCGGCGCGGGCGGCCAGCGCCTCCAGATCGGTCACCATGGCACGCGAGCTGGCGATCCCGTAGGCGATACCGGCGCCGACCGCGACCGGGAGCGACACCAGCACGACGGTCAGGTCGTGCTGGCTCACCAGCATGGCCGAGCTGGCGGCCTGGATCGCGGCCAGGCCCGCTCCGGCGGTGACCACGGCGGTGAGCCCGAGGTGCCTGGCGACCCCGGCACGGCGTCGCCGCAGGCCGCCCTGGACCGCCAGCCCGATCAGCACCACCGCGACCGCCCCGACGGTGGTGAACCCGAGCAGCAGGACCAGGTCGTGCACGGGGACGTCGACAGCCGCCGCGACCGCGACGCTGACGGCCAGCCCGGCGGCGAAGATCGCGCCGGCCACCATCGACGTCCGCCGGTGGCCGGTCACGCGGGCGGCTCCCGTGGCACGAAGCGGTAGCCGACCCCGTAGACGGTCTGGATGCGCTGCGGGTCGGAGGGGTTGTCCTCGACCTTCTCACGAAGGCGGCGGGCGTGGACGGTGACGGTCGAGGTGTCCCCGAGCCAGGTGTACTCCCAGACCTGCTGCAGGAGCTGGCCGCGGGTGAACACCTGGCGTGGGTGCCGCACCAGGAACAGCAGCAGCTCGAACTCCCGCGCGGTCAGCGAGACCGGACGACCGGCGACCTCGACCTCTCTGGTCGCCGGGTCGACCATCACGTCGCCGGCGTGCACGCGGCTCTGCGGGGAAGCCGGGTCGCCCCGGGTGCGGCGCAGCACGCTGCGGACCCGGGCGACCAGCTCGCGCGGGCTGAACGGCTTGACCACGTAGTCGTCCGCGCCCAGCTCCAGCCCGACGATCCGGTCGGCCTCATGGCCTCGGGCGGTCAGCATCACGATCGGCACCGACGCGGTGGCGCGAAGCTGGCGGCAGACCTCGAGCCCGTCGATGCCCGGCAGCATCAGGTCCAGGATCACCAGGTCTGGAGGGGGCTGGGCGGACAGGGCGAGGCGCAGGGCCTCGTGCCCGTCCCCGGCGACGGTCACGCGATAGCCGCCGAGCTCCAGATAGCGGGAGACCACCTCGCGGACGGTCGGCTCGTCGTCGACCACCAGGACCAGCTCTCCGCTCATGGACCCATGCTGCCAGCGGCGACGACCGGCGCAAAGCCGCCCGGCCGCAACCGTATGAAGTTTGTAAGCACGCCAGCCCTTGACCGGGCCGTGAGGGAACGCCACGCTGCCACGCCATGCGGATCCTGCTCACCGGCGGTGCCGGGTTCATCGGCAGCCACGTGGCCGACGCGCTCGCCGATCGTGGCCACGAGGTGGTGGTGGTCGACCGGCTGCACCCGCGCGCCCATGCCGGCCCGCCGGACTACCTCCGCGACGACGTCGAGTATCTGCCGGGCGGCCTGAACCCGACCACGCTGGACGCGGCGCTGGGCGGGGTCGACGCCGTCTGCCATCAGGCCGCCATGGTCGGGCTCGGGCAGGGGCTCGCCGACATCGGCGACTACGTCCGGGACAACGACCTCGGCACCGCCGAGCTGCTGGCCGCCATCCACCGCAGGCCGCCCCGCGAGCGGCCCGACCGGCTAGTGCTCGCAAGTTCGATGGTGGTGTACGGCGAGGGGGCCTACCGCTGCGCACGCGACGGCGCCGTGCGGCCAGGGCCACGCGAGCCGGCGCGGCTGGCGGCCGGACTGTTCGAGCCCGCCTGCCCGCGCTGCGGCCGCGAACTGGCCGCCGTGCCGATCGGCGAGGACGCGCCGCCGGACCCGCGCAACGTGTACGCGGCCACCAAGCTGCACCAGGAGCACCTTGCGCAGGCCAGCATGCGCGAGGGCGGGCCGGTGGTGACCGCGCTTCGCTATCACAACGTCTACGGCCCACGCATGCCGGCCGACACGCCCTACTCGGGCGTGGCGGCGATCTTCCGAAGTGCCCTGGCGGCGGGCCGGGCGCCCCGCGTGCTCGAGGATGGGGCGCAGCGGCGCGACTTCGTCCACGTGCGCGACGTCGCCAGGGCGAACCTGCTGGCGTTGCTGACACCCGAGCCGGTCGCCGGCGTGTTCAACATCGCCTCGGGCGAGCCCCACACCATCGGGGAGCTGGCGGCCGCGCTGGCCGCCCACACCGGCGGGCCACGACCCGAGGTGGTCGGCGGCTGGCGAGCCGGGGATGTCCGGCACGTGGCCGCATCGCCGGCGCTGGCGGCCGAGCGGCTCGGCTTCCGCGCCGAGGTCCCCTTCGCGGCTGGGATGGCTGAGCTGGCGACGGCTCCGCTACGCGCCCCGGTCGGCGCCCGGGCCCAGGCCGGATAGGGCGCGCTACCAGCGGGTCGCGAACAGCATCTGCACCGCCAGGGTCTGCGTCACCAGCAACGCGCCCACCACCCCTGGACGCGCGCGCCAGGCCAGCAGCTGCCGCGTGACCGGGACCAGCAGCAGCGGCACGAGGAACTGAAAGATGCGCTCCACCTCGCCCCTGCTGAACCCCCAGCTCGCCGCCACCAGGAGGGTAGCCATGGCGGCGGCGTCCACCGATGCCCAGGCGCGCTCGCGTACCACCGAGACGCCACGCGCTGCCAGCGCACCCAGCAGCGGGACGCCGAGCATCCCGCCGAACGCGAGCACGTCGCCTGGGATCCAGGGCAGCGCCGGCCGCCGCGCCGAGCCGGGCGCGGCCTGGTAGGCGTGGTGCACCGCCCGCACGGCACCGAGCGGGTCGTAGCCGGTCCACAGCCGAAGCGCCATCGCCAGGCCGACCACCACCGCGGCGGTGCAGGCGGCCCACCACAGCACCCAGGCGGGCTCCGGTCGCAGCCTGCCGGCGGCCCTGACCGCCAGGAACACGAGCAGCAGCACAGCGGAGTAGGTCAGCATCGATCCGGCCCACAGCAGCGCTCCGCCGGCCACGGTCCACCCCCAGGACCGGCGTAGCAGGCCGCGGTGGCTGACAAGCGCGGCCAGGCCGAGCACGGTGGCGAACACCGCGTCGGCCGAGGTCGCCACATACAGCACCACTCCTGGGCTGAGACACCACAGCACCACCGCCAGGCGGCCGGCGCGCTCACCGAGCTCGTCTCGGCTCAACGCCCCCGCGGCCACCACGCCGAGCGCGCCGGCGCCGACGGTCGCAACGGCGGAGGCCATCAGCCCGGGATGGATCCTCCAGACCACGCCGTAGAACACCATCGCGCCGGCCGGGTGCCCCTGGGCGTGCGTCGGCAACTCCGGCAGCAGGATGGCGAAGCGGTGCAGGAACAACGGGATCGCGCCGACCAGGCGCACCCCGGCCGGATACTCGCCGGCGTAGTCGAACGGCGCCCACCAGGCACGCGGCCCGCCGCCGACCGCCGCCACCGCCAGAGCCAGGACGAACACCGCCACCGCGGAGCAGACCAGCCGCAACGGCCAGCGGATCCGCGCGCCGGCCATGACGATCGCCGTGGCGGCGGCTGCGAGCGCGATCGGCAGCGCGACCGCCGCCCACCCGAAGGCGACCACCGGGTGCGGGAAGACATAGAAGGGGAAGCAGTGGTACCAGGGCTGGCTCGGCACGCTGAGCGGGACGCGTCCCCAGTGGCGGAGCCAGAGCCAGCCGAGCGCCCCTCCGGCGAGCACCGCCACGCCGGCCGCCCAGGTCGCCCGCGCGAAGGCCGGCGCCGTCGGCAGGGCTGGCGCGGCCGGTACCGCCGGCGTCTCTGGCCCCTCCGGCGCGGCCGGGGCCTCGCCCCCGCCCGGCTCTCGCCGGTCGACGGTCCCTCCCTGTGGCGTCTCGGTGTGCACGTGCCGAAGCCTATGGCGGGCGACACCTCGCCAGACCCGCCGTAGCAGGTTCGTAAGAACCCCGTCCCCACTCCGTCAGGATCCTGGAGCAGCCTGGCTGGCATGGACGGAGACCTGGACCTGGCCGGAGTCACCGTGGTGCTGCCCGCGCTCAACGAGGCGGCGGCACTGCCGGCGGCGCTGGCGTCCTTTCCGGCCGGCGTGGACCTCGTCGTGGTCGACAACGGCTCGGCCGACGGTACCGCCGAGGTCGCCGCCGCTCTGGGCGCGCGGGTTGTCTCCGAGCCCCGGCGCGGCTTCGGCGCCGCCTGCTGGGCCGGCGTCCAGGCCTCGCCCCGCGCGCGGGTCATCGCCTTCGCCGACGCCGACGGCTCCCTGGACGGCGCCGACCTGGCGGCGGTCGCCGGGCCGGTGCTGCGGGACGAGGCCGACCTGGTGCTCGGATCCCGGGTGCGCGGCCATCGCGACCCCGGAGCGCTGTCCGTCCTTGCGGTGGTGGAGAACGTCGTGCTGGGGGCGGCATGCGGGCTGCTGTTCGGCGTGCGCCTTTCCGACCTCGGCCCGTTCCGCGCCATACGCCGTGACCTGCTGGTACGGCTCGGGGTCGCCGACCGCGGTCAGGGCTGGCCGCTGGAGATGGTCGGCCGGGCCGCGCTGGCGGGCTTGCGCGTGGCCGAGGTGCCGGTGCGGTATCACCGGCGAGCCGCAGGGCGCAGCAAGGTCGGCGGCTCGCTGACGGGAAGCGTCCGCGCGGCGTGCCACATGACCGTGGTGGCTTGCCGGTTGCTGGCGCGGCGGGCGGCCCGCCGCCTGCCCGACCCGAACGACCAGGAGGCAGGATGAGCCGGCCCGCGCTGGCCGTGATCGCCAAGGAGCCGGTCGCCGGGCTGGCCAAGACGCGGCTGGCGGCGGCGCTCGGCGAGCAGGGCGCGGCGGCCGTGGCGGCGGCGATGCTGGATGACACGCTCACCCTGGTCGCCACGGTCGAGGCCGACCCGTGGCTCTGCTTCGCGCCCGCGGCAGCGCGGGAGCGGATGGCGGCGCTGGCACCGGGGTTCGAGCTGCTGCCGCAGGTGGACGGCGACCTCGGCGACCGCCTTGCCGCCTGCGCCGAGGCGTTGCACGCGTCCGGCGCCACGCGCCTGGCGATCGTCGGCGCCGACACCCCGCACCTGCCGGGCGACTGGTGCCAAGCCGCATTCGAGCTCCTGAACCGGGTCGACGTCGTACTGGGACCGGCGCTGGACGGCGGCTACTACCTGATCGCGATCGACGGATCCGCGGCCCCACCGCCGGCCGAGCTGTTCACCGGCGTGCCCATGGGCAGCGACCAGGTGCTCGAGGAGACGCTGCGGCGAGCCGGGCGGCTCGGCCTGCGGACCGGCCTGCTGCCACCGCTCCGCGACCTCGACAGGATCGAAGACCTCCGGGCGGCGCTGGAGGCAGGCGAGCTGGTTTCCAGTCCACGCTCGCTGGCGGTGGTCGAACGGCTCGTCCGCACACGGGATCGGGCCAGCCCCCGCCGGAGCGCCTGATGCCCCGCCCGCCAGAGCTCCCGTTCTCGAGCCCGGCGCGCCACGAGCGCTCCGCGACCATCCTGGGGATCGCGCTCGGCGTCGCGTTCACCGTCTGCTTCGCCACCGGCCTGCTGTCCCACGCGGCGCAGACGTCGCTTCCCTGGTTCCCCTGGCCGGCCCGGCCGGCCTGGCTGTACCGGGTGACCCAGGGTATGCACGTCTTCAGCGGCCTGGCGACCATTCCGCTGCTGCTCGGCAAGCTGTGGGCCGTCTACCCGCACCTCTGGCAGCGGCCGCCGGTGCGCGGCCTCGCCCACACCGTGGAGCGGGCGGCGCTGGTCCCGCTGGTGGGCGGGTCGATCTTCCTGCTGGTCACGGGCGTCACCAACATCGACTACTGGTACCCGTACCAGTTCTTCTTCAAGACCGCCCACTACTGGACCGCCTGGATAACGATCGGCGCACTGGTCATCCACGTCGGCGCCACCTTCACCGTGGCCGCCGACGCCCTCCGCGACCGGGTCGCCGCCGAGGTGGCGGACCCCACTCGGCTGGATCGCCGCCGCTTCCTGCTCGCCGTCGCCGCGGCCGCCGGCGCGGTCGCGCTCACCACCGTCGGTTCGGCTGTGGAGCCCCTGCGGCGGCTGGCTCTGCTCGCCCCCCGCCGCCCAGGCATCGGTCCCCAGGGGCTGCCCGTCAACCACCAGGCACGCGACCTCGGCGTCGTGGACGTGCGCAACGGCGCCGGCTACCGGCTCCGCGTCCACGGCCGGGTCGCCCGACCCCTGGAGCTGTCGCTGGACGAGATCCGTGCCCGGCCGACTCGCGAGGTCCGGCTACCGATCTCCTGTGTGGAGGGCTGGAGCTACAGCGCCCGCTGGCGCGGCGTCCCGCTGCGCGACCTGCTGGAGGAGGCCGGCGCCGCGCGAGGGCCGGTGGTGCTCCGCTCGCTGCAGTCCCGCGGGCCCTACTCGGCTGCCCGCATCTCCGACAGCCATGCCCGCCATCCCGACACCCTGCTGGCCCTCCAGGTCGACGGCGCGCCGCTGCACCTGGATCACGGCCACCCGCTGCGGCTCATCGCTCCCAACAACCCAGGCGTCCTCCAGACCAAGTGGGTCACGGAGGTGGAGGTGCTGTGATTGGCGGGCCGGCGCGGTACGGGCGGATGTGGTGGACGCTGCTGGCCGTGGGCGCCCTGCTGATGGCCTGGGGACTGGTAGGGCTGTTCCGCGACGCCGCCTCCACGGTGCCGGCGAGCTGGCTGCGCTGGTTCCTCGGCGGGCTGCTCGCCCACGACCTGCTGCTGGTCCCGGCGGTGCTGGGGGTCGGGTTGGTGGTGCGGCGCCTGCCCGCGGCCCTGCAACCACCCGCCCGGGCGGCGCTGATCGTCTCCGGAACCTTGGCGCTGATGAGCGTGCCGCTGCTGCTCGGCTACGGGCGAGCGACCCAGCCGGGCAACGACTCGCTGCTGCCAGGCGACTATCCGAGGAACCTGGCGATCGCCGCGGGAGCAGTCTGGGCAACCGCGGCAATCTGGGCGCTGCTCCGGCTGCTCGGCCGCCGCGCGCGCTGACCTCTCCGACCGGGCCAGGCAGCGCCCGATGCCGGCCTCCGCGTGAAGGGCTATCGCGTCGGTAAGTGCGGCTGGTCGGCCGGATCGGTCGGTGTGGGTGGCTGGTCGGCGGAGTCCGAAGGCTGGTCGGCCGAACCCGACGGCTGCTCCGCCCGCCCGCTGGTGTCCTGCTCGGCGGAAGGGGAGGGCTCGCTGTCCGCGGTGGGGCTGCTGGCCTCGGAGATGCCCTTCTTGAGCTCGCGGATACCCTCGCCGAGCCCGCGGGCCATCTTGGGCAGCCGGCTGGCGCCAAATAGCGCCACCAGGATGACCACGATGATCAGCAGCTCCCACGGCCCGATCGTGTCCATCCTCGCCTCCTTGCATGCTCGGTTTCGCCAACGATAGTCCTGCGGTCCAGCTTCGACGACCGATGCGCTCCCGCCGCGTCAGGGCTGCTCCAGGGTGCTGGTTGGCTGCTCCAGGGTGCCGGTCGGGTGCTCCAGTTGGGCCCGTCGCCGCGCGCGCGCCGGTTCGATGAACCACCTGGCCACCCCGGCGGCGGCGAAGTAGAAGACCCACATCGGGATCGCCATGGCGAACATGCTGATCGGGTCCTGACTGGGCGTGATCACCGCGGCGGCCACCGTGATGATCGCCACCGCCCCCCGCCAGGCCTTGAGCATCGCCCGGGACGACAGGATCCCGACCAGCGAGAGGAATATCAGCACCAACGGGAACTCGAAGGTCAACCCGAACGCCAGCCCCATGAACAGCACGAACCGCAGGTAGCGGTCGGCCTGGAAGAAGGTGGCCAGGCTGCTGCCGCCGATCCCCACCAGGAAGCCGATCGCCTTGGGCAGCGTGAAGAAGGCCACCGCCACCCCCATGGCGAACAGGATCGTGCTGGCCAGCGCGAACGGGATCGCATACCGCTTCTCGCTGCGCTTCAGGCCCGGGGTGATGAACCGCCACAGCTGCCAGGCCAGGTAGGGCATGGCCAGCAGCAGCCCGACCGTCAGCGAGACGCGGATGCGGATGCCGATCGGGTCCAGCGGCCCGAGGGCGAGCAGCTTGCAGCCGCCACCGGCCGTGGCGACGCGGTAGCTGGCGGGGATGGTGCAGTAGGACCGCGTCACGAACCGCAGCACCGGCTCGTACAGGACCGCGAACGCCACGGTGCTGGTGACCACCAGCGCCAGCACGCAGCGCAGCAGCCGCTCCCGGAGCTCGGTGAGGTGCTCGACGACGGTCATACGGCCTTCGGGGTTGTCCCGAAGGCGACGCACACGGTGACGGGTCGGGACCCGCATGGCTCATCCCCGCAAACGCCGGCGAAGCGGCTCAGCTCGAGGGAGGACGCTCGTTACCGGTTGCCTTGGGAGTCTGGTCCTGGTCGTCATCGTCCGTGGCATCCCTGATGCCGTGCTTGAACTCCTTGATGCCCAGCCCGAGGTTTCGGGCGATGCTGGGGAGCCGGCTGGCACCGAACAGCAACGCCACCACGACGATCACGATCAGGTATTTCTCGTCGAACATCGCGCCGCCTTCCTCACTCAGTTCTCACGATCCGGCCGATTTCCTCAAGCCGGACTGGACGATCGTACGTCTGGTGAGAGCCAAAGGCGAGGCGATGCTCGACCCCAAGCCGCGGCGGGCCGGAGGCTGCCCCGGCCAGCCTTCCACCCAGGGGAAGTCAGTCGCCGGCGACGGCCTCGGCGACGATGCCGGCGATCCGCTCGGCGGTGCTGAAATCGGCGCTGAGCAGGTTCTTGGCCACCGCGATGGCGGTGCCGGTGGCGGTGTCCGCGCAGGCCCAGGAGCCGCCCACGCCACCCATGCCGATGACCGTGGGGCTGGCGTCGGCGGTGCTGCCGAGCTGGCCGATGCTGTAGCCGAGCCCCCAGGTCACCGGGTTGCCGAAGACCTGGTCGACGCCCCGCATGGCCACCGCCGAGGCCTCTCGCAGCCGCTCCGGCGACAGCAGCCGGACCCCGTCGACCTCGCCCATCAGCGCGGCGTACATGCGGGCGATCGCCCTTGCGGACATCTTGCCGCCGGCCGGGATGTCGGCCATGAGGATGTCGGGGCGGTTGCCGAACTCGGCGTCGGGCCAGGTCGTCTTGGGTCCCGCGCGGAACATCGGCGAGTCGTCGGGTATCGCGGCCAGCATCTCCGGGCCCCCGGGCGCGTCCTCCTGCCGCGCCACCCTGCCCAGCTCGGAGGCGGGCATGCCGAAGTACAGCTCGTCGGCCACGCCCAGCGGCCCGGCCACCTCCTCGCGCAGCACCTCCGAGATGCGCTTGCCGGTCGCCCTGCGGACCAGCTCGCCGACGATGTAGCCGAAGGTGTAGGCGTGGTAGCCGGTCTGGGTGCCCGGCTCCCACCAGGGGGTGGTGTCGGCGATGCGGGAGCACATGAGGTCCCAGTCG
>JBEDUQ010000292.1:0-74912 GCA_040414855.1 Actinomycetota bacterium
TCGGCGATCCGGTGCGCCTGGACCACGCTCAGCCGGTGGTCGACCACCACGGCGCACTCGGCGCGCAGGCGGTGCCCGATCCAGCGCACGCGCAGCTCGCCGACGCCGAGCACACCCGGGGTCGAGCGCAGCACCTGCTCGGCGCGGTCCACCAGCGAGGGGTCGACGGCGTCCATCAGCCGCCGGTAGACCTGCCTGGCGGCGTCCCAGCCGACCACCAGGATCGCCACGGTGATCGCGAGGCCGACCAGCGGGTCGGCGAGCGGCACGCCGAGCGCGACCCCGATCACGCCGACCAGCACGGCGAGCGAGGCGAACCCGTCGCTGCGGGCGTGCAGCCCGTCGGCGACCAGCGCGGCCGAGCCGATCTGGCGTCCGACCCGGATCCGGTAGCGGGCGACAAGCTCGTTGCCGGCGAAGCCCACCAGCGCGGCCGCGGCAACCGCGCCCAGGTAGTGCACCTCGCCCGGGTGGCGCAGCCGGCGGACCGCCTCGATGCCCGCGATCGCGCAGGAGGCGAAGATGAAGGCGACGATCACGATGCCGGCGAGGTCCTCGGCGCGGCCGTAGCCGTAGGTGTAACGGCGGTTCGGCGGCCGCCGCCCGAGCCGGAACGCCACCGCCAGCGGCACCGCGGTCAGCGCGTCGGCGAAGTTGTGCAGGGTGTCGCCGAGCAGCGCGACCGAGCCGGAGCGCCAGACCACCAGGGCCTGGAGCAGCGCGGTCACGCCCAGGCCGAGCACCGAGACCAGCAGCGCGCGCTGGCCTCTCCCGCTGGCCTCCAGCGAGGCGTCGGTGCCGTGGGCGTGGTCGTGGCCGTGCGGCGCGACCACCTCCGCGAGGCGCCGCCAGAGCCCGCGCGCCCCAAGGTCGTGGGCGTGCTCGTGGCCGTTCTTGCCGGCGCGCTCGTCGTGATGATTGTGGTGCTCGGTCTCCTGGGCCATGGCGGCAGTATGCCATAAATCCCTCAATGCGGTCGGATGGCACTTGCGGCCTATCCGCTGCCGCGATCGTGCCGCAACAGCGACCGGAAGGCTTCGGAACTGAAACCCACGACACGGTTCGAGCGTGTATCGATCGGGGTAGGCCGTACGCAAAAGGACGTTGCTTGCTACTGTTTCTTACCAAGGCATGCACGTCGATCCGGGCGACCGGGTCGTTTCTGATGCACGGAGGCAGGACGGCGGGGACGGGAGGTGCGATGCGCCGCGGTACCGTTCGCGCCGTCACGCCATGAGCCGACAGGATCTGAACGAGCCGGGCACGGCGCCGCTTCCGGACCATGTCCGGAAGGCCATCCGTGGCGCGCTGCCGTCCGCGGCGCCGGCGCCCAAGGAATCGGGACGCCGCCGCAAGATCCTGATCGCCCTGCTCGTGGTGGTGTCGGTGGTGGTGGTTGGCATCGCCGGCACCTACGGCTACGCACGGCTGCGGTTCGGCCAGATCGCCACCATCAGGCTGCCGTCGCTCGGCAAGTCGCCCGCGGCCGGGAAGCCCTTCACCATGCTGGTGGTCGGCTCCGACACCCGCCAGGGCCTCAACTCTTCGGACAACTTCGGCAAGGTCGCGGGGCAGCGCGCCGACGTCATCATCCTGGTCAGGATCGTGCCGGCGAGCCATACCGCGCGGCTGCTGTCGATCCCGCGCGACCTCTACGTGCCGATCGCCGGCACCAACGGCTCCGCCAAGATCAACTCGGCCTTCGACAAGGGGCCCGACCAGCTCATCCAGACCATCGAGCACGCCTTCGGCCTGGACATCAACCACTACCTGCTGGTCAACTTCGACAGCTTCCGCCAGGTGGTCGACGCCCTCGGCGGGATCCAGATGGACTTCCCGGTCCCCGTGCGCGACTGGAAGGACGGGCACAACCAGTCCGGCCTGAACATCGCCTCGCCAGGCTGCGTCCGGCTGAACGGCAACCAGGCGCTGGCGCTCGCGCGCAGCCGCTACTTCCAGTACCGCGACGCGAACGGGAACTGGCGCTACGACCCGGGCTTCGACCTCGGCCGCATCCGTCGTCAGCAGACCTTCCTGCGGGTGCTCGCCGCCACCGCGCTCCACAAGGGCCTGGCGAACCCGCTGCGCGCCAACGGCTTCATCGGCTCGCTGGTGCACGGCCTCACCAAGGACGAAGGTCTCTCGATCGGCGAGGCGACTAGGCTCGCCGGACAGTTCCGCTCCTTCGACCCGTCCCAGCTCGCCAGCCAGACGATCCCGACCGACGTGGCCGTCCACCAGGGCTTGACCGTGCTGCGGTCCGGCCAGCCGGGCTTCCAGCAGGCTTTCCGGGACCCCGCGCACTGGGAGCAGGTGCTGCTCCCCAAGCAAGGGGAGACCGGCCGCGTGCTCGCCAGCTTCCTCGGCCAGCAGCCCCCGGCGACCAGCGCCGGCCAGGGCGGGTCGAGCACCACCGGCGGCTCGACCGTCAAGCCCGCCGACGTGAAGGTCAGCGTGCGCAACGGCACGCGGCGCTCCGGGCTCGCCAACCGCGCCGCGGGGTCGCTGCGGGGGCTCGGGTTCCAGGCCGGCAACGGCGGCAATGCCGCTTCGACCGGCCGGACCACGATCTACGCGGCGCCTGGCCAGGAGGCTGCCGCTCAGGCCCTGGACCAGGTGGTCTCGGTGGGCGGCCCGGTCCGCCGGCTCACCGACTCGAGCCTCGCCCCCGGTTCGCTGGTGCTGGTGCTCGGCACCGACTTCCGCTCCATCCGCGCGGGCGCGTCGAGCGGCTCGGGCGGCAGCGCGTCCGGCGGCTCGGCGGGCGGCTCGTCCGGGGCGCCGGCCACCTCGGCGTCCAGTCCGGCCTCCCCGCCCAGCGCCGCCGGCTCTCAGCCGCAGCTCCCGCCCTGGGACCCGCGCCCCTGCTGATAGTCTGCTGCCCCGGCTGATGGTTCGCTGATCGTTCGACCGGACGGTCGATCTCCTTGGTGCACACTGGCGTGAACGGTCGTTCACGTGCGGACAATGGCATCCATGAGCCGAGAAGACGTCCTCTACTGCGTCGTGTGCGGAGCGCCTCCGGCGGCCGAGGCGGGACGGCTGGTCGAGCTGGCGAAGCTGGCCGGCTGGGACGTCTGTGTGGTCGCGACGCCGCTGGCCACCAGGTTCGTCGACCTCGACGAGCTGGCCGAGCTGTCGGGCCGCCCGGTGCGCCACGACTACAAGCGCCCCGGCGAGCCCGACCTGTTCCCGCGCGCCGGCGCGCTGGTGGTGGCGCCCGCGACCTTCAACACCATCAACAAGCTGGCGGCGGGCATCGCCGACACGCTCGCCCTCAGCCTGCTGTGCGAGTACCTGGCGCTCGGCACGCCGATCGTGGTCGCCCCCAACGTCGGTCCCGCCCTCGCCCGCCACCCCCAGTACCCGCACAGCGTCCGCAAACTGCGCAGCTGGGGCGCCCGCGTGCTCGAGGTCCGCTCGACCCAGGCCGAGACCGGCTGGATGCTTCCCTGGAAGCGCATCGCCGGCGAGCTCCCCCATCCCGGAGACGGCCGTCGCGAGCCAAATCCGGGCTGATCAGCCAGTCAGCCCAGCTTGCGGCTGAACTCGTCGATCGCGGCCGCGAGGGTCGACCGACCCGACCGCGCCCGACCGTGCCTGAGCGCCCCGGGGCGGCCCCGACGGGGCCTGCGGTTATGCTTGCGTGGCGGCTGATTCCGGTTCCCGGTCTGGAGGGCGGCCATGGTGGTGACGGCGAGGGCGGAGCACGTGGGCAGCCTGCTGCGGCCGCGGTACCTGATCGAGGCGCGAGAGGCGCTGGCGGCGGGGACGCTCGACCAGCAGGCGTTCAAGCGGGTCGAGGACCGGGCGGTCCGCGAGGTCGTCGCGCTCCAGGAGGCGGCGGGCTGCCCGGTCGTCACCGACGGCGAGCAGCGCAGGGACTCCTTCCAGAGCCAGCTCACCGCCGCGGTCGACGGCTTCGCCGGGATCGACATGGATGCGTGGCTGTGGGGCGAGTGGCACTCGGAGGTGGTCGGCGACGCTTCCGTCCCGCGCCCGCCCGACCTCGGCGTGGTCGCGCCGCTGCGGCGGCGTCGCCCGCTGGCCGCCGAGGAGCTGACCTTCCTGCGCGCGACCACGGACCGGATCGGCAAGGTCACGCTGCCGAGCCCGACCCTGTTCGCGAACCTCTGGTCGCGGCACCGGTCGATGGACGCCTATCCGACCCTCGACGCCTTCATGGAGGACGTGGTCGAGATCCTCCGCGACGAGGTCCGCGAGCTGAACCGGCTCGGCTGCACCTATATCCAGCTCGACGCGCCCCACTACCCGCTGCTGGTCGACCCGGCCTGGCGCGCGTTCTACGAGTCGCGCGGGTGGCCGGCCGAGCGCTGGCTCTCGTACGGCATCTCGCTGGACAACGCGGTGATCGAGGCGGGCAGGCCCGCGACCTTCGGCTTCCACCTGTGCCGCGGCAACCAGCACAGCCGCTGGCTGGTCGCCGGCGGCTACGAGCCGATCGCGCGGCAGGTCCTCGGTGGCATCGACGCCGACCGGCTGTTGCTCGAGTACGACGACGAGCGCTCTGGCGGCTTCGGGCCGCTCGCCGAGGTCGCCGACGACAAGCTGGTCGTCCTCGGCCTGGTCACCACCAAGACGCCCGTGCTCGAGGACCCGGAGGTGCTGGAGCGGCGCCTTCGTCAGGCCGGCAGCGTGCTCGGCATGGAGCGCCTCGCACTCGGGACCCAGTGCGGCTTCGCCACCTCGGTCGGCGGCAACGACCTCGGCGTCGACGACCAGCGCCGCAAGCTGGAGCTGATCGTGAAGGTGGCCGAGCGGGTCCTCGGGTAGGCCGTCCCGAACCCGGCGGCCCTCAGCGCTGCCTCAACGCTGCCTCAGCGCTGCCTCAGCGCTGCCTCAGCGCTCGAGGTGCCGCCGCTCCAGGGCCCACCAGACCCGGAACAGGTCCTCGGTGCTGCCGAGGTCGGCGCCGGTGATCTCCTCGAACCGCCGCAGCCGGTGGCGCAGCGTGTTGGGGTGCACGAACAGCGACCTCGCGGTCGGCTCGATCCGCATGCCCTGCCGGAAGAACGCCTTCAGGGTCGACTCGATGGTCCGGCCGAAGGCGCCGAGCCCGTCGAGCGGCTGCGCGTACCGCTCGGTCAGGCGGTCGCCGACGTAGTGCTCGTGGAACACGGCGGCGCGGAGAGCGAGGTCGTCGAGGTCGAACACCCCCTGCATCCCGAACGCGGATGCGACCTCGAGCGCGCTGGAGGCGAGCTGGAAGGCGGGCTCCAGCTCGATCAGCTTGGCCGGCGGCCCGAGCCCGACCACGCCGCCGCAGCCGATCGCCGGCCGGCGCGACACCACCCCGGCGAGGTCGCCGTCGACCACGCCGACCAGGATGGTCCGGCTCTCAGCGCTGGCGAGGATCGCCCGCTCCAGGTCGTGGAGGCTGCTTGGCGGCGCCACCCTGGCGCGGAACGGGCGGTAGGTCCGGTCGGGCACCAGACCGTAGGCGACCGCCTGGAGCTGGAGCTCGCTGGCCCCGAGCGAGCCGAACAGGATCGACCGCAGCAGGTTCGCGCGCTGCTCGAGGTCGTGGCTGGCCAGCTCCAGCTCGACCTTGCGGTGGGTCTTGGCCGCGTGCGCCATGGCCAGGTCGGTCCACTCCCAGGCGGCCTGGGCCACCTCCAACAGGATCGCCTCGTCCAGCCCCTCGCGGATCCCCTGGTCGTGCTGGTGCGCCCAGACCTCCTGGGCGCCGATCCGGAAGGCCCGCAGCATCTCGTCGACCGGCACGCCGACGTGCGCGCGGTTCTCGCCGGTCCGCTCCGCCTCCTCCAGGTCCGCCGGGGTCGCCGAGCGGCGCTGGTGAAAGGCGGCGAGCGACAACCGGACGATGGTCACCACCCCAGGCCGCAGCGCGTCGGGCGCCAGGTTCGCGTACGAGGGCAGCTCCGCGCGCATGCGAGCCAGGATCTGGTCGGCGATCACGTCGATCTCGTCGAGCAGCGCGCCGTACACGGCGTCCCATTTGCTGACGTCCACCCGCACCGCCGGCTCACCTCCGCCCGAGCGTCACGAGGCTCGAAATCCTAATTGTGAGAATACTGCGTCGAACCTTCGAAATCTTGGAGGAAAGACTATTGCTCGCGTAACGGACGCACTGCTGTACTTCGAACAAGGGGCCACCCAAGACGAGTGCCAGCGGCGCTGGAGGTGCCCGGTTGAACGAGCTGCCCGAGCAACCCAGCCCCAGATCGACGGCGCTGCTCCGGATGAGCGGCGTGACGGTGCGATTCGGCGGCATCGCGGCGCTCGAGGACGCGAACCTGGCGGTCGAGCCCGGCTGGATCTGCGGGCTGATCGGGCCCAACGGCGCCGGCAAGACCACCCTGTTCAACTGCGTGAGCCGCCTCTACGAGCCCGAGAAGGGCAGCATCGAGCTTGACGGCCGGGACGTGCTCGCGCTGCGCGCCGACCAGGTGACCTCGCTCGGCATCTCGCGCACTTTCCAGAACGGCGGGCTGGTCGGCGCCCTGACCGTGCTCGAGAACGTCATGCTCGGCGCCCATCACCGCGCCGCCGCCAACTTCGTCGGCAGCATGCTGTGGCTCCCGCGCGTGCGCCGCGAAGAGCGCGAGCTCCGCGCCGAGGCGACTGGGCTGCTCGACCGGCTCGGCGTCGGCGGGCTGGCGAACCGCCGCACCGCCGGCCTGCCGTGGGGCGTGCTCAAGCGGGTCGAGATGGCCAGGGCGATCTGCGCCCACCCACGGCTGCTGATGCTCGACGAGCCGGTGAGCGGGCTGAGCCACGACGAGGTCGACGAGCTGGCGACCCTGATCGTCCAGCTCCGCGACGAGCTCGACCTCACCGTGTTGCTGGTCGAGCACCACATGGGCATGGTCATGCGCATCTCCGACCACGTGGTCGTGCTCGACTCGGGCCGCACCCTGGCCGCCGGCGCGCCGGCCGATGTGCAGCGCGACCCCGCCGTGATCGAGGCCTACCTGGGAGCCGCGGCGTGAGCCTGCTCGAGCTCGAGCGCGTCGAGGCCAGCTACGGACCGGTTCGGGCCCTGCACGGGGTCGGCTTCAAGGTCGAGCAGGGCGAGGTCGCCGCGCTGCTCGGGCCCAACGGCGCCGGCAAGACCACGACCCTGCGGGCGATCTCGGGCATGGTCCGAATGCGCGGCGCGATCCGCTTCGACGGCACCAGCCTGGCCGGCCGCTCGACCGAGGCGATCGCGCGCCTGGGGATCGCCCACGTGCCCGAGGGCCGCGGCAACTTCTCGACCCTCAGCGTGGCCGACAACCTGCGGCTCGGCGCGATCATGCGCAAGGACCACGCTGCCATCGACGGGGACCTGGCGCGCTGCTACGACGCCTTCCCACGGTTGGCCTCCCGGCGCTCCCAGCCTGCGGGAAGCCTCTCCGGCGGCGAGCAGCAGATGCTCGCGGTCGCGCGCGGGCTGATGCTGCGCCCGCGCCTGCTGCTGCTCGACGAGCCGTCGCTCGGGCTGGCGCCGCTGGTCACCAGGGAGCTGTTCGACACGCTGGCGCGCCTGGTCCATGAGCAGGGCACCACCCTGCTGGTGGTCGAGCAGAAGGCGCACCTCGTGCTCGAGTTCGCCGACAGCGCCCACGTGCTGGAGGCGGGCCGGATCGTCCTGTCGGGGACCGCGGCGGGGATCCGCGCGGACGAAGGGATGCGCAGGTCATACCTCGGCTACTGAGGGGCCCGGAACAGCGCAGGGAAAGGTGGGAGATGGGCCGGCTGGTGCAGGTGGTGGTGGACGGCATCGCGAACGGCTCGATCTACGCGGCGCTCGCGCTGGCGCTGGTGCTGATCTACCGCTCGACCGGCGTGGTGAACTTCGCCCAGGGCGAGATGGCGATGTTCTCGACCTTCCTGACCTGGGGGATGACCAACGCCGGGGTGTCGCTGCCGCTGGCGATCCTGGCCGCCCTGGCGCTCTCGTTCGGCGGCGGGGCGCTGATCGAGCGGATCGAGATCCGCCCGGTCGAGGGCCGCAACCCGCTCACCCTGGTGATCGTCACCCTCGGACTGTTCGTCCTGATCAACAACGGCGCGGGCTGGATCTGGGGGTTCTCCAACCGCGGCTTCCCATCGATGTTCCCCGACGGGACCGTCGGGGTCGGCTCGGTGCGGCTGTCGATCGAGTCGCTCGGCATCGTCGGCGTGCTGCTGGTGGTGGTCGGCCTGCTGTTCCTGCTGTTCCAGCGCACCCGGCTCGGGCTGGCGATGCGCGCGGCCGCGCTCGACCCGGTGTCGAGCCGGCTGGTCGGCATCCGCGTCGGGCGCATGCTCATGCTCGGCTGGGGGCTGGCGGCCACGGTCGGCGCGATCGCCGGGATCCTGGTGGCGCCACGGCTGTTCCTCGACGTCAACCTGATGGGCGGCGTGCTGGTGTACGCCTTCGCCGCGGCCACCCTCGGCGGCTTCGACAGCGCGCTCGGGGCCGTGCTCGGCGGCTGGATCATCGGCGTCAGCGAGAACCTCGCCGGCACCTACGTCAACGTCATCGGCTCCGACCTCAAGATCCTGGTGCCGCTCGGCGTGATCCTGGTCGTGCTGCTGGTCCGCCCGACCGGCCTGCTCGGGGCGAGGGAGGTGGAGCGCGCGTGAGCGCCGCACGGCCGAGCGGCGCCGCCGGCGCGCTGCGCCAGCGCTGGCCGAGGTACCTGGCGATCGTCGCGGTCGCGGTCGCGGCGGTGGCGCTGCCGTTCGGCTTCCCGCCGTTCAGGGTGTCGCAGTTCACCCTGGCGCTGGCCTACGCGGTCGCGGCGCTCGGCCTCAACCTGCTGGTCGGCTATACCGGCCAGATCTCGCTCGGCCACGGCGCGTTCTTCGCGCTCGGCGCCTACACCACCGCGATCGTGATGGCCAAGACCGGCCTGCCCTACCTGGTCGGCATCCCGATGGCCGGCGCGACCGCGTTCGTCGCCGGGCTGCTGCTGGGGATACCGGCGCTGCGGCTGCGCGGGCACTACCTGGCGCTGGTGACGCTCGGGATCACCATCGCGACGCCGCAGCTCATCAAGCGCTTCGACAGCCTCACCGGCGGCACCCAGGGGCTCAGCGCCGGCAGCATCACGCCGCCGTCCTGGCTCGGCCTGGCGCAGGACCAGTACATCTACATGATCTCGCTGGTGGTCACGGCGCTCGCGCTGGTGATGTCGGCCAACCTGGTGCGCGGCCGGGTCGGCAGGGCGCTGGTGGCGATCCGCTCGGGCGAGATCTCCGCGCGGGCGACCGGGGTCAACCTGACCACCTTCAAGCTGCGCACCTTCGCCCTGAGCGCGATGCTCGCCGGCGTCGGCGGGGCGCTCTACACCTACGTCGTCGGCTTCGTGGCGCCGGAGTCCTTCACCCTCACCGTTTCGTTCGTGTTCCTGGCCGCGATCGTTGTCGGCGGGCTCGGCACCATCGCCGGTGCCGTGTTCGGCGCGCTGTTCGTCCAGTTCGTCCCCATCTACACCTCCGACTTCAACGAGGCGCTGGCCGGCGTCCTCTACGGCGGCGTCCTGATCCTGTTCATGTACGTGCTGCCTGGAGGCGTCGTCGGCCTCGGTCACCGCATCTTCGGCTGGGTCACCCGGCCGAGACACCGCCGCCCACCGGAGGTCCCTGCGGCCGAGGAGGCGGAGCCCGCGCCCACGAAAGCCGCAGGCGTCTAGCGAGAGCCCCCGCTCAGAAGGGAGAGCACATATGCGCCGTGCGCATCGGTTCTGGTTGCCAGCTCTACTGGCCGTCATCGTCATCCTGGCCGCCGGCTGCGGCCGCGGCTCCAGCGGCGGCGGATCCGGCGGCGGCACCGCCTCCGACCCCGGCATCACCGCCACCAGCATCAAGCTCGGTGGGAGCTACCCGTTCAGCGGTCCGGCGTCCGCGTACGGCACCATCGGCGCCTCGGCCAAGGCCTACTTCGACTGGCTCAACGCCAAGGGCGGCGTGAACGGCCGCAAGATCGAATTCATCACGCTGGACGACGGCTACGAGCCGGCCCGCGCGCTCCAGAACGCCAAGCGCCTGGTGGAGCAGGACAAGGTGTTCGCCATGTTCAACACCCTGGGCACCGCCAACAACATCGCCACCTGGGACTACCTGAACCAGGCGAAGGTGCCCCAGGTCTACGTGGCGACCGGTTCGAGCGCCTGGGGCGCTGACGTCGCCAAGCACCCATGGACCATCGGCTGGCAGCCCGACTACGTGTCCGAGGCGCGCGTCTACGCCTCGTACCTGAAGGACACCAAGCCGAACGCCAAGGTGGCCGTGCTCTACCAGAACGACGCCTTCGGCAAGGACCTGCTCGACGGCTTCAAGAGCGCAATCGAGGGCTCTGGCGTCCAGGTGATCGCCGCCGAGAGCTACGAGGTCACCGACCCGACCGTCGACCCGCAGGTCTCCAAGTTGGCGACCTCGAAGGCCGACGTCTTCCTCGACATCACCACCCCGAAGCCCGCCGCCCAGGCGATCCACCACCTGACCGAGCTCAGCTGGAAGCCGCTGCACATCCTGAACGGAGTGGCCGCGTCCAAGACGCTGGTGCTCAAGCCGGCCGGACTGGCAGCGTCCAAGGGCATCGTCTCGGTCGCCTACCTCAAGGACGCCGAGGACCCGCGCTGGAACAACGACCCCGCCATGCAGGAGTACAAGGCGGGCCTCAAGCAGTACGCGCCAAAGCTCGACGTCAACGAGCCGTTCAACGTCTACGGCTGGGCGGTCGCCAGCAGCATGGCGCAGGCGCTCGGCGCGATGAAGCAGCCGACCCGACAGGCGCTGATGGACGTGGTCCGCAACCAGAACGCCCAGCTCCCGCTGCTGCTTCCCGGGATCAACGTCCAGACCTCCCCGACCGACGGCTACCCGATCCAGGACATGCAGATGATCCGGTTCGACGGGAACCGGTGGCAGACCATCAGCAATGTGATCCAGACCCAGTAGGGACCGAGGCGCTTCGGCCCGGCCGGCTTCGGGCGGCCGGGCCGAGCCCGTCTCCATCGGGGTTCCGGCGGCCGGCCTGAGCCGTCCCGGCCGCGTTTCGTCGCTGGGCCGAGCCCGTTTCCCACCCCGGCGACCTCGTGGATGGGCCGTCCAGTCCACCGGCGTCCTGGCCGAAACAGACAGAAAGGAGCTGGTCGTCAGAACGGGGGATGGATCATGGACGACGAGCCGAGGCGGACGGCGGACCCTCGCCGAGCAGCCGAGCAAGCGCCCGAGACCCCGCCGATGCGGGGCGTGGTCCTCTCCCTCTACCGGGGCAGAAGGCTGGCGTCCTGGGGCGCCCGCGCGGTCGCCTACATCATCGACCTGCTGTTCGGCGCGTTGCTCGCCGCGCCGGGGGCGGTCCTGGTGGCGATCGGCAGCGGCGTGGCCCACGGGGCGGTCCGAATCCCGTTGCTCACCGTCGGGAGCGTGCTGCTGCTGATCGCCGCGGTCGTCCAGATCTGGCAGACCGCCTGGCGCCAGGGCGACCGCGGGCAGTCGTGGGGCAAGGTCGTCACCGGCCTGCGCACGGTCAGCGCCGACGACCTGCGTCCCATCGGCGGGCCGAGGGGGATGCTCCGCTGGCTGGTCGATCTGGTGTGCAGCTGGGTCACCATCCTCGAGGTGCTCAACTACCTCTGGCCACTCTGGGACGACCGCAACCAGACCTGGGCTGACAAGGTCGCGCGCTCGGTCGTGCTCGCGAAGTAGCCACGCCGGATCAGCACCGCCTCACCGGTGGGTGAGGCGGCTGAGCTGCGCGCGTGGCGCACCACCAGCAGGTCAGCGGCGGCCATCCGCTAGTGCTGGACCGGGGTGAGGTCGCGGCGGGCGACCGGCTGGCCGCAGCACGCGCAGACCACCACCGGCGTCAACTCCGCGCCGCAGGCGTGCCGGTAGGTCAGCGGCGGGTCGCCCTCGGTCAGGTGCCGGTCGCCGAAGTGCATCAGCGTCAGCAGCACCGGCAGCAGGTCTCGCCCGGCGTCGGTGAGCCGGTACTCGAAGCGGGCCGGGCGGTCCTGGTACTGGCTCCGCCGCACCAGGCCCGACTCGACCAGCTTGCGGAGCCGAGCGCTCAGGATGTCGCGCGGCGCGCCCGTGTTGCGCTGGATCGCGTCGAACCGTCGCACCCCCAGGAAGACCTCGCGAAGGGCCAGCAGCGCCCACCGCTCCCCCACCAGCTCCAGCGTCCGCGCGACCGAGCACGGTCGCGGCCCGGCCAGGTAACCGCGGTCGGCGGGGTCGCCCGGGCCGGCGGGGCCGTTCAGGTGGCCGCTGTCCGAGTCGCCCGGGTCCGCGGGGTCGGAGCGCTGGGGGACCGGGTCGGTCGTGCCGCTCAGGTCGCCGCTGTCCGAGTCGCCCGGGTCGGCGGGGCCGGTGGTGCCGTTTAGGTCGCTGCTGTCCGAGTCGCCTGGGTCGGCGACCTCATGAAGGTCATCGGTTGTGGTCATGAATGCAGTCTATCAGCTCGGTTGCTTTTTCAAACCCACTCAGATATGGTCCGTTTGTTTTTCCAACTAAGAGTTGCGCGACCTGGCGGTCGCGGCAGGGGGTGCCCTGACGCGTCCAGTCCGCCAGGGCCACGGGGGCCACATGACCACGGTGCGGACCGAACCGACCACCAACGGACCTTCGCAGTCGATGCCCATCAAGCAGCTGGCGGATGCCGTGGTGGTGCGGGTCGGCGAGGCGACCGTGCGGTTGCGGCGGGTCCGGCCCGGCGACGGCCCAGTGCTGACCGAGGTCCTGATGCGGATGTCGCAGCGGACGCGGTGGCTGCGGTTCCACTCGCCGATCTCGCGGTTCTCGGCCGCGCAGCTGCGCCTGCTCACCGAGGTGGATCACCACGACCGATCGGTCCTGCTCGCCGAGGTCGAGGTCAGGCAGGGACGCTGGCAGCCGGTCGGCTTCGCCCAGTACGCGCGCACCGCGCCGGACCGTGCCGAGGCCGCGATCGTGCTCGAGGACGCGTGGCAGCGCCGAGGCATCGGCCGGACGCTGGCGCTCCGGCTGGCCGAGGTTGCCCGGGCCGCGGGCATCACCGCCTTCACCAGCGAGGTCCTGTCCGAGAACCGCCGCACGCTCGACTTCGTCCGCGCGCTCGCCCCGCGCACGGACGGACGCCTGCTCGGCATCACGGTCGAGCTGACCTCCTGGCTCGACCCGCTCTGACCTCCGCCCCCGACCCGCTCTCTGGCATCCCATCCCGTCCGGGCGCGACCGGGGCGATCAGTGGCCTCGGAAGGCCTCCTCGAGCCACCAGGAGCCGCGGTCGGAGACGACCTTGGCGTCGATCACCAGCGGCTTGTCCCTCGGGCCCTTGACCCAGTCGGCGACCGCTTCGAGGTCGGACCTCGACCGCACGGTCACGCCCTCACAGCCGAACCCGCGGCCGATCGAGGCGATGTCGGCGGGCGGGAACCGCACGGTGTCGAGCGGGAAGCCGTCCGGACCGAAGTGGTGGACCTCGGCGCCGTAGGCCTCGTCGTCGTAGACCAGCACGACCATCGGCAGGCCGAGCCGCACGACCGTCTCGAGCTCGGCGATCGCCATCAGCGCCCCGCCGTCCCCGAGCGCGGCCACCGGCAGACGCTCGGGCCTCGCCAGCGCGGCGCCGATCGCGGTCGCCAGACCGAGCCCGATCGACTGGAACGCCTGGGTGAAGCAGAAGCCGTCGTCGTCCGGCACCGACAGGTACATGCTCGGGTAGCCCATGAAGTTGCCCGAGTCGATCGCGACCACCCGGTCGTCCGGGAGCAGGTCGTCCATGGCGATCGACAGCGTGCGCGGGTCGATGCGGCTCTCGTCGCTGGTGTCATCGTAGGGCACGTCGCGCCAGCGGTGCTCGGCGGCGATCCGGCGCGACAGCTCGTCCGAGCGGTAGCCGGGGGCCGGACCCGCGCTGGCGAGCTGCTCGGCGACCGCGATCGCGGTCTGGTCGACGTCGCCGACCACGCCGAGGTCGACCGGCCGGTGCGCGCCGATCGCATCGACCTCGAGGTCGACCTGGGCGACGGTTGCGTCCGGCCCGATCAGCGCGCCGTGGCGCATAGTCCACATGTTGAGCGCGCAGCCCCAGCCGACGATGAGGTCGGCTCCGCGGATCAGCTCGGCCGTCAGCGGCGAGGCGAACCCGCCGCTGACGTCGAGGTACCAAGGATTCCCGTTGAACATGCCCTTGGCCACCGCCGAGGTCGCCAGCAGCGCCCCGGACACGTCCGCGAGTCGCTCCAGCGAGGCGCGCGCATTCGCGGTCCTGGCGCCCCGTCCGGCGACGAACACCGGCCGGCGGGAGCGCGCGATCGCGGCCGCCAGCGCCCCGACCGCTTGGTCCGAAGGCCTGGGCGGGGCGAGGTCGAGCGCCGGCGGGACCGCCGTGGCGCCCTCGGGAACCTGACCAGCCTGGACGTCGAGCGGCAGGTTCAGCACGACCGTTCGCCGCTGGGTCAGTGCGGTGCGGTAGGCGCGAGCCGCGTCGGCGACGGCGGTCTGTGGCGAGTGGATACGCTCGGGCACGGCGCCGACCGCCCGGGCCAGCGCGTCCTGGTCCACGCGGAAGTTCGAGCGGACCGCCGCCGCGCCGGTGTCGGCCGCCAGCACCAGCATCGGGGTGCGGCTCTTGGCCGCTTCGGTGATTCCGGTCATGGCGTTGGTGAGGCCGCAGCCCTGGTGGACCGTGACCGCCGCGACCTTGCGGCTGGTGCGCGAGTAGGCGTCGGCCATGGTGGCGGCGCCGCACTCGTGCCTGGCGGCGACGAAGCGCGCGCCACCGGCGATCAGCGCGTTGGTGACGTGGAAGTTGCCGCTGCCCACCACCCCGAAGACCGCGTCGACGCCCAGGTCGGCGAGCGTCCCACCGACAGCCTCAGCAACCAGCATGGTGACTCCCCGAAGATCAGCGCTCGACCAGCGCGAGCACACGGGTCGGGCTGCCCGAGCCGCCGATGATCGGCAGCGGGCTGGCGATCACCACCGCGCCCTGGGGCGGCAGCTTGGCGAGGTTCTGGAGCTGGGTGAGGCCGTACTTGTTGGCGCCGAGCACGAAGGTGTGGCACGGGAACGGCGGGTCGAAGGCGACGGCGCCGCCCGCGTCGGTACCGACCGTCTCGCAGCCGACTCCGATGATCGGCGCCTCCTCGGCGAGCCACTTGGCGCACTCGACCGAGAAGCCCGGTGTGTGCGATCCCGAGTCGTCGACGTTGCGGAACAAGGCATCGTCGTTGGACCGCGCGTCCCAGCCGGTGCGCAGCAGCAGCCAGCCGCCGTCGGGCAGGGGTCCGTGCTGACGCTCCCACTCGCGGACGTGGTCGACCTCGAGGACGAAATCGGCGTCGGCGGCCGCCTCGGCGCTGAAGTCGAGCACCGCCGCCGGGGCGACCAGGCGCTTGGGGGGAACCTGCGAGACGTCGTCCCTGTCCTTGCCGGTCACCCAGTGGATCGGTGCGTCGAAGTGGGTGCCGGTGTGCTCGCCGGTGTGGATGTTGTTCCAGTACCAGGCGGGCCCGCGCTCGTCGTAGTGGCTGATCTCCTCGAGCCCGAAGGTGATGGTGTTCGCGAACGGGTCGGGAAGCTGGAGGATCGGCGTCTTCTCTGACAGCGGCGCGGTCAGGTCGACCACCTCGATGGTGCCCTGTCCGATCCCCGAGACCAGACTTGAAAGTACCGACACTGCCCTCTACCTCCCTCACCCACAAGGTCCACGGCCCACTCCGAAAGTGAAGCTACAACGCGGTCGTGACGCTCGTCCATGAGGCGGGACCGGCCTGTGGACAACCGCGGAGGATTGTTCCAAGGACCCGCTACGCTGCCGACGCGGCGCTTGGAGCCGCCGAGCGAACGGAGGGGAACGACCATGTCCAGCCGGGCGACGATCGCCATGAGCGACCAGGAGCTTCGGGGCTTTCTGATGGAGGAGCACTCGCTCACCTGCGCGACCATCAACCCGAACGGGCGGCCGCACCTGGTCGAGCTGTGGTACCTGGTCGACGGCGACGAGATCGTCTGCTGGACCTATGCGAAGTCGCAGAAGGTCCGCAATCTCGAGCGCGACCCGCGCGCGACCATCCAGGTCGAGGCCGGCGAGAGCTACGGCGAGCTGCGCGGGGCGGTCATGGAATGTGACGTCGGGATCGACCGCGACCCCGAACGAGTGGTCGCCGCCGGCATCGCGCTCGCCACCGGCTATCCCCGACCGCCGGACGAGCAGGCGAGGGCGTCGATCGCCAGGCAGGCGCCAAAGCGGGTCGTCCTGCGCTTCACACCCACGCACACCGCCTCGTGGGACCACCGCAAGCTGGGCGGGTAGGACCCCGCCATGGAGATGCCATTTCGAGGAGGCACGATGCCGAGCAGGGAACAGGTCAACGCATGGATGAAGGCCTACCGGAGAGCCTGGGAGTCCAACGACCCCGGGAACATCGGCAAGCTCTTCAGCGACCGCGCGAGCTACTACACCGAGCCGTACACGGCGCCCTGGCGCGGGCGCGACGAGATCGTCAAGAACTGGCTCGGCCGCAAGGACGAGCCGGGGGCCGCCGAGTTCTCGTGGCAGCCCTTGGCGATCACCGACGACGTCGCGGTCGTGCAGGGACAGACCGTCTACCGCGAGCCGCGGCAGACCTACAGCAACCTCTGGGTGATCCGGCTCGACTCCCGGGGCGAGTGCACCGAGTTCACGGAGTGGTGGATGACCCACGACCAGAAATCCGATTGAGCCCTGCGGATTGATCCCGCGGGAGCCATGGTGAGGGGGCGATGGCTGGCGTCTGGGAGCACGAGGCGATCGCGAGGCGGTCGCGGCAGTGGCCGGCGCTGGAGCGCCTGCGCGCCCACGTCGAGGTCTCGCCGGCTCTGGCCGGCATGATCCTGGTCGGTTCGTTCGCACGCGGCGAGGTGGACCCGTTGAGCGACCTGGACGTCGTCCTGGTCGTGCCAGACGGCGGCTTCGCCGCGGGCTGGGAGGCCCGTGAGGAGTTGCACGCCGACGCCGCGCTGGTGTGCTGGGACCAGCGCGACCCAGGCTTCTCCGAGGCCGGCGCCCACAAGTGGGTCACGAGCGAGCTGGTGCTGGTCGAGTGCCTGCTCGCGACCCCAGCCTCGGGCGTGCGCCTGGCCCGCCCGGCCGCGGTGGTCGCCGGCGACGCCGGACTGGTCAAGCGCTTTCCCGTGCGGCCCCCGATCTCCAGGGACGAGCTGGCCGGTGAGCCCGAGCGGCTCCACGAGGTCGAGCGCGCCTACGACCAGCTGAAGGCGAACGTCCGCGGCGCACTCGCCGCGCGAGCCGGGCCCGCCGGAGGAGCCGCGACCGCCGGGGCAACCGCGGGAACCGGCGCGACCGCGGGAACCGGCTCGGCCGCGCTCGAGCCTCGGGAGACGCCCGAGACGATCGAGGACGAGAGCGCCCCAGGTGCCTGAGCCGGCGACCGCTGCTCAGACGGCGGGTGCTGGGAGGCCGAGGTCCTCGAGGACGACCACGGCGGCGTTGCGGCCGGGACCGGCGGAGACGGAGCCGCCCGGGTGGGTGGTGGCGCCGGTCTGGTAGAGGCCGGGGATCGGCATGCGGTGGCTGGCCCAGCCTGGGGCGGGGCGGAGCGCGCCGGCCTGGGCGGGACCCTGGTCGCCGCCGTGGCAGGAGCCGTGCCAGTTGTGGGCGTTGAGCCGCTCCAGGTCGAGCGGGCTCTTGGAGTGCGACGCGAGGATGGTGGCGTCGACCAGGTTGGGCGCGTAGCGGCGGAGCTGTTCGAGGTTGACCTGGGAGACGACCTCGCGCAGCTCGTCCCAGCGCGCGGGGCCCTCGTTGAGCTCGTAGGGCTGGAAGCCGATCACCTTGAGCGTGTGCAGGCCCTCGGGCGCGCGCGACTCGTCGATCACGGTCGGGCACAGCACCAGCAGGACCGGTGAGTCCAGCGCGATCCAGCCGCGCCGGAAGTCGCTCTCCAGCCGCAGCATGCGCTCGACCGAAACCGGCGTCCCCGAGGCGACCGGCGTGATGGTGCCGCCATCGACGGGGAACTTGGGCGGCTCAGTGGTGGCGTAGTGGGTGACGAACATCGAGATGCCCGGCTGCCAGGTCCCGACGCCGTACAGGAAGTCCTCGCCCCACGCCTCCGCCGGCGCCATGTCGACCAGATGCTTCACGTGGATCGTCGACACCACCGCCCTCGAGGCGGTGTAGCTGCCGCCGTCCGAGGTCTCGACGCCGACGCAGCGGCCGCGCTCGACGATCAGTCTGGTGACCTGCTTGCCGGTGAGGATCGCGCCGCCGTGGTCCTCGATCAGGCGCGCGAGCGCCTGCGGCAGCGCGGCGGAGCCGCCGCGCGGAAGCGTCCAGCTGTGGCGCTGGCGACCGAAGGGCAGCGACCACGCCAGCACCCCGCTGCCTGGGCGGTCGACGCCGTGCAGGGTCATGAACGCGAGCCAGAGCATGAACGCCCTGGTGTGCTCGTCCTTGAACCGCTCCCGCACGATCTCCCAGGCGGTCATCGCCTGGCGCCGCAACCACTTCAAACCGTCCGGGTGGCGCTGGAGCTGGATCTCGAGCGGCTCGGCGTGGCCGACCGGCGTGTAGCGGTCGCGGTTGAAGACCGGCGCGACCGCCTCGTACTCGGCCATCATGGAGCGGTAAGCGTCCGCGTCCGCCGACGAGAACTTGGCGAACTCGTCGCAGGTGCGGTCGAGGTCGCGCCACTGCGTGAGCCAGCTCCCGTCGGGGAACGGCAGGTGCACGACCGGATCGGGCGCGAGGTACTCGAGCCCGTAGCGCGACAGCCCCAGCTCGTCGTCGCGGATTGTCGGGCTGGACTGGATCAGGTTGTGTGCGGTCGAGCACGTGTCATGCAGGAACCCCGGCAGCGTCAGCTCTTCGGAGTTGGTGTTGCCGCCGACGCTCGGCCTCTGCTCCAGCACCAGGCAGCGCAGCCCGGCCTTGCTCAGGTACGCCGCGGTCACGAGGCTGTTGTGCCCGGCGCCCGCGATCACGACGTCGGCCTCGAACCTCATCGCACCCGCTGCTGTCAACGCGCTCGCCGCCTCCCTGACGCCAACTCTACCGCGAGCGGTCCGGTTCCGGATCGACCACGCACCGCCTCAGTCCACCACCGGCAGTGACCCATCCGCCCAAGAGCCCGCCCGGTGAGCGTGGCGCGCCAATCCTCGCTACTGCGGGCTTCGCGACGCAAGTCGGTCGCAACAGGGCCACACCGTGGGCGCCGCGGCCGGCCCCGGGACGGGCATGACCAAGGGTTCGACCAGCACCGCCTGCCCAGCTATGGTGTGTCGTTAAAGCGCTCCAAAGGAGGAGGCCCGGGTGGACGTCGCGACCGCGCTGGACCGGTTGCCCAAGGTCGAACTGCACTGCCATGTCGAGGGCACTATGCGACCACGCACAGTGGTCGACTTGGCTCGCAAGAACGGCATCCCCCTGCCCACCAGCGACCCGACCGAGCTGTACCGCTACTCGAGCCTCGACACCTTCCTCGAGGTGTTCTGGTTGGTGCAGTCCACGCTCGGCGACCGGGGCGACTGGGCCAGACTCGCGTACGAGAGCGTGATCGACGGCGCCGCCCACGGGCTTGTCTACCGGGAGAGCTTCTTCACGCCGGCGCGCCACCTGGCGGCCGGCCAGGACCTGGCCGAGATCGTCGCCGGGCTCGCCGACGGGCTCGCCCAGGCCGAGGACGAGACCGGCGCTCGGGTGATGCTGATCTGCGACATCGACCGCGCCTACGGCGCCGCCGCCGGGCTGGAGCTGATCCGCCGGCTGGTGGAGCTGCGCCGGGCCGGCGCGGCCGGGACCGAGCGGGTGCTCGGCATCGGCCTCGACTCGACCGAGCAGGGCGTCGACCCGGCCCAGTTCGCGGAGGCGTTCGAGCTGGCCGGGCGCGAGGGCCTGCGCCGCACCTCGCACCAGGGCGAGGAGACGCCGCCGAGCTACATCGAGGCCGGCCTCGACCTGCTCGGCTGCGAGCGGATCGACCACGGCCTGTCCAGCATCCAGGACATCGAGCTGACCAAGCGCCTGGCCGACCAGCGCATCCCGCTGACGGTCTGCCCCAACTCCAACGTGGTGATCGCCAACGCGGTCCCGCGGCTGGAGCTGCACCCCTACCGGCGGATGCGCGAGGCCGGCCTGCTGGCGACCCTGAACACCGACGATCCCGCCCTGACCGACCTCGACCTCGGGCGCGAGTACCACTCGGCGATGCGAGCCTTCGACTACGCCTGGGCCGACATGGTCCAGATCAGCCTCGACGGGGTCGAGGCGACCTGGCTCGACGGGACCGCCAAGCGCGAGCTGGCCGCCAAGGTTCAGCGCGAGGCCGCCGCCCTCGGCACCTCGATCCAGAGCTGATAGGAGCGGGCCGCCCGGGACGCCCGCGGTAAAGGCCGCCGCCGCGCCCCGCGCCCCGCGCCCCGCCGCCGACCCTTACCGATGCAGGCCGGCGACCTCGTCGGGGCGGAGGGGGACGCGGGTGAGCGGGAGGCCGGTGGCGGCGCGGACGGCCGCGACGATCGCGGGCGTGGACGAGATCGTGGGCGGCTCGCCGATACCGCGGGCGCCGTAGGGCGAGTCGGGATGGCCGAGCTCCAGGACGTCCAGGCGCACGGGCGGCATGTCGAGCACGGTCGGGATCAGGTAGTCGGTGAACGAGGGGTTGCGCACCTGGCCGCCCTCGACCTGGACCTCCTCCATCAGCGCCAGCCCGAGCCCCTGCGCGATGCCGCCCTCGATCTGGCCCTCGACCGCCTGCGGGTTGAGGGCCCTGCCGACGTCCTGCGCGGTGGCCATCTCGACCACCTTGATCAGGCCGAGCTCGGTGTCGACGTCGACCACCGCGCGATGGGCCGCGAACGCGAAGGCGACGTGCGCGTCGCCCTGCCCGGTCTCGGGGTCGAGCGGGTAGGTCGGCCGGTGCCGGTAGGTGCGGGTCTCCTCGACCGCGGTGGCGCCGAGCAGCTCGGCGACCGCGACCAGCCGCTCGCCCTCCGCCACGCTGACCACCGCGCCATCCAGCAGCGCGAGGCCGTCGGGATCGCGGCCCAGCGCGTCGGCGGCCAGCCGCAGGACGGCGGCCCGGACGGACTGGCAGGCGGAGCGCACGGCGCCGCCGGTCATCCAGGTCTGCCGCGACGCGGACGACGACCCGGCGGAGTCGACGGCGGTGTCGGCGGGCAGTACCACCACCCGCTCGATGCCCAGCTCGGTCCGCGCGATCTGGGCCTGGAGGGTCACCAGACCCTGACCGACCTCGACCGCGGCGGTGTGCACCTCGACCACCGGCTCCCCAGCCGCCACCGAGACGCGGACGCGCGCGGTGGCCGGGTCGTCGTAGCCCTCGGAGTAGGCCAGGTTCTTGTAGCCGACCGCGTAGCCGACGCCGCGCCGCACGCCCTCGCCGTGGGTGGTGTTGGCGACCCCGCCGGGCAGCTCGCGGAGGTCCGCGGGCGCGCCGGCCGGGGGCGGCAACGGCATCGCGCGCACCCGGCGGAGCAGCTCGGCGACCGGCGCGGCGCCCTCGACGCGCTGGCCGGTCGGCAGCGCGGTGCCGGTGTCCATGGCGTTGCGGAGCCGCAGCTCGACCGGGTCCATGCCCAGCTCGGCGGCGAGCCGGTCCATCTGCGACTCGTAGGCGAAGCAGACCTGCACCGCGCCGAAGCCGCGCATCGCCCCGCACGGTGGGTTGTCGGTGTAGACGACGTAGGAGTCGATGCTGGCGTTGGGGACCCGGTAGGGCCCGACAGCGAAGCAGGCGGCATTGGAGCAGACCGCGGTCGAGCTTGACGCGTAGGCGCCGCCGTCGAGCACGATGCGGGCGCGGACGTAGACGAGCCGGCCGTCGCGGGTTGCGCCGTGCTCGTAGCTGAGCCGCGCCGGGTGGCGGTGGACGTGGCCGAAGAACGACTCCTGCCGCGAGTACAGCATCTTGACCGGCCTGCCGGTGCGCAGCGCGAGCATGCACGCGTGGATCTGCACCGACAGGTCCTCGCGGGCGCCGAAGGCGCCGCCGACGCCGGCCAGGGTCAGCCGCACCCGCTCCGGCGGAAGGCCGAGGCTGGACGCCACCTGGTCCCGGTCGACGTGGAGCCACTGGGTGGCGACGTACAGGTCGACGCCGCCCTCGCCGTCCGGGATCGCCAGGCCCGACTCCGGCCCGAGGAAGGCCTGGTCCTGCATGCCGACCTCGTAGTCGCCGCGCACCACGACTTCGGCGGTCGCGGACGGATCGCCGTGGCGGATCCGCACGTGGCGGAGCAGGTTGCCGTCCGGGTGCAGCCGCGGCGCGTCCTTGGCCATGGCCGCCTCGGCGTTGGTCAGCGGCTCCAGCACCTCGTAGTCGACGGCGACCCGCTCGGCGGCTCGGCGCGCGGTCTCAGGATGGTCGGCGGCGACCAGCGCGACCGCCTCACCCTGGTAGCGGACATCCGGGAAGGCGAGCACCGGCTGGTCGAGGACCTCCAGCCCGTAGGTCGGGCGGCCGGGCACGTCCTCGTGGGTCAGCACGACCAGCACACCCGGCGTGGCCAGGGCCTCGCCGATGCCGATGGAGCGGATCCGCGCCCGCGGGTGCGGGCTGCGGACGGTCGCGCCCCACAGCATCCCCTCGGTCCACAGGTCGGAGGAATAGGCGAAGTCGCCGCTGACCTTGAGGGTCCCGTCCGGCCGCGGCGCGCTCTGGAACAACCGGCCGCCGGGCGGCGCCTGGACCGGCGGATGCTGCCTGGTCGGCAGCGCCGAGCGCGGCGACGGCGGCGCCGACCCCCGCGACGGCCGCGCCGACCCCATCGACGGCAGCGCCGAGCGCGGAGACAGCGGCGCCGACCCCGGCGACCGCCGCGGCGGTGTCACCGGCCGGCCTCGGCGAGCCCGAGCAGGCGGCGGCTGGCGGCGCGGGCGGCGCGCGCGATCTCCTCCTCCGAGGCGGTCCGCAGCTCACCGTCCTCGACCACCACCCGTCCGTTCACCAGCAGCAGCCCGACCGTGGCCGGCGGCCCCAGCACCAGCGCGGCGACCGGGTCGGCGATGTCGGCGTGGCCGGCGCCGTCGAGGCGCCAGAGGGCGACGTCCGCGAGCTTGCCCACCTCGAGGCTGCCCAGCTCGTCCTCGCGCCCGAGGCACCTGGCGCCGCCGATGGTCCCGAGCGCGAGCGCCTGCCTGGCGGTCAGCGCGGCAGGGCCGCCGCGGATGCGGGCGACCAGCAGCGCCTGACGCATCTCCGGACCGAGCTGACCGGCCTCGTTCGAGGCGGCCCCGTCGACGCCGAGCCCGACCGGCACGCCCGCGGCGATCAGGTCGGTCACCGGCGCGATGCCGGTGCCGAGCCGGCCGTTGGAGCTTGGACAGTGCGCCACCGCGGTGCCGGTCTCGCCGAGGCGGCGGACAGCGGCCGGCTCCAGGTGCACGCAGTGCGCGAGCCAGACGTCGTCGCCCAGCCAGCCGAGCCCGTCGAGGTACTCGGCCGGCGAGCAGTTGAAGCGCTCACGGCAGAAGCGCTCCTCGTCGAGCGTCTCGGCCAGGTGGGTGTGCATCCGGACGCCACGCTCGCGGGCCAGCGCCGCCGAAGAGGCCATCAGCTCGCCGCTCACCGTGAACGGCGAGCACGGCGCCACCACGATGCGCAGCATCGAGCCGGGCGAAGGGTCGTGCCAGCGGTCGATCGCGTCCTGGGTGGCCGCCATCACCGTGTCGACGTCCTCGACCACCTCGTCCGGCGGCAGGCCGCCGTCGGACTTGCCTAGGTCCATCGAGCCACGGGCAGGATGGAAGCGGATGCCCAGCCCCGCGGCCGCCTCGATCTCCGCGCCGAGCAGGTCCCCGGCTGTCTCCATTGGCGGGAACAGGTAGTGGTGGTCGAACGCGGTCGAGCAGCCCGAGGTGAGCAGCGCGGCCAGCGAGGCCCGCGCGGCGGCCGCCTCCAGCTCGGTGTCGAGCTTGGCCCAGATCGGGTACAGCTCGGTGAGCCACTCGAACAGCGTGCCCTGCTGGGCGAGCCCGCGGGTGATCCACTGGTAGAGATGGTGGTGGCAGTTGATCAGCCCTGGGGTGGCCAGACAGCCGGCCGCGTCGATGCGCCTGGCGTCCGCGATCCCGTCCAGGTCGCTCGGCGCCGGACCGGCGCCCAGCGCGACGATCCGCTCGCCGTCGACGACCAGGTGCCCGCTGGCGTGCTCGCTGCCCGCATCGTCCACGGTCGCGATCGCGCAGTTCTCGATGACGATCATGCGCCGCCTCCCGAGCCGGCCGCCGCCATCCGCGCTGCCGCGAGCCGGACGGCGTCGAGGATCTTCTGGTACCCGGTGCAGCGGCAGAGGTTGCCGGCGAGCGCCTCGCGGATGCGCGCGTCGCTCGGGCTCGGCTCGCCGCGCAGCAGGTCGTGGGTCGCGACCACCAGCCCTGGCGTGCAGAAGCCGCACTGGACCGCTCCGGCCTCGACGAACGCCGCCTGCACCGGGTGCAGCCCGTCGCCGCCGGCCAAGCCGGCCAGACCCTCGACGGTCACGACCTCACGGCCCTCGGCCTGGCCGGCGAGCACCAGGCAGGCGCAGACCAGCTCGCCATCGAGGTAGACCGAGCAGGAGCCGCACTCGCCCTGCTCGCAGGCGTTCTTGGAGCCGAGCAGCCCGAGCCGCTCGCGGAGGACGTAGAGCAGGCTCTCGCCCTCCCAGACGTCCTCGGCCGTACGGGGTTGCCCGTTCACGGTGCAGGCGACGCGCATCTCATCCCCTCCCGTCGTGGCGGTCGTGGCGGTAGTGGCCCCACACCCACCCGAGCGCCCGCCGCGCCAGCACGGAGAGCGCGTGGAGCCGGTACGCCGCGGTGCCGCGGACGTCGTCGATCGGGCGCGCGGCCGCGGCCACCAGCTCGCCGAAGCGCGCCACCGCCGGCTCGCCGAGCCGCCCGCGCGACTCCCACAGGCCCTCGGAGTCGAGCACGCCCTCGAGGAAGCGCTCGGCGTCGGGGGCCGGCAGCGGCGTCGGTCCGGCGGAGCCGATCCCGGTGCCGACCCGCCGGTGCTCCGGGTCGAGGCTGAGCGCCAGCGAGCAGACCGCGATCACCATGGCGTTGCGGGTGCCGACCTTGGCGAACTGCTGCGGCCCGGCCGCCACCGGCAGGTGGACCGCGGCGATCAGCTCGTCCGGCTCGATCACGCTGCGCTTGGGACCTCTAAAGAACTCGCCGACCGGGACCCGCCGCGAGCCCCTCAGCGAGCCCAGCTCGACCTCGGCACCGACCGCCAGCAGCGGCGGCAGCGCGTCGCCCGCCGGCGAGGCGGAGCCGAGGTTGCCGCCGATCGTGCCCCGGTTGCGGATCTGCGGGGAGCCGACCGTGCGCGACGCGATCGCCAGCCCAGGCGCCAGCTCGCCGAGGCCGTCGACCGCCTGGGTGTAGGTGAGCCGCGCGCCGAGCCGCAGCCGGTCGCCGTCGCGCTGGTAGCCGAGCAGCTCGGGCACCCTGCCGATGTCGATGATCGCCGCCGGGCGGCCGCGGTCGAAGTTGAGGTCGACCATCACGTCGGTGCCGCCGGCGATCGGCAGCGCCTCCGGCGTGGACGCCTTGGCCTCCAGCGCCTCCGCCCAGCTCGACGGCTGGAGGAACTCGATCCGCGCTGGCGCGGGCGGCCGGCCGCTCATCGGACCGTCAGCCCCAGGCCCTGCCGGCCGGCGAGGCGCCGGGCCGGACCACCGTCCCCTCGATCACGCCAAAGGGCCGGTCGGTGGCGACGAACACCCCGCCGTCGTTGCGCTTGCCGTAGGGCTCCAGGTCCACCAGCAGGTGGTGGCGGTTGGGCATCGCCATCCGGACCTCCTCGACCTCCGGGCAGGCGCGCAGCAGCGCCTCGCCCATCGCGTAGAGCGTGTGCTGGAGCGAGTTGCTGTCGTCGTGGGTGGCGAAGGTCTCCAGCAGCGCTCCGCGGGCCCGCTCGAAGCCGTCGCACCAGTCGACGGAGGTGCCGCGGTAGCGCCAGCGCGCGGTGACCTCGGTCGCGAGGATGCGCTCGGCGGCGTCCTCCAGGGTGGTGAAGCCGTCGCGCAGGAACCCCTCGAAGGCGGAGCCGGCGGTCTTGAGCACCACCAGGCCGGTCACGCCGGCGACCACCCACTCCTCGGTCTCGTGCCTGGTCACCGTGGCCGTCCGCCTGCCGCCGCCCGCGGAGGCGAAGGCGTGGTCGTGCTCGGCGCCGCCAACCTGGATGCGCGCCCACGGCTCGGCGACCAGCTCGACCGCCGCGAGGCTGGCGGAGGGAACCGTGTGGATGAAGTGGGCGGCCAGCCGCAGGCCGAACGCCTCCGGCTCGCCGACCGGCCCGTCGGCCGCCAGCGCGTAGACGGTGCCGCGCATGGTGTCGGTCGGCAGCACCTTGGCGTTGTCGCCGGACACGTAGGCGGTGTCGAAGTCGCCCTCCAGCCGCACGTCGATGGTGAGGTCGACCAGCTCGTGCCGCGGCGTCGAGCGGTCCACCCGGACCAGACGGATCCCGGATTTGCCGTAGCGGTTGGCGCCCAGCACGGTCAGCTCCCCCGGTAGGTCGAGTAGCCGAACGGGCTGAGCAGCAACGGCACGTGGAAGTGCTCGGTGGGGTCGGTCACCTCGAACGCCACGCTCACCTCTGGATAGAACGTCGCCAGGCCACGGGCGGCGAACCAGGCGCCGGTCTCGAACACCAGCCGGTGGGTGCCGGCGAGCAGCCCCCCCGCGGGGACCAGCCCCTCCAGGCGCCCGTTCTCGCCGGTCGTGCCGTCGCCGAGCCGCCGCCAGCCAGCTTGGCGGTCGAGCGCGTCCAGCGCCACCCGCACGCCGGCGGCGGGGCGCCCCGCGCTGGTGTCGAGGACATGCGTGGTCACGCTCATGGCCGCAGCAGCCCGCGGAGACGGAGCCGGGTGATCTTGCGCTGCTCGCCGGCGGCGACCCGGAGCTCGGCCTCGGGCTCGTTTCCGAGCCGCTCCCGCAGCGCCGCCAGCAGCTCGTCGGCGCCGCGGCCGCTGGCGCTGATCAGGAAGACGTGCCCGAAGCGCCGCTCGTACTCGCGGTTGCCGTCGGCCAGCGCCGCCAGCACACCGTCGCCGGCGCCGGCGACCCCCGCCTGCTCCCTGGCCGATGGCGACGAGCCCTCGACGCGGTCACCGATGCGGGGGTGGGCGGCGAACGCCTCCAGCCAGTCGTCGGGGCCGAGCGAATCCCAGACCGCGTCGGCGCCGGCGGCCAGCGCGCCGGCGTCCGCGAACGGCCGCGCCGCCGCGACCCCCGCCGCCCACTGCCGCGAGGCGCAGCAGGCGAGCAGCTCGGCCTCGGCCTGGTCGGCCGGCAGGGCGTTGAGCCAGCGCACACCCCAGCGGTCCCAGCCGGCGTCGCTGACCCGGCCGACGACCCGGAGCCGGCTGATCCCGCCGTCGGGGTGGATCGACAGGCGCACGTGGGTCGCCGGCCGCGCCGCGCCGGCCGCGAGCTCGGTGAAGACGTGCTGGCGGTGGGGGCCCAGCCGCGTCTCGGGCACGACCGTCCACCAGTCGCCGTCCGGGTCGGGCGCCTCGCCGGGCCCGGCATCCGGGGCGGCGCACGCCTCGACCGAGCAGCGGTCGGGGTAGTTGCCCTTGTAGTGGGTGGTGCCGACCTCGACCCGGTCGACAGTCCCCTCGGCGGCCAGCCGCACGACCGCCCAGTCGTGGCCCGGGCCGCGCCGGCGCCTGGTCTCCCAACCGTCGCCCATGTCGACCGCGTCGCCCGGCAGCAGCAGGTTGCGCGAGGACCCGAAGGCCATGTCGCTGCACGCGACCACCTCGGCGCCGGCGGCCGCCGCCGCCAGGTCGAGCGAGCCGCGGCCGGCGAGCCGGCGCAGGTCGGGCATGGGCTCGCCGAGCACGCGCAGCCGCGCGACCCCGCCGTCGGGGTAGATCCAGAGTCGCACGTGGGTCACGCGGATGGCCGGGTCGACCGCGATCCGGTGCTCGGCGTCCGGCTCCAGCGGGTAGGGCGGCAGCAGCTCGACCCAGCCGGCGTCGCCGGCGAGCAGCGACTCGACGCTGGCGTCGGGCCCGACGGCGATGCCTTCGAGCGAGCAGGCGGCGGGATGGTTGCCGCGGAAGTGGGTGGTGTCCACTCGCACGGCCCGCACCATCCCGGGCAGGCCGAGCCGCACCAGCGCCCAGTCGTTGCCCGGCCCGCGGCGGCGGCGCGTCTCCCAGCCGTCCATCCACTTCCCGCGGTCGGTGTAGCGGCCGGCCTGAAACACCGGGGCCGCCGGCTCGAGCAGGCGCTCCTTGGGGGCGAAGAACTCGTCGCTCGCGGCCAGTACCATGCCGCCGAGCCGCTTGGCGGCGAGGTCGGCGAGCGGCTCGCCGACCGCCTCTGCACTCATCCGGGCGCCTCCCTTGCCAGCAACCTGCCCGCCGGGCGGGCGGCGAAGCCCCTCCCGTCCCACGCCATCCGGCCGCGCAGGTAGGTGGCCCGCACCACGCCGTGCAGGACCAGGCCAGCGTAGGGGGTCACGGGGTGGCGATGATAGAGGGCCGAGGGGTCGACCGTGAAGCTTGCGTCGGGGTCGAACAGCACCAGGTCGGCGTCGCGGCCAGGGGCGATCGCGCCCTTGGAGCCGTCGAGCCCGACCAGGCACGCAGGCGCCGCGGACATCCATTGGGCCAGGTCGGCGAGGCTGTGCCCGCGCTCGCGGGCCGCCGTCCAGACCACCGGGAGGGCGAGCTGGAGCGAGCTGATCCCGCCCCACGCGGCCATGAAGTCGCCGTCGTCGAGGTGCTTGCGGTCGGACGGCGACGGTGAGTGGTCGCTGGCGATCAGCGAGAGGTCGCCGGCGGCCAGCGCCGCCCACAGGCGCTCGCGGTTGGCGGCCTCGCGGATTGGCGGCGCGCACTTGTAGGCGGTGGCGCCGTCCGGCACCTCCTCCGCGGCCAGTGTCAGATAGTGCGGGCAGGTCTCGGCGCTGACCCGCGCGCCGGCGGCGCGGGCGCGGCGCAGCGGCTCCAGCGCCTCAGCGGACGAGAGGTGGAGCACGTGGGCGCGGGCGCCGAGCCGCTGCGCCAACTCCGCCACGGTCGCGACCGCCTCGGTCTCCGCGCGGTCTGGCCGCGACCGCAGCCAGGTCCGGTACGTGCGCGGGTCAGCGCCGAGGCGGTTGCCGCCGCCGCGTGGGTCACCGCTGCTGGCGACCGCGGCGATCACCTCGGGCGCCTCGGCGTGGACGATCGTCAGGGCGTCCAGGCGCGCCAGCACCGCCATCGCGGCGCCGAGCTGGTCGGTGCGCACCGCCGCGAACTCTGGCACGCCGGAGTCGACCAGGAACGCCTTGAACCCCAGCACGCCGGCGGCGGCCATCGGCTCCAGCTCGGCCAGGTTGCCGGGCACCACGCCGCCCCAGAAGCCGACGTCGACGTGGCACTTGCCGGCCGCGGCGGAGCGCTTGGCGCGCAGGGCGGCCAGCGAGGTGGTCGCGGGCACGCTGTTCAGCGGCATGTCGACGATGGTGGTGACCCCACCGGCCGCGGCCGCCCTGGTGGCGCTGGAGAAGCCCTCCCAGGCGGTCCGGCCCGGCTCGTTCACGTGGACGTGGGTGTCGACCATGCCGGGGAGCACCACCGCCCGCCCCGCCTCGATCGCGCGAACCCGCGACGGCACCTGGTCGTAGCCGCTGACCTCGACGATCACGCCGTCGCGCAGGTGGACCGAGGCGGGACCGGACCCGGTGGGGGTGACCACCCTGGAGCCGCGCACCACCAGGTCCGGCAGGTCCATGCGCTCTCTCCAGCCTCCGGCCGCCGCGTGCGACGGTGTCCATCCGCAGGATCCTACGCATCTGGCAGACTTGGCCATATGCCGCCGCCAACCAGCGTCTGGCGCGACACCGACTTCGTGCGGTACTGGACCGGGCAGACCGTCAGCCAGGTCGGCAGCCAGGTCACCGAGCTCGCCCTCCCGCTGGTCGCCCTGCTCCAGCTCGGCGCCAGCAGCGCCCAGGTCGGCGCCCTGCGGGCGCTGGCGTTCGCGCCGTACCTGGTGCTCACCCTGCCGGTCGGGGTGCTCGCCGACCGGCGGCGCCGGCGGCCGCTGATGATCGGGGCCGACCTCGGCCGCGCCGCGCTGCTGGCCATGGTGCCGCTGGCCGCGATCCTCGACCTGCTCAGCCTGCCCCTGCTCGCGACCATCGCGGTCGCCGCCGGAGCGCTCACCGTGGTGTTCGACGTCTGCTATCTGTCGGTGCTGCCCGGCCTGGTGAGCCGTGAGCGGATCCAGCAGGCCAACACGGGACTGGAGGCGAGCCGCGCGGCCGCGGCGGTGGCGGGTCCGGGGCTGGGCGGGGCGCTGGTGTCGCTGTTGCGCGCGTCCGGGGCGATGATCGTCGACGCCGCCTCCTTCGTGGTCTCGGCGATCTGTCTGCTCACCATCCGCCGGCCCGAGCCGCCGCCGGAGCCGTTCACCGGGCCCCGCGGCGCCGGCGGCCTGCTGGCCGGCTGGCACCAGGTGGCGCGCAGCCCCCTGCTGCGGCCCAACACCGCCTACATGGCCCTGAGCAACCTGGTCGCCTGCGGCTTCGAGCCGGTGCTGATCGTCTTCGAGGTCCGCCAGCTCGGCCTCTCGGGCCTGGCGATCGGCGCGGTCGCGATGCTCGGCAACCTCGGCTTCCTGGCGGGGAGCCTCGTCACCAGACGGCTCGGCGTGCGCATCGGGATCGGCCCGGTGATCTGCCTTTCCAGCCCGATCGGCTCGGCCGGCATGCTGGTGATGGCGCTCGCGCCCCGCGCCGCCGCGCTGCCGGTGCTGGTCGGCGGGCAGATGCTGTTCGGGTTCGGGATCGCGTTGTTCAACCTCCAGAGCCTGAGCCTGCGCCAGGCGATCACGCCGCCCGGCCTGCTCGGCCGCGTCAACGCGGTGGTCCGGCTGGTCGGCTGGGGCACGGTCCCGGTCGGCGCCGCGCTCGGCGGCTGGCTCGGCGGGGTGGTCGGCCTCCGCGAGGTGCTGGTCGGCTGCGGCGTCGCCTCGATGCTCACCTCGGCGGTCCCGTTGCTGAGCCAGGTCCGCCGAGTCCGCCAGACTCCAGAGACCGAGCCGGCCTGGACGCTTGCTGAGTCCCCTTCGCACCCTTGACACCGTAATGCTACAAACAAGCACTGAAGACCAGGATGGTGCTGCCTCCGAGCTGAAGGAGAGCCCATGAGACGCCTCACGGTTGGCCCGCCGCTGAAGCTTGGCGGCCGCAAGTTCAAGGGACTGCGGGGCTACGCCGGCAAGCCGTTCCATCCGCCGCTCACCGACGTGCCGGTTACGGCCTACCTGTTCGCCGCCGTGTTCGACGTCGTCTCGGTGATCCTGCGGTCGAGCCACCAGGCGGTCGCGACCGAGCTGTTCCACGCCTCGACCTGGACCATCATCGGCGGGGTCGCGGTCTCGCTGCTGGCGGCCCTGACCGGCTGGGCGGACTGGTACTACTCCAGCGAGCCGGGCACGCAGGCGCGGCGCACCATCAACACCCACGCCAGCATCATGATCGTGGTGACGGTGGTGATGGCGGTCGACCTGATCTTCCGGCTGGTCCAGGGCGACAGTCTCTCGACCCCGGTGTGGCTGATGGTGCTGTCGCTGATCGGCGCCGCCCTGGTGTCGGTCGGCGCGACCTACGGCGGCTCGATGGTCTACGACTACGGCTTCAACGTCGAGACCTCGGGCGACCACCCGGTCTGGCACCGGAACGAGCGCGACGTCTGGCCCGGTCAGAAGGAGCCCACCGCCTAGGTCCGCGGCCACCAGGCGAGGCCCGGCCGGCTTAGGCCCGGCGAGGCCTGGCCGCCGGCTCAGGCCTGGCCGCCGGCTCAGGCGAGGTCGGTCGGGTTGGTGGTGACCCGGTCGGGCCGGATCAGCACCGCGCAGCGCCGGTCGGCGGCCATCGCTCGGTCGTACTCGTCGAGGTCCGGGTGGTTGCCGCCGGCGGCCGTGTAGACGTCCCGCAGGAGCTGCCTGAGCCCATCGGCGGACAGGCCGGGCATGGGGTCGTCCGGACCGGCCAGCTCGACCGGGCCACTGACCGCGACCCACTGCCAGCCCGACCGGAACACGATCGTGGCCCGCGGCCGGCGCCGCAGGTTGCGCAGCTTCGCGGTGCCGCCGTGGGCGACCACCCCGACGCGGGGCTCGCCGTTCAGCGGATGCGGCAGCACGCCGCCGTTTACCACCGAGACCTGCGGCTCGCCGCGCGGGTCCTGGGTGATCAGCACGCCCAGGTAGTGGTCGCCGGCCCCGACCTGGTCGACCAGCCTGAGCGCCTCCTGTCCGGCCATCGTCCCGCCTCCCCATCGATCCGGTCCCATCGTGAAGGGGACCTTGTATCAGATCCGGCCGGGCGGGCGGTCGAGGGTTTGCCGCTACGCTGTACGTCCCCTGTGACTCTGGAGGTGCGATCGACGTGAACCTGCTCGCCGACCGCATGGCGCGCGAAGACTGGTCCATCAGGGCGCTGGCGGCAGGCACGCTGCTGCTCTGCGCGGCGCTGGCCGGATGGCTGATCGTCGCCTCCTCGGGCGGCGGTCCCAGCCACGTCCCAGCCCTGCACGTCGACAACCAGACCCACCTGACCGTCGAGCTCACCGCCATCGACGACCATGGCGACAGCCTCGCGCTCGGACCGCGCCCGCCCGGGAAGAGCACCGTCCATGAGGTCGCCGACATCGGCCCCACCTGGACGTTGGTCGGCTCCTACGGCCGTGTCGAGGTGTTCAGGCAGACCGTCAGCGGGTCCGAGCTTCGAGCCCACGGCTGGAGCCTGGTGATCCCGGCCGACGCAACCGCCGCCCTCGAACGCCAGGGCTTCAGGTAAATCCGGCTGCCCAGCACCACGAAACGCTTTTGACCCTGGGGGGTGTGGGGGGAGCAGGCTCCCCCCACATGGATCAACCGGTGGGGCGGGAGTAGCCGACGATCGAACCTTGGAAGGCCGGCTGGACCTTCACGGTGCTGCCGGTGTGGGTCGCGGCGACCTGCATGCCGCCGCCGACGTACATGGCGACGTGCGAGATCGGGCTGTACCGGAAGATCAGGTCGCCCGGTTGCAGCTCCGCCCTGGACACGTGCCTGCCGATGCTGTACTGCGCCGCCGCGGAGTGCGGCAGCGCGATGCCGCCCTGGCGCCAGGCCATCATCGTCAGGCCCGAGCAGTCGAACGCCCCGGGACCGGCGGCGCCGAACGAGTAGGGCTTGCCGACCTGCGCGTAGGCGTAGCGGACCGCGGCTGCCGCGCCGCCACTTCCGGACGGCGGGGGCGGGGCCGAGCCCACGGCCACACCGGGGTCGACGCCGTTGACCGCGCCCGCGCCGCCCGCGGCCCGCAGCTCGCTGAGCAGTGTCTGGGTCCGCACCACCAGCTTGTTGACCCGGTCCTTCTCCGCGGCGAGCTTCTTGACCTGCTCCTCGCGGTCCCGCTCGATCTTGGCGAGCCGCGCCAGCTCTTCCTGGAACGCGCGGTCGGCGGTGGTCAGGTCCTGGAGCTGATCGCTGGCGCGCTGCGCCAGCAGGGTGAGCGTCTGCATGCGGTCGAGCGTGTCGTCGGCCGCGCCGGGGTTCAGCACCAGGGCGAAGTCGGCCGGGCCGAACATGTAGGCGTCGGCCGCGCGCGCGGAGACCAGGCCCCTGAGCGCGTCGACCTGGTCGCGCGCCTGGGCCACCTGGCGCTGGATGCTGCTGAGCGATTGCTTGGTCTGCTTGAGCGCGAGCTGGGCCTCCAGGTAGCGCTCGACGGCCTGGTCGGCCTCGCTGTTGAGCTTGCGGAGCTGGCTCTGGAGGTCGCTGGCGGTCGGTGCGGCCATGGCCGCGCCGCCCCAGACGAACGAGATCGGGACCGCCAGGGCGAGCACGAGAGCTGCCACCACTGGCCTACGGAACCTCTGAGCCAACTGTCGGTCGCGCGCCACCAGAGAGCTTCTCCTTTGGGGGATGGCCGGGGGTCGCCAGCGCGAAAGAGCCGGCAGATCCTACGAAACTCCCTTGGGTGACTGCAACTTGACCTATCCAGACAAAGCCACGCCGAGCACCCGGCGCGACCCAACCGGCTCGACTCAGCCGCCGGCGTCGGTGGTGGTCAGCCCTCCGTCGGCGGCGCGGCGCGGCACCTCGAACCAGACGGTCTTGCCGCCGCCGGGCTGGCGGCTGGTGCCCCAGCGCCGCGCGAGCGCCTGGACCAGCGCGAGCCCGCGTCCGGAGTCGTCGTCGATGCTGGCGGGCCGCGGCGCCGGCGCCAGCACGGAGCGGTCGGTGACCTCCACCCTCGCCAGCATGGCGGTCAGCCGGACCACCACGTCCACGTCCGAGCCGGCGTGGACCAGGGCGTTGGTGACCAGCTCGCTGGTCAGCAGCGAGACGGTGTCGACCAGCGGGCCGAGCTGCCACGGCTCCAGCGACCCGGCCACGAAGCGCCGCGCGTCGCCGGCGCTGCCCGGGTCGCCCGACAGACTGGTCGACGCCTGGAACAGCACGGCCTCGACCGCCTCGACCATGCCGGCGACGATGGCCAGCTCGGTGGGCAGCCGGCTCGGCGGGATGTCCTTGGCGATATAGCCGAGCGCGCCGACCGAGGCGGAGGCGATCTCGAGCTCGACGGCGGAATGGCCGGAGATCAGCACCACCTGGCTGGCCGGGCTGGTCCGGCGCAGGTCGGGCAGGCAGTCGAAGGCATCGGCGCCGGGCATCGAGCAGTCGAGCAGGATCACGTCGGGTCGGTGCCGGTCCGCGGCGGCGACCGCCTCGCGGCCGTCGCGGGCCTCGCCGACGACCTCATAGCGGGCGTCGGCCTCGAGGGCGATCCGGATCAGCAGGCGATAGTCCGGGTCGTCGTCGACCAGCAGGACCCGCGCCATCAGCCCTCCCCGGATCCCGTCAGCGCGCTGGATGGCAGGGCGAAGACGATGCTGGTGCCGCCGCCGGGAGCGGGCTCGGCGTGGATCGAGCCGCCGTGGCGCTCGACGATGCGCCGGCAGACGGCGAGCCCGACGCCGTGACCGGGCCGCTCATCGCTGGGGTGCTGGCGCGCGAACACGGTGAACATCCGCGGCGCAAGGGTCGGGTCGATGCCGATGCCGTTGTCGGACAGCACGATCGTCCAGAAGCTCGCGTCGGGATCGGCCGGCTCGGCGCGCACGGTCACCCGCGGCGGCGCCTCCGAGCGGAACTTGATCGCGTTGTCGACCAGGTTGGCGAGCAGGCGCTCCAGCATCTGGCGGTCGCCGCGCACGATCGGCAGCTCGCCGAGCGCGAGCACGCTCGCGCCCTCCCGCTCGACCGATGGGAGCCGGCGACTGACGTCATCGAGCAGGTCGCCGAGCGCGACCGGCTCGCCGCGCAACGGCTCGGTGCCGGCCTTGGCGTACGAGAGCAGCGCGGCGGTGAGCGTGCGGGCGCGCTCCACCCCGCTCGCGGCCCGCTCGGCCAGCAGCGCGGCGTCGTCGGCGAGCTGCTCGCGGTGACGCGACAGCAGCAGCTCCAGAAAGCCCTCGACGGTGTGCAGCGGCTGGCGCAATTCGTGCGCGGCGACCTCGGCGAAGCGCTGGAGCGCGGCGTTGGACCGCTCCAGCTCGATGCCCTGGCGCGCGAGCGCGGCGTTGGCGCGGTCGAGGTCGGCCAGCTGGCGCTCGAGTTCGGCGCGCTGCCGCTCGATGGTCGCTCCGCGCTGCCACAGCTCTACGAACACGCGGACCTTGGCGCGCAGGATCTCGGGCGCGAACGGCTTGTAGACGTAGTCGACCGCGCCGACCTCGTAGCCGCGCAGGTGGTGCTCGGGCTCGCCGCTGATCGCGGTCAGGAACACCAGCGGGATGTGCCTGGTCCGCTCGCGCTGCTTGATGAGCCTGGCGGTCTCGAAGCCGTCGAGCACCGGCATCTGCACGTCGAGCACGATCACGGCGAACTCCTCGCCGAGCAGGTGGCGCAGGGCCTCCTCGCCAGACCGCGCCGGCACCAGGTCGGCGTCCAGCGGCTCCAGCACCGCCGCCAGCGCCATCAGGTTGTCGGGCCGGTCGTCGACCATCAGCACGCGCGGGCGCGGCGGGCCCTCCACCCGCTCGGCCCCGGTGGTCGCGACGGCGCTGTTCGATCCACTCATCGGTACAACCACATCCGCATCATCTCGAGAAGCTGGTCGACGTCGACCGGCTTGGTGATGTAGTCGGAGGCGCCGGCCGCCAGACTCTTCTCGCGGTCGCCGCGCATGGCCTTTGCCGTCAGCGCGATGATCGGCAGTTCTTCGAAGCCACGGAGCCGCCGGATCGCCCTGGTCGTCTCGTGGCCGTCCATCCCAGGCATCATGATGTCCATCAGCACAAGATCGATACCCTGTGTGCGCTCAAGGAATGCGATCCCGGTGCGGCCGTCGGCCGCGTAGAGCGCCTCCATGCCACTGTCCTCCAGCGCGCTGGTGAGCGCGTAGACGTTGCGCACGTCGTCGTCGATGATCAGCACCCGCTTGCCCGCCAGGGTCTGATCGGGGCCGCCCGCATGGTCCGGGCCGGCGAGGCCGGCGGGGGCGTCGTCGGCGCCGTCGGCCGGCCGCGGCTCCAGCAGCAGCGAGGCGTCGCCGTCGGCGGGCGGCGCCAGCAGGGCCGGCTGGGTGCCGAGCGCCGGCGCCTCGCCGTCGACCGGCCCGGTCACCGCGGGGATCAGCAGCGCGAACACGCTGCCGCTGCCCGGCTCGCTCTCGACCTGGATCTCGCCGCCGAGGAGGCGGGCGATCTCCCTGCTGATCGACAGGCCGAGCCCGGTGCCGCCGTACCTGCGGCTGGTGGTGCCGTCGCCCTGCTGGAACGCCTCGAAGATGTCGAGCTGCTTGTCGCTGGCGATGCCGATGCCGGTGTCGGCGACCGAGAGCGCGAGCACCTCGGGCGCATCGCGGAGCCGCGGGCTGGCGAGTCGCGCCCCGGCCGGGACCAGCGCCACGCGCAGCTTCACCGAGCCGCGCTCGGTGAACTTGAAGGCGTTGGAGAGCAGGTTCTTGAGCACCTGCTCGAGGCGGCGCTCGTCGGTGACGATCGTGCCCGGCGTGCCGTCGGCGACCTGCACCGAGAAATGCAGGTCCTGCTGGTCGGCGATCGGCCGGAAGGTCTGCTCCAGGTCGTCGCAGAGCGCGCTCAGCTCCACCCGCGACAGACTGATGTCCATCTTCCCCGCCTCGACCTTCGACAGGTCGAGGATGTCGTTGATCAGGTTCAGCAGGTCGTTGCCTGCCGCGTGGATGCTGCGGGCGAACTCGACCTCGCGCTCGGTGAGGTTGCCGTCGCTGTTCTCGCCGAGCAGCTTCGCCAGGATCAGCAGGCTGTTCAGCGGCGTGCGCAGCTCGTGGGACATGTTGGCGAGGAACTCCGACTTGTAGCGCGAGCTGAGCGCGAGCTGCTCGGCGCGCTCCTCGACCTCGCGCCGCGCCAGCTCGATCTCGGCGTTCTTGACCTCGATCGCCTGGTTCTGCAAGGCGAGCTGCCGCGCCTTCTGCTGGAGCTCGGCGTTGGTGCGCCGTAGCTCCTCCTGCTGGGTCTGGAGCTCCTCGGCGAGGCTCTGCGACTGCTCCAGCAGCACCTCGGTGCGCATGGTGGCGATGATGGTGTTCAGCACCACCCCGATGGTCTCCACGATCTGCTCGAGGAAGGCGCGGTTGACCGGAGTGAAGGGCCGGAACGAGGCCAGCTCGATGACCGCGAGGACCTGCTCCTCGAACACCACCGGCAGCGCGACGATCTCGCGCGGCGGCGCCTCGCCGAGCCCGGAGCCGATGGTCACGTAGCCGGGCGGCACGTCGGTGACCTGAATGGTCCTGCGCTCCACCGCCGCCTGGCCGATCAGCCCCTCCCCGACCCTCAAGGAGCTTGGCCGCCGGCTTCGCGGCGGCAGGCCGTAGCCGGCCAGCAGGCGGTACTCGTACTCGGTCTCGCCGTCGGGCCCGGTCTCGGCGGTGTAGAAGGCGCCGAACTGGGCCTCGACCAGGATCGGCAGCTCGGACATGAGCAGCCGCGAGACGGTCTCCAGGTCGCGGTGGCCCTGCAGCATCGCGCCGATCCGCGCCAGGTTCGACTTGAGCCGGTCCTGCTCCTGGTTCTCCCTGGTGGTCTCGCGGAGGTTGGCGATCATCTGGTTGACGTTGTCCTTGAGCTGGCCGACCTCGCCGGTGGCGTCGACGGTGATGGTCGACGACAGGTCGCCCTTGGTCACCGCCGTGGCGACCTCGGCGATCGCCCGCACCTGGGTGGTGAGGTTGCCGGCGAGCTGGTTGACGTTCTCGGTCAGCCGCTTCCAGGTTCCGGAGACGCCCTCGACCTCCGCCTGCCCGCCGAGCTTGCCCTCGGTGCCGACCTCGCGCGCGACCCGGGTCACCTCGGCGGCGAAGGCCGAGAGCTGGTCGACCATGCGGTTGCTGGTGTTCTTCAGCTCGAGGATCTCGCCGCGCGCGTCGACGGTGATCTTCTGCGACAGGTCGCCCTGGGCCACCGCGGTGGTCACCTGGGCGATGTTGCGGACCTGGTCGGTGAGGTTGTCGGCCATGGAGTTGACCGAGTCGGTGAGGTCGCGCCAGGTGCCGGAGACGCCCTTGACCTCGGCCTGGCCGCCCAGCTTGCCCTCGGTCCCCACCTCGCGGGCGACCCTGGTGACCTCGTCGGCGAACGACGAGAGCTGGTCGACCATGGTGTTGATGGTGTTCTTGAGCTCCAGCAGCTCGCCGCGGACCTCGACGGTGATCTTGCGCGAGAGGTCGCCCTTGGCGACCGCGGTGGTCACCTGGGCGATGTTGCGCACCTGCGCGGTCAGGTTGCCGGCGAGCTGGTTGACGTTGTCGGTGAGGTCCTTCCAGGTGCCCGAGACGCCCTTCACGTACGCCTGCCCGCCGAGCTTCCCCTCGGTGCCCACCTCGCGCGCCACCCGTGTGACCTCGTCCGCGAACGACGAGAGCTGGTCGACCATCGTGTTGATGGTGTCCTTCAGCTCGGCGACCTCGCCTCGTGCCTCCACGGTGATCTTCTGGGAGAGGTCGCCCTTGGCGACCGCCGTGGTCACCTGGGCGATGTTGCGCACCTGCGTGGTCAGGTTCCCGGCGAGCTGGTTGACGTTCTCGGTCAGGTCCTTCCAGGTGCCGGCCACACCGGGGACGGTCGCCTGGCCGCCCAGCTTGCCCTCGGTGCCGACCTCGCGGGCGACCCGGGTGACCTCGTCGGCGAAGGCGCGGAGCTGGTCGACCATCGAGTTGACGACCTCGCCGATGCGCCGGAACTCGCCCTTCATCGGGCGGCCCTCGATCGACAGCTCCATCTTCTGGGTCAGGTCGCCCTGGGCGGCCGCGGACATGACCCGCGCCACCTCGCCCGTCGGGCGGGCAAGGTCGTCGATCAGCGAGTTGACCGCGTCGACCGCGGTCGCCCAGGTGCCGGTCAGGTTGCCCGGCTGGACGCGGACGGTCATGCGGCCCTCGCGCCCGACCACCTGGGAGACGCGGACCAGCTCGCGGCTGAAGCGGGTGTTCTGGTCGAGCAGCTCGTTGTAGGCGCGGGCGACCTCGCCGTGGAGGCCACGGCGGCGCGAGTCCATGCGGGTCGCATCGCCCGCCTTGGCGGAGGCCAGCGCGACCAGCAGGTCCTGAAGGAAACTCTCGGTGTCGTCGGCGGCGTCGGTGGTCGTCGACGCGCGTCGCATCGCGCTCATCTGGTCCACCCGGTCCGCGCGACGGTGCAGGTCTTGTGGGCGAGCGAGCACGCGGTGGCCAGCTCCATGACACCCCTCTCGGTCACGGGCCAGCCCCTGCGGGAAACTTGTCGTAGTCTACGGCGTCGTCGCCGCCGGCTCAAAACCTCGACGGCCTCAGCGGCGGCGTCTCCGGCCAGTCGGGGGCGCAGCCATCAGCCTGCCTGGTCAGAGGGTGTTTCGGCGGCTCGCGGCCTGGGTAGGACGCCGGCCTCCGGGCGGGTGAACCGCCAGCCCCACCCGCTCGGCGACGTGGCGAGGTCATCCCCCGCCTCGCCACCAGACCGGGCCGCTTCCCGGTCTGTTTCGCGCTGCCCGACCGTTCTGATGCATGCGCGCGATCTCAGCGAGTCCCGTGTGGCCGGTTGCGTCCGCGGCCGGCGGCAAGGGACGGGCGCGCCGAGCAACGCGACCGCGCATCTGTCATCGTCCATGGCACCTCAGCAGGCCAGCCACCCCGACGGAGGTCTCGCCGTGGCCAATCCCAGCGCCTACCGCGCGCTCTCGTTCTGGCACGACACCGTCCCGGGGGCGCTGGAAGCGCGACCGGGGCTGCCAGGCGACCTCGACGTCGACGTGGCGATCGTCGGCGCCGGCTACACCGGGCTGTGGACCGGGTACTACCTCGCGGTCGCCGACCCGCACCTGCGGGTCGCCGTGCTGGAGCGGGAGATCGCCGGCTTCGGGGCGTCCGGCCGCAACGGCGGCTGGTGCTCGGCGCTGTTCCCGGCAGGCACCGCCAAGCTGGCCGCGATGGCCGGCCGCGACGGCGCCGTCGCCCTCGAGCGCGCCATGCACGCCACCGTGGACGAGGTCGGCGCGGTCGCCGCCGCCGAGGGCATCGACTGCCACTGGGCCAAGGGTGGCACGGTCCAGCTGGCCCGCTCGCCGCTCCAGCTGCACCGGGCCGAGGAGGAGGTGGCCAAGGCGCGCTCGTTCGGGTTCGGCGAGGAGGATCTGCGCCTGCTGGGGCCGGACGAGGCGCGCGCGATGCTCGGGGCGACCGAGGTGCTGGGCGGCACCTGGACGCCGCACTGCGCCGCCATCCACCCGTCGCGGCTGGCGCGAGGGCTCGCCGAGGCGGTCGAGCGGCGCGGCGTGAAGCTCTTCGAGGGCACCGAGGTGCGCTCGATCGAGCCCGGCGCCGCGCGCACCGCCGCGGGGGTGGTGCGCGCCGCGCACGTGGTCCGCGCCACCGAGGGCTACAGCCCGGCTCTGCCCGGCCTCCACCGGGCGATCGCGCCGGTGTTCTCGCTGATGATCGCGACCGAGCCGCTCGGCGCCGAGGTCTGGGAGCAGATCGGGCTCGCCCGTCGCGAGACCTTCTCGGACTTCCGGAACGTGATCATCTACGGGCAGCGGACGGCGGACGACCGCCTGGCGTTCGGCGGCCGCGGCGCGCCGTACCACTTCGGGTCGAGGGTCCGGCCGCGGTTCGACCGCGACCCGGCCGTCTTCGCCAAGCTCGAGCGCGTGCTGGGCGAGCTGTTCCCGGCGATCGCCGGGGTCGGCGTCACCCACCGGTGGGGCGGGCCACTCGGCATCCCGCGCGACTGGTGCGCCTCGGTTGGGCTGGACCGCTCGACCGGTCTGGCGTGGGGCGGCGGCTACGTCGGCGACGGGGTCGGCACCAGCAACCTCGCCGGGCGGACGCTCGCGGACCTGATCCTGCGGCGGGACACCGAGCTGGTGCGGCTGCCGTGGGTCGACCACCGCTCGCGGGCGTGGGAGCCCGAACCGCTGCGCTGGCTCGGGGTCAACGCCGCGCTGCGGCTGGCGCTGCTCGCCGACCGCATCGAGGCGCGCACCGGACGGCCCTCGCGCGCCGCCGCGATTCTGCACCGCCTGACCGGCGGCTGACCCCTCCCCGGGTCCGCCCGAGCGGCGCGTCCGACCGGGTCCGGCGACCTCGTCCGCATTTGTGGCGCTCCAGCCATGGTCGATCCCGTCCGAACCAATGGGGAGGACAGGACCGATCGATCCAAAGGAAACCGACATGCGCCGCTCCCCCATGCGCCGCTCCCCCATCCCCGCGACCATGCTGGGTCTTCTCGTCGTCAGCGCCGGCCTGACTGGCTGCGCGCGCCCGGTGACCTTCCCCTCGACCGATCAGCCGGTACCCTCACGCCCCGGCGCGCTGGTGGTCGCCACCACGCTGCCGGCGCCGGGCTTCTGGGAGGGACCTTCAGCGGCGTCGATCCAGGGCGGCTTCGAGTACGCGATCGCACGGGAGCTGGCCAGGCGGCTCGACCTCGGCGGCGTACGCGTGGTCGACGAGCCGGTCACCTCGGTCACCGGCGACCCGCTTCCCGATGGAGTCGACCTGGCGCTCGCGCAGGTGGTCATCGGCACCCCGCTGACCCCGGGCGAGGGCTTCTCGGTCCCCTACTGGGACGCCAACCTCGGCGTGCTGGTCCGCGCCGGGACCGGCGTCCCCAACCTGGCGGCCGCGCGCTCCACGCGCTGGGCGTACCAGCTCGGCGGCAGCGGCCAGCAGTTCGTCGACGAGATGGTGCGGCCGTTGCGGCCCGCAAACGGCTACCCGGCCGCGGACGAGGCGGTGACCGCCCTGGAACGCCGCAGGGCGGACGCGGTCATGCTCGACCTGCCGGTGGCGCTGGCCGAGGAGCGGCAGAGCGCCGGCAGGCTGGTGGTCGCCTCGCAGTTCGCCACCGGGGACCAGTACGCCGCCGTGCTCCCGAGGGCCTCGACGCTTGCTCCCGCGATCGACGAGACCCTGCGGGCGATGCGCATGGACGGGACCATCGACCGTTTGGCCAACCGCTGGCTTGGCCGCGCGTTCCGGAGGCTGCCGGGCACGATCCCGGTGATCCAGGTCGCCTCGCCGGGTCAGCCCGAGTTGGTGAGCGGGACGACCAGCAGCAGGGTCGGCAGCGCGATCAGCGTGAAGGCGGTGAGGTAGACCGAGAGCGGCAGCCAGGCCGGCGGCGGCGGCTCCGGGTCGACCAGGCGCCGGACGCGGGCGACCAGGGGGCCGTGGGTCGCGCTGAGCGCGCCGGCCGGGGCGGCCGCGGTCATCGAGGTGGCCACCTCGACCAGGGCGCTGGCCAGCACGCGGCGGTGGTGGCGGCGGCAGGCCCAGTCGTCGGCGAGCATCTCGATCAGCATGGTCACGGCCTGGTGCGCCCTGGCCACCCATGGCACCCACGGCAGCGCCGAGTAGAGCGCTCGGAAGGGCAGCACCACCAGGTCGTGGCGGGCCCGGGTGTGGGCGTTCTCGTGGGCGAGCACGGCGGCGACCTGCTGGTCGTCGAGCAGGTGCAGGGTGCCGGCGCTCAGCACCACCCTGGGCCGCAGCAGGCCGGGGAGGCAGTAGGCCATGGCGGCCGGGTGGTCGAGCACCCGGGCGTGCCGCGACTTCGGGTAGGGGCGAGCGACCAGGTCGACCAGCCGCCGCTGCCGGACCCGCGAGCGGATCGTCCTGACGGTCGCGGTGACCAGGCCGCCGGCGAGCCGGCCGGTCAGCGCCACCGCCCAGACGAGCCCGGCGATGTTCAAGACGCCAAGCCCGGCCAACGGGTGACCCGCCAAGGTCTGGGTGGCGAGCCGGTCGAGGCCGGGCAACAGGTGGGCGTGGAGCGGGAGGACGGCGAGCGCGAAGCCGGCGCCGATGCCGGCGAGCCCGCTGCCGAGGCCGATCGCCTGCCAGAGGACCAACCCGGCCGCCGGCGCCCGCTGCGGCCATGCGGCGCGCGAGAGCATCGCGGGGACGGGGCAGACCAGGCTCCCGGCGAGGGCCGTCAGCCCCAGGACCGTGATCACGGACCGCTCTCCTGGCGGTCGGGCCACTCGCCCCCGAGCAGGGCGCGGCGCAGCACCTCGGCCTCCTCGGGCGAGACCGCGTCGACGAAGCGCACCAGCGCGGCGTCGCGGTCGCTGGCGCGCCCGAGCGCGTCGAGCATCAGCTCGGCCGCGTAGGCCTCGCGGCTGGCGATGGGGGCGTAGCGGTGGGCGCGGGCTTCGCGCAGCCGCCGCACGAGACCCTTGCGCTCGAGCCGCTCGAGCACTGTGAGCACGGTCGTATACGCGAGCGGACGCTCGGCTCCGAGGCGGTCGGAGACCTGCCGCGCGGTGGTCGTCGGGATCGCCGACCTGCCGCCTCCGGCAGGGTCGGCGGTGAGGTCCCAAAGTGTTTCCATCACTGCGCGCTCGAGCTCTCCGAGCCGTGCCACCGGCACGCTGCTGTCGTGTGTCGCCATGGATCAAGATTCTACTCGCCGTAGAACTTCTACATGTGGTAGAACTTCTACGCGATGTAGAACCTGGCCGCCGGGGGCGGCGGCACTGGAAACCGAAGCTCGAATCCAGCGCCGGAACAACGAGGAAGTCGGTCACCGACCATGCAGCACCTGCCCATCGCCGCCAGATCCGCCGCCCAGGGCGGTCCGGCGGGGACGCCTCGCCCGTCCGGCGGCCGTCAATCGAGGGGGGACGAGATGCAGGCCCTCGACGCAACATCCGAACCAGCGGAGTTCTGGTCCTGGCGCCTCTGGGCAGCCTGCCGCCAGGCAGACCGCGACCTGTTCTTCTCGCCGGACGGTGAGCGCGGCTCGGCCAAGCGCCGCCGCGAGCGCGCCGCCAAGGCGATCTGTGGTATCTGCCAGGTGCGGGAGGCCTGCGCCGAGTACGCGGTGGGCAACCACGAGCGCTATGGCGTCTGGGGTGGTCTCTCCGAGCACGAGCGCGAGCTGATCTGGCGCGACCTGGACACCAGGGCCGCCTCCTAGCGGGCGCGACCACCGTCACACCCGAACACACGCGACGTCCCGGCACTGAGCCGGGACGTCGCCAAGCTGTGTCTGGGGCCGCGGCCTCCGCGGCGTAAGCCGCGGAGCGGTCCGGCTAAGCGGTCCGGCTAATTAGACGATGTCCCTCCGCCTGATCCCGACCAGGCCGGCCACCGTGAACACGGCGGCGGCCAGCAGGAGGGCGATCAGTGGCAGCGGCCGAAGGTCGACCGCCGGCAGCTGCGGCGCGTGCCGGAACGGCGACAGGTCCAGGACCAGGTGGTTCAGCCTGAACGCCTCGCCGAACTCGACCAGCACGACGCAGAACGCGAACGCGCCCCAGCCGAGCGCGACCAGCCGCGGCAGCAGCCCGGCCAGCGCGAACGCCAGCCCCGCCAGCACCCAGGCCGCCGGGACCTGCACCAGCGCGGCCTCGATCAGCTTTGACACCTGGCCGCCGATGTCACCGGCGCGGAGCCCATAGGCAAGGCCGGTGGACAGCCCCGCGACCAGCATCAGCACCAGGGTGCCGCCGAGCGCGCAGACCAGGTGCGCGCCGGCCCAGCGCCAGCGGCTCACCGAGGTGCCGAGCACCAGCTCGCCGCGCCCGGCGCTCTCCTCGTTGCGGATGCGCAGCACCGCCTGGATCGCGTAGCCTGCCGACACCAGCGCGAACAGCGCGAGGATCGCGGCGAGGAAGGCGTTGGCGATCCCGTTGACGCCGCCGAGCCGCCGCAGCACGTCGGCGAGCTGCTGGTTGTCGCCGAAGACGGTGGCGAGGTCCTTGGTGACCGCGCCGACCACGATCCCGCCGCCGACGAACCCGAGCGCCCAGGCGAGCAGCGGCCCGCGCTGGAGCCGCCAGGCCAGGCCGAGCGGGCTGGAGAGGCTGGCCGGCGCCGAGGCAGGCCCGGGACGCTCCGGCAGCAGGCCCGTGCCCTGGTCCCGTCGCGAGACCAGCAGCAGCGCGACCGGCACCAGGGCCAGGGTCGCCGCCAGCGCCAGCCCGATCACCCAGATTCGCTGGTCCCCGAACGAGCGGACCAGCTGCGCCCAACCCAGTGGCGACGCCCAGGTGAGCACGCCGTTGCTGGCGTCGCCGGCTCCGCGGAGCACGAAGGCGATGCCGAGCAGCGCCCCGGCGATGCCGGAGGCGGCGCGGCTCGTGGAGGCGATCTGGCCGGACACGGCGGCAACCGCGCCGAAGAAGCAGCCCGCGGAGCCGATCCCGAACCCGAGCGCGGCCGAGCCGCCGGCGGGGAGGCCGACGGCGATCAGGCCGAGGGTGGTCAGCACGGCGATCATCAGGTTGGCGACACCGACGGTGAGCAGCCCGGCGGCGATCGGGGCGTGGCGACCCACCACGGTGGCGCCGAGCAGCTCGGCGCGCCCCGCCTCCTCCTCGGCGCGGGTGTGGCGGGTCATCAGCAGCAGGCTCATCAGGCCGGCGAGCAGGGCTGCCGAGCCCGCCGTCCGCCAGGCGGTGAGGCCGCCAACGGTGAGCGAGTGGAGGGTCCCGTAGAGGGCCTTGAAGACCGGGTTGTCGGCCACCGAGCTGGCGAAGTCGGCGACCTGTGCGGTGGTGGTGTAGAGCTGCTTGAAGCTGGCGGCGGTCGACACCACGAACAGGGTGGTGCCGAGAGCCCAGGCAGGGATCACCAGGCGGTCGCGCCGTAGCGCGAAGCGCAGGAGCGAGCCCGTGCCGGTGAGCGTGCTCATCGCTCCGCCTCCTGGAGCTCGCCCTCGGGCTGGTCGCCGTAGTGGCGCAGGAACAGCTCCTCGAGCGTCGGGGGCTGGCTGGTGAGGGTGCGGACGCCGGCGGAGGCGAGCCGGCGGACGAATGCGTCCAGCTCGGCGGTGTCGACCTCGCAGCGGAGATGGGTGCCGTTGTGGTGGACGTCGTGGACCCCGGGGAGGTCGGAGAGGTCGGGCACCGGCTCGGTGGTCTCGGCGGTGACCGAGGTCCTGGTCAGGTGCCGCAGCTCCGCGAGGGTGCCGGTCTCGACGTTGCGGCCGTTGCGGATGATGCTGACGCGGTCGCAGAGCGCCTCGACCTCGCCGAGGATGTGGCTGGAGAGCAGGATCGAGCGGCCGGCGCTCCTCGTCTCCTCGACCGTCTCGCGGAACACTGACTCCATCAGCGGGTCGAGGCCCGCGGTCGGCTCGTCGAGCAGCAGCAGCTCGACGTCGGCGGCGAGCGCGGCGACCAGCGCGACCTTCTGCCGGTTGCCCTTGGAGTACGCCCGGGCCTTCTTGGTGGGGTCGAGGTCGAACCGCTCCAGCAGGTCGGCGCGGCGCTTCTGGTCGAGCCCGCCGCGGAGGCGCCCGAGCAGGTCGATGATCTCGCCGCCGGTCAGCGACGGCCACAGGGTCACGTCGCCAGGCACGTACGCCAGGCGCCGGTGGAGCGTGACCGCGTCGCGCCAGGGGTCGCCGCCGAGCAGCCCGACGCTGCCGGCGTCGGCGCGCAGCAGCCCCAGCAGGACCCGGATGGTGGTGGACTTCCCGGCCCCGTTGGGCCCGAGGAAGCCGTGAACTTCGCCGGTCCGGACGACCAGATCCAGACCGTCCAGCGCGCGGGTCCGGCCAAAGCTCTTGGTCAAGCCGGACACATTCATGACGGTATCCATGGGCAGAACGCTACGCTCTCTTCACAAACTTGTGAAGCCTGTATATGTTAAGAAAACCTATTAGAATATGAACCTGACTCGCGACGGCCCGACGACGGCCGCCGGCGAGACCAGCACACACGGGACGCGAGGGGAGGCGGCATGGCGGACCAAGGACCGGGCAGGCGCGACGAGGAGGGCGTCCGCCATTTCGTCGAGCACTTCGCGATGACGCTCGCCGACTGGGGCGTGCCCCGGATGCCCGGCAGGGTGCTGCTGGCGCTGATGAGCGCCGACGAGGACTCGCTCACCGCCGCCGAGTTGGCCGAGCGCCTGGGCGTCTCACCCGCCGCGATCTCGGGCGGCGTCCGCTACCTGATGCAGGTCGGGCTGCTCGCCAGGCAGCCGGTCCCCGGATCCCGCCGCGACCGCTACCGGATGCCGAACGACGCCTGGTACGAGGCCACCCTGGTCAAGACCACGATGCTCAAGACCTTCTCGGACATCGCCGACGAGGGCGTCGCCGCGCTCGGGGGCGCCTCGACGCCGTCGGGCGCCCGGGTCGCGGACATGCGCGACTTCTTCAGGTTCTGCGAGGCCGAGCTGCCGGGGCTGCTCGAGAAGTGGCGCGAGACCAAGGCCCACTGAGCGGGTTACCCGACGGGCCGCAGCACCGGCATCACCACGTCGTCGATCACCGAGACCAGGAAGTCGTCCGGAATCGGCCCGCCCTCGGCGAGGAACCGCTGCACCACCAGCGCCGGGCCGACGTCGGCGACCAGCTGGTTGGCGAGCTCGGGCCGCAGCTGCCCGCGCTCCGCGGCGCGTTCGAGAGCGGCCAGGAAGATCCGCTTGCGGGGAGCGAGCACGCGCTCGTGGATCAGCCGCGAGAACCTCGGGTCGCGGTGGACTTCGGACATCAGGCACTGGAGGCCGCGCGCCGCCTCGCAGTTCACCATCACGGTCATCTGGCGGAGCAGGTCGAGCAGGTCATCGCGGAGGTTGCCGTGGTCGGGCAGGCCTTCGAGCGGCGGCAACGCGTAGCGCATCGCGTCGACGACCAGGTCCTCCTTGGAGGGCCAGCGTCGATACAGAGCGGCCTTGCCGGTGTGGGCGCATGCGGCGATGCCCTCCATGGTGAGGCCGGCGTAGCCCTCGGACCGGAGCTGGCTGATGACGGCGTCGTAGATGGCGTGCTCCAGCATGTCGCCGCGGCGGCGGGTGGCGGCTGGCGCCTGACCCGATGAGACCGCTGTGCGGTCCGCCTGCGCGACCATCGGATGGATCCCTCCCGAACTTCTCTCCGAACGTTTCGGTGAACTTCTCTCGCAAAGTTTAGTGAACGCTTGCGTTCCCAATTTGCCCGGTGTACCGTCGCTCCCGTTGTGAACGCGATCGTACACTAACTCTCAACAGACGGAGACTGCCCAATGACGGTCCTCGAGCCGGTGCGTTCGCGAGCGCCCGGGGCCCCACTGCGGGGCCATCACCCGGCCATCGCGCTCGCGGTCATCGCGGCCTCGCAGCTCATGGTTGTGCTGGACGCCTCTATCGTCAACATCGCCCTGCCGAACATCCAGCAGGCGCTGCACTTCTCGACCACCAGCCTGTCCTGGGTGCTGAACGCCTACACCCTGACCTTCGGCGGACTGCTGCTGCTCGGCGGCCGCGCCGGAGACATCCTCGGCCGCCGCCGCGTGTTCATCTTCGGCATCGCGGTGTTCACCTTCGCCTCGTTCCTCGGCGGACTGGCCACCTCGTCCGGGTGGCTACTCGCCGCGCGGGCTCTCCAGGGCATCGGCGGCGCGATCGCCTCGCCGACCGCGCTGTCGCTGATCACCACGAACTTCCCCGAGGGCCGCGAGCGCAACCGCGCCTTCGGCGTCTTCGCCGCCGTCTCGGTCTCGGGTGCCGCCATCGGCCTGCTGGCCGGCGGGATGCTCACCGAGTGGCTGTCGTGGCGCTGGGTCCTGTTCGTCAACGTGCCGATCGGCGTCGTGCTCGCGCTGGTGGCGCGGCTCTACATCACCGAGTCGGAGCGGCAGCCGGGCCGCTTCGACCTCGGCGGGGCGCTGACCTCGACCGCGGGCATGGCCTCGCTGGTCTACGGCTTCATCCGCGCGGCGCAGTCTGGCTGGACCGACGGCCTGACCCTGGCCTCGTTCCTCGCCGCGCTGGTGCTGCTGTCGATCTTCTTCGTGGTCGAGACCAGGACCAGGCAGCCGATCACCCCGCTGCACATGTTCCGCGAACGTAACCGGGCCGGCAGCTACGGCATGATGCTGGCGCTCTCCGCGGCGATGTTCGGCATGTTCTTCTTCATCACCCTGTTCGTGCAGGACGTGCTCGGCTACAGCCCGCTGCGCGCGGGGATCGCCTTCCTTCCCATCACCGGCGCGCTGGTGCTCGCCTCGCAGTTCGCGGCGCGGTCGCTGCCAACGCTGGGGCCGCGGCGGCTGATGAGCGCCGGCGCCCTGCTCGCGGTCGCCGGGCTCGCGTGGCTCTCCCAGATCTCGGTCGGCAGCGGCTACGTCGACGGGATCCTCGGCCCGATGCTGCTGTTCGGCGCCGGGATGGGCTCGCTGTTCGTGCCGCTGACGATCGTGGCGGTGTCCGGCGTCGAGCGGCACGAGGCTGGCGCGGCCTCGAGCCTGCTCAACGTCTCCCAGCAGGTCGGCGGCTCGCTCGGCCTGTCGATCCTGGTCACCGTCTTCGGCACGGCCAGCCGCAACGAGGCAACCAGCCAGATCGGCAGGTTCCTCTCCGACGCCAGCCCGGCCCTGAAGGCCCAGTTCCAGCAGACCGGTCAGCTCCCGCCGCAGTACGCCAACAGCGTGCTGGCGCATGGGATCTCGACCGCCTTCGAGATGGCGGTGGTGTTCGCGGCGCTGGCGCTGGTGGTGGCGATCGCCGTGCTGCGGAGCAGGCGCGAGGAAGCCGAGGCCCCGGTCATGCCGGGCATGCACGGCTGACACGCCGAGCGACCACGCGCCACCGAGCGGCGCCGGGCCACGGTCCGGCGCCGCTCTCGGCTTCATTGACGCCAGCCACGGATCGGCCCACACCAGCCGCACCGGCGAGCGCCACGCGCATGTGCGATCCTCCTGCATGGCCTCTGGAGCGACCGTGCTGCCGTGACGTTCCCGGATCGACTGCGGGAGCGCAAATGATCCGTCGCCCGGACACCTGAATCCTTCGGATTCCATGGTTCTGAACCTCAACCGCAACCGGATGACCGGCTGAGAGAGGGAATCGCCGATGTCACCGAGCAGCGCTGGCAGTCCTGGCGAGCCGCCCGTGCTGGACAGCGTCAACAAGGCAATCATCGAGCACCTTCAGCAGGACGGCCGCGCCTCGTACGCCACGCTCGCCAAGGCCGTCGGGCTGTCCGAGCCGGCGGTGCGTCAGCGGGTGCAGAAGCTGCTGGACAGCGGCGTGATGCAGATCGTGGCGGTCACCGACCCGCTGCGGCTCGGGTTCGTGCGGCAGGCGATGATCGGCATTCGCGCCGACGGCGACCTGCGGTCGATCGCCGATCAGCTGGCCGCGCTCGACGCCATCGACTACGTGGTGATCTGCACCGGCTCGTTCGACCTGCTGGTCGAGATGGTGGTGTCGGGCGACGAGGAGCTGCTCGACATCCTCAACGACAGCATCCGTTCGATCGACGGCGTGCGCGACACCGAGGTCTTCGTCTATCTGAAGTTGGTCAAGCAGACGTACACATGGGGGACGAGATGAGCACCACCAGCACCGCCGGCACCGCCAGTCCTGACCTTCCCGACGCCGCCGACGCCAAGCTGCACGTGCTGTTCCAGGGCTACGTCGGCAACCGGGTCGCGAGCACCGTCGTGCTGATCCTCGACGGCGACTCGCGGATCGTCGTCGATCCGGGCATGGTCCCTGGCCAGCGCGTCATCCTCGACCCGCTCGCCGAGCTCGGCGTCGACCCGGGCGAGGTGACCGACGTGGTGCTGTCGCACCACCACCCCGACCACACCATCAACGCCGGGCTGTTCCCGGCGGCGCGCATTCACGACCACTGGGCGATCTACAAGGACGACCAGTGGGACAGCCGCCCGGCCGACCGCGCGCCGGTGAGCCCGTCGGTCCGGCTGATCGCCACGCCCGGCCACTCGCCGCAGGACATCACCACGCTGGTCGGCACCGGCGACGGGATCGTCGCCTGCACGCACCTGTGGTGGTCGGTGGCCGGTCCGGCCGACGACCCCTATGCCGTCGACCGCGGCCTGCTCCGCGCCGGCCGCGAACGCGTGCTCGAGGTCGCCTCGCTGATCGTCCCCGGCCACGGCGCCGCCTTCACACCATCGGATGAGCCGCCGCTGTAGCCGCTGTAGCCGCTGTAGCCGCGGTAGCCGGTGTAGTGGTCCCCAAGAACGAAGAACGACCGCTCGGTACGAAAGACGACCCGCGAGAGGCCTCGCGGGTCGTCCTGGTCGGGGGTTCGGGGGTGAAGAAAGCTAGCTGGCGACGTTCTCGAACTCAGGAGAGGTGAACAGCTTGTCCCGCAGCTCCTGAATCTCGCGCTCGGGGTAGCGACGGTGGCCACCTAGGGTCCGCATGCACGGCAGCTTCCCTTCCTTTGCCCACCGCGCCACCGTCTTGGGCGAAACGTGCAACAGCTCGGCCACCTCCGAACCGAGCAGATACCTCTGCCTGCTCGTCTGGCTCATACGCGACTCTCCCCAGTGTGTTGTCCCTCGTTGGGACACCTCCGTAGAACAGGATAGCTTGGACAGAACGAATGCTGCCCGCAGCTCAACCAGTTTCGGACAGACGGGCGGATCTTGCAACGCGCTGACCTGCGCAGACGGTGGGGAAACCGGTTTCAAAGATCAACCAAAGTTGACGCCAATGGGGTTCATATGGTGAAACATCCCCGAGGTGGCCAGCACCACAGGCCCCTTCGGAGGGTCCCCGGCGGGCGCCCGGACGACCCCAGGCCGGTCCTTGGCGGGCGCCCGAACGACCCCAGGCCGGCCCTTCCCGGGCACCGGTCCCGGGGTCGCGGGCGGCTCCGCGGTGGCCGCCGCCTCCGCGCTGGAGGGGCCCCGCCGGTTCCCGCGCCCCGTACGCGGGTCTCCGGCGGTTGCCGCGGGCGGTCGTCCGGACGCCTCGCGGGACGGCCCTGGCGCTCAGGGGGCGCCCGGGGCCGTCCGGTCGGTGTGTTCGTCGAGGGCGGTGGTCCTCGTGGCGGCGTCGCCGTTGGGCGATGCGGCGTCGGCCTTCGCGGTGGCGGCAGGGGCGGCGTCGCCGTTGGGCGGCGGCGCGGTGTCGACGGTGTTGGCGGCAGGAGCGGCGAAGTCGAGCAGGGAGGCCTTCAGCACGGTGGCGAGGGCGAGCAGGTGGACGGTGGAGGGTTTGGTGCTGCCGCGCTCCCACTGGCTGACCGACGACTGCCGCACCCCGAGCAGCTCGGCGAGCTGCAACTGCGAGAGGTCGGCCCTGCGCCGCGCCGACCGGATCGCTTCTGATAAGAATGACTGTTGAGTCATGACAGGAACTTAGCAGCAATCCTATTCATCGTCAACGTCGGATGATTCTCCATTTGCCCGCGTGAACAGGCAAGTCGTTTTCGGCCGCGGCGGGCGGAGCCACACGGACCGCGCGCCCGTGCTTCCCAAGCATCAGGAACTCTTCTATATTCGTGTGGCCAATGGACAACGAGGAGTTCCGTCGCCAGCTCGTCGCCGCTCGCAAGGCGCGCAAGCTCAGCCAGCACGACCTCGGCAGGATGGTCGGCGTGGCGCAGAGCGCGGTCACCCAGTGGGAGACCGGCAAGACCACCCCGACCCGCGAGCGCACCTTCTCGATCGAGTACGCGCTCGGGCTGCGCCAGGGCACGCTGGCCCAGTTCCTCGGCTTCGGCCCCGCGGTCGGCACTCCGGTGACGCTCCGGCGCACCACCATCCCGGACGCCATCAAGGAGGACGACCGGCTCACCGAGCCGCAGCGGCAGCTCCTCCTCGGCCTCTACCGCGAGTTCACCAACCCCTCCAGGCGCCGTCCCCGTACCCGTTAGGCCACGCCCGCCCAGGGTCCGCTCGCCGCTCAGCCGCGGTTAAGCCCGGCGCGGACGGGTAGACAAGAAATCCAGACGAAGATGGTCACCAGTTGCTAAGGGGGGATCGAATGTGGAGCTCGAGTTCCCGGCGTCCCCCGCGCATCTCAGCGAGGTGCGAAGGGCGGTGCGGGCCGGGCTGCACGGCCGCGTCTCCGACAAGGATCTCGACGACCTCCTGCTGGCGCTGAACGAGGCGACCACCAACGCCGTGCTCCACGGCTCCGGTGGCGGCAGGGTGGAGGTGAGCGTGCGGCTCGACGAGGGTTGGGCCGAGATGACCGTGATCGACCGAGGCCCGGAGCGGCAGCCGTCGTCGCGCGAGCGAGAAGGCGACGACGGGGTGGACCCGGACGACGGCGACGAGGGCGACACCACCGCCGCGATCAGCGGTCGCGGCCTATGGCTGATGGGCCGACTGGTCGACGAGGTGCGGCTGGAGCAGGGCAAGCCCGGCACCCGGGTGACCCTGCGGCGCCGCCTCAGCGACCCGGGCACGGAGCGCACTTGACGACTTGACCGCTCGGTCGACAGAGGGGTCTGGCGTGCGCTGCCCGGTTTGGCGTAGCTTGCCTCTATGTTGACTGGCCTAGGCGAAGAAGTCAGGCGGGTCGAAGACCCCCCTCTTGTGACCGGCGCCGCGCGCTACACCGAAGACCTCGTCGTTCCAGGGGCGCTGCACGCCGCCTTCGTGCGCTCGGTGGTGGCGCACGCCCGCATCACCCAACTCGACACCAGCGAAGCCGCCCGCCTGCCCGGGGTGGTGGCGGTGCTCACCGCCGCCGACCTCGACCTGCCGCCGATGGGGCCGGGGCTCGGTCCGCCCGAGCTGGCCCGCCCGCCGCTGGCCAAGGACGTGGTCCGGTTCATCGGCGAGGCGGTCGCCGTGGTGGTCGCCGACACCCGCGAGCACGCGGTCGACGCCGTTGAGGCGGTGGTCCTGGACTACGACCCGCTCCCGGTGGTGACCGACCCCGCCGAGGCGGTCAAGGACGACGCCCCGTCGCTGTTCTCCGACCGCGGCAACGTCGCCGTCGAGGCGCCGTGGAAGGGTGACTCGGCGAAGGTCGACGAGGCCGAGGTCGTGGTGCGCGCGCGGATGGTGAACCAGCGCGTGAACCCGGCGCCGATGGAGCCGAGCGCCGCGGTGGCCGCGCCGGACCCGGAGACCGGCGGTGTGATCGTCTGGGCCCAGACCCAGGCGCCGTTCTTCGCCAAGGCCGCGCTCCGCACCGCCCTGAAGCTCGACGCCGAGAAGATCCGCGTGGTCGCGCCAGCGGTCGGCGGGGCCTTCGGCGCCCGCATCGTCACCTACCCGGAGCAGGTGGTGATCGCGGCGCTGGCGCTGCGGCTCGACCGGCCGGTGCGCTACGTGGAGTCGCGGTCCGAGACCATGCTCTCGTTGAGCCACGGCCGTGCCCAGGTCCAGGAGGTCGAGCTCGGCGCCACCCGCGACGGGGTGATCACCGACCTGCGGGTGCGGATCACCGCCGACGGCGGCGCCTATCCCGGCGAGGCCGCGCTGATGCCCGGCATGACCGTGATGATGCTGTGCGGCCCGTACCGCATCCAGCGGGTCGAGGGCCACACCAGGACGGTGGCCACCAACGCATCGCCCGTCTCCACCTACCGCGGCGCCGGCCGTCCGGAGGCCACCTGGCTGCTCGAGCGGATGATCGACCAGCTCGCGCGCCAGCTCGCCCTGGACCCCGCCGAGGTGCGCAGGCGCAACCTGCTGCCGCCCGACTCGTTCCCCTACGACACCGTGGTCGGCGCGCGCTACGACTCCGGCGACTACACCGCTTCGCTCGACCGGGTGCTGGAGCTGTCGGGCTACGACGGGCTGCGCGCCGAGCAGGCCGCTCGCCGCGAGCGCGGCGACACGCTCCAGCTCGGCATCGGCCTGTCGACCTACGTCGAGATCACCGGCTTCGGCGCAGAGGTGGGCGCGGTCACGGTCGAGCGGGATGGCGGCGTGACCGTGCTGACCGGCGTCTCGCCGCACGGCCAGGGCCACGAGACCGCCTGGGCGCAGCTCGTCACCAGCACGCTCGGGGTCGAGCTGGAGCGGGTGCGGGTGGTCCATTCCGACACCGCCAAGGTCCCCAGCGGCTCAGGCACGATGGGCTCGCGGTCGCTCCAGGTCGGCGGCAGCGCGGTGTTCCAGGCCAGCGAGCAGGTCCTCGCCAAGGGCCGCGAGCTGGCCGCGCACCTGCTCGAGGCGCGGGTCGAGGACGTGGTGGTCCACAACGGCCACGGTCTGGGCGTCGCCGGCGCGCCGGCGACCGCGCTCTCCTGGGCGCAGCTCGCCGAGGCCGCCGCCGACCCGGCCCGCCGGCCCGAGGGCTTCGCCGGCGGCGACGGGGACGGCTCGGACGGCGCCCTGTCCGCGCAGGTGGACTTCGAGATGGCCGGCAGCACCTACCCGTTCGGCGCGCACGTCGCGGTGGTCGAGGTCGACGTCGAGACCGGCCTGGTGCGGCTGCTCCGCCACGTCGCGGTCGACGACTCCGGGCGGCTGGTGAACCCGATGCTGGCCGAGGGCCAGGTCCACGGCGGCATCGCCCAGGGCGCGGGGCAGGCACTGTACGAAGAGGTCCGCTACGACGCCGACGGCAACAACCTCACCGGCTCGTTCGCCTCGTACACGATGCCCAGCGCGGCCGAGCTGCCCTCGTTCGAGACCGCGCGCATGGAGACGCCGTCGCCGCTGAACCCGCTCGGCGCCAAGGGCATCGGCGAGTCCGGCGCGATCGGGTCCACCCCGGCGGTCCACAACGCGGTGGTGGACGCGCTGGCGCCGTTCGGCGTCGCCGACATCGACATGCCGACCACCCCCGAGCGCGTCTGGCGCGCGATCGAGCGCGCCAAGGCCCAGCGCTCCGCCGGCGACTAACCGTCGCGGCCGGCGCCGGGCCAGGTCGGACGTCAGGACTTCTCGGCCAGGCCGAGGTCAGCCGGCGCGGGCGTCAGGACTTCTCGGCCAGGCCGGCGCGCTCGTCGACCAGGCGGTAGGCGCGCCCGCAGGAGCAGGCCAGGGGCTCGCCTAGCCGGCGGCCGCAGGCGCACACCCAGCCGATGCGGCGGGCGGGGTTGCCGGCGACCAGGGCGTGGTCGGCGACGTCCTCGACCACCACCGCGCCGGCGGCGACGAAGGCGTGGCCGCCGATGGTGACGCCGCAGACCACGGTAGCGTTGGCGCCGATGGTCGCGCCGCGCCGGACCAGGGTCGGGACCAGCTCGTCCGGTGCCTTCTTGAAGCCGACCCTGGGCGCGATGTCGTTGGTGAACACCATGTTGGGCCCGAGGAAGACCTCGTCCTCGACGGTGACCCGGTCCCACACCAGCACGGCGTTCTTCACCGTGACCCGGTCGCCCAGCCTGGCGCCGCCCTCGATGAAGGCGTGGTCGCCGACGTTGCAGTCGGCGCCGACCACGGCCCCCGGCAGCACGTGCGCGAACGCCCAGATGCGCGTCCGCGGCCCGACCCGGTCGCTCTCGCAGAGCCCCTTGGGGTGGACGTAGACCGTCGGGTCGAGGCCGCCCACCGGGGTCACGCCTTGGACGGCTGGCGTCCGGCCCAGTGGTCGGCGAGCACGTCGATGGGCTCGGTGAGCAGGCTCAGCACCGGCAGCTCGCCGAGCAGCGACTCGTCGAACGACGGCTCCGTCTCGGTGACCGCGCTGCGCAGCTCGGCGAGGCGGTTGCGGTAGCCCTCCAGCACCCGCCGCATGCGCGGCGCGGCGAGCCGGTCGCGCAGCTCGACGTGGAGCAGGACCAGGCCGGTGACGTGGTCGTCCTTGACCTCGGGCACCACCACGAAGCTGCGGCCGTCGCTGCGGCCCCTGGCGGCCAGCACCTGGCGCTCGGCGGCGACGCGCTGCTTGGTGCCGCGCAGCCGGTGGTCGCCGTCGGCCCGTGAGGCGATCCCGAGCGAGACGCCGCCCCGGTCGACCACCTCGATGGTCGCCGCCTCGCCGTCCGGGTCGCCGGAGACCCGGTAGCGGGTGAAGCCGGTGACCCGCCGCACGGCCGGGTCCAGGTCGGCGACCGCGCGGAGGCTGCCGTAGGCCAGCTGCTCGCGCACGGCGCCGGCGTCGAGCAGCTCGCGGACCAGCGGCACGGTCAGCAGCGCCTCGTCCGAGCGCGAGATCCCTACCGTGACCGTCTTGGCCTGGTGCTTGATGGCGTCGACCGGGCGGGTGAGCTGGTCGATCCCGGTGGTCAGCGCGGCGGTGAGGTCGTCGAGCAGCACCCCGGGCGAGGCCAGGCGGCCGTGCTCGACCTGATAGGAGTCCAGCGGGGTCAGACCCTCGGCGTAGCGGAGCAGCGAGACGATCTGAAGCGCCGTGCTCGCCTCCAGGGTGCCGTCGAACTCGTGGGCGCGGACCCGCTCGCGCAGCTCCGCCGCGATCGGGCCAAGCGCCGGGCCGAGGCGGTCCAGCGCCTCGTGCGAGCTGGAGGCGGCGGCGCTGGCGCGCTCCACGGCCGCGCGGGCCTTGCGCAGCGGCAGCGCCAGCGCGTCCAGCGCCAGCGCGGCCTCGTAGCCGAACAGGTGCCCCGCCATGGTCGACAGCACATAGGCCAGAGCCGGGTGCACCGCGGGGACGAACACCACCCCGGCGGCGCGCTCGAAGCGCGCCTCGCCCTCGGTGGCGATCACGATCGGCGCGCCGGAGTGGGCGCGGAAGATCGCGACCTCCTTGGCGACGTCGCTCGCCGAGCCGCCGCCGAGGCCCGCGGCGCACACCAGCGTCATCGGCTCCGACGACAGGTCGATGTGCTTCTTGTCCTCGGTGGCGTCGCAGGCGATCGACTTGTAGCAGAGCTCGGAGAGCTTGATGCGGATCTCCTCGGCGGCGATCTGGTTGCGGCCGTTTCCGACCACGGCCCAGTAGCGCCGCGACGGCGCGTGCGCCTGGGCCAGCTGGCGGATGCGTTCGCGCTGCGCCAGCACGCGGGTCATCGCCGCCGGCAGCTCGCGGAGGGCGCCGAGCAGCTCGTGCTCGCGGTCGCGGTCGGCGATCCCCATCGCCTCGGCCACCGCGAACGCCAGCAGCGTGCCCGCGGCGACCTGGGCATAGAAGGCCTTGGTCGAGGCGACGCTCATCTCCACGTCGCGGCCGTCGGAGGTGTAGAGCACGCCGTCGGCCTTGTGGGTGAGGTCGCTGGAGCGCCGGTTGACGACCGCGACCACCGCCGCGCCGCGCGCCCTCAGCAGGTCGACGGTGCGGTTGGTGTCGGTGGTGGTGCCCGACTGGCTGATCGCGATCACCAGGGTGTCGCGCATCTCGTCCTCGAGCCAGAAGCCGGACAGCTCGGTGGCGGGCAGCGCGGTGATCGGGAGCTGGGCGCCGGAGAGCGCGTCGGCCATCGCGGCCGCGACCCCACGGCCCGCGATCGCGGCGGTGCCCTGCCCGATCACGAACACCCGGCGGACCTCGCCGGCCGCCAGACGCTCGCGCAGCTTCGGCGGCAGCACCTCGGGGCCGAGGTTGACCGTGCGGCGGCCGTCGCGCTCGCGGATGCGGCCGCGCAGGGTCTTGCTGAACGACGACGGCGCCTCCGAGATCTCCTTGAGCAGATAGTGCGGGGCGGTGCCGCGGTCGATGTCGCGGGTGGTGACCCCGGCGCTTCGGAGGTCCTCCTTGGCCGCCGGCAGCTCGCCGCCCTGGTAGTCGATCCGGCGGATCCCGTCGAGGGTGCCGGCGAGCGCCTGGTCGAGGACCACGATCTGGCCCTTGACCCCTTCGCCGCCGTCGGCCTCGACGGCGGTCGCCTCGCCGTCCATCCTGATGTAGGTGTCGGTCTCGGCGACCACGCCGTACGGCTCGCTCGCCACCACGTAGCCGTCCTCGACCAGCCCCACGCAGAGCGCCTGGCCGCTGCCGCGCAGAGCGAGCAGGAGCTTGTCGGGCGCGGCGGTGGTGTGGGCGGCGATCGCGACCGAGCCCTCGAACTCCGCGACCGAGCGCCGGAACGCCTCGGCCGGGTCGGAGGGGTCGGCGGACTCCTCGAGGCGGCGGGCGAGCAGCATCGGGATCACCTTGGCGTCGGTGGTGATCTCGCTTGGGATCCGGAGCTTGTGGCTCTCGACCAGCTCGACGTGGTTGTCGACGTCGCCGTTGAGGACCGCGACCGCGTACGGCTGGCCCTGGGGCCGCTCGGCTGCGAGGTCGGCCTCCTGGTTGAGCGGGTGGGCGTTGGCCTGGTTGATCAATCCGACGCTGGCCCAGCGGGTGTGGGCGAGCACCAGCGCGCGGGCGCCGGGCGCCTCCAGCGCCCGGCGCAGGAGCTCGTCGGCGGTGATCTCCGAGCGCAGCCTGCGGGTGTTGTCGCCCAGCTCGCCGACCTCGCTGGCCGCCTTGTAGACGAAGGCGAGGTGACCCTCGGGGGTGCGGACCGACCCGGAGCTGTAGAGCGGGTCGCGCGCGCGCTGGTCGACCAGGGCGGCGACCTCGGGCCGCTCCAGGTCGAGCCCGTGCCCGCTGACCAGCAGGTAGATCCCGGCCGAGTCGCGGCCGCGCACCTCGAGCCGGTCGAGCGCGGCGAGCGCGATCTGGATCGAGCTGTAGGCCTCGATCGCCGCCGGGCCCGGGTCCGGCCCGGCCAGCGCGGCGACCGCGTCGGCGCCGGCGACGCGGTCGCGGCGGATCGCCCAGAGACCGTCCTTGACGCCGACCAGCGCCGCGTTGACGGTCTCGACCGCGTCGGCGGTCAGGCTCGACGCCTCGGCGTCGATGCCGGCCTCGAGCCGCTCGACGCGTCGCTCGAGGTCCGCGGCGAGGCCGTCGAGGCGGGCACGCCCGTCGGCGTCCGCCAGCAGGCACCGGAGCCCCGGGATCCCGCGCAGGCGCTGGTCGGCGTCGCCGAGTGCCTCGGCGGCCTCGGCGAGCCTGCCGGCGGTGGCGTCCCAGCCCGCGGCGCCGTCGCCGCCCGCGCCGGCGGTCGGGACCGCCCGGGCCGCAAGCTCCACGGCGGCGAGCAGCTCCGCCAGCTCTGGCGGGCGCCGGTCCGACGGCCGCCTGACGACAGCGATGATCCCGCACATGCGCTTCGCTCCTCGATCGTTTCCGGGCGCTCAATGATCCAACGCGACCCTGGCGCGCGCGTTCCCTCCGACGGACCATTCCCCCGAGCCAGGATGCGTGAAAACGGGGACCATGCCAACCGGCACGGCCCCCGTCCCGATGCCGGGGTCGGCCGCCCTACACGTCGCCGCCCAGGTCGGCGACCAGCTGCGCGGCCGTCTCCAGCAGCGGCTTCGCGATCGTCTTGACGCTGTCCAGCGGAAGCCGCGAGGCCGGCGCGCTCACCCCCAGCGCCGCGGGGAGGTTGCTGCTCGGCAGCGACGCCGCGACGCCTCGCTCGTCGAGCTCGTGCTCGCCGTCGTCGACCGCGTAGCCGACCGAGCGAACCTTGGCCATCTCGACCAGGAAGTCGTCGAGCTGCGTGATCGTGTTCTCGGTCAGCCGCGGCATGCCGTCGGCCGCCAGCACCGACCGGACCCGGTGCTCCGGCAGGGTCGCGGCGATCGCCTTGCCGACCGCGCTGGAGTGCAGCGGGTAGCGGTCGCCACGGTGCGCGGCGACGCGGACGGCGCGGGGGCTCTCGACCAGGTCGAGGAACATCACCTGGTGGCCCTCGAGCACGCCGAGCGCGATCGTCTCCTCGAAGCGGTCGCGCAGCTCCTCGAGGTAGGGATGCGCCCGCCGAACAAGCGTGTCGAGCTGGTGCGCCTGCATCGGCAGGAACGCCGACCCGAGGCGATAGTCGCCGTTGGCGGGGATGCGCTCGGCGTAGCGGCGCTCCTCGAGCGTGGCCAGGTAGCGGAACGCCGAGCTCTTGGGGAGCGAGGTGACCTCGGCCGCCTTCATCAGCGACACACCCTCGGGCGTCTCCTGGAGCAGGTCCAGCAGGTCGCAGACGCGCTCGACCGCACGGATCGAGTAGGGATTGGTGCCATCGGAGACGAAGTCGCGGCGCCGGCCCATGGCTTCCCCCTCGTCCGCTTGGAAACCTGACCGGTCGACCGGTCGGGTTCTGAACCGAGATAGGCTACCCGTCTTGACCTGGCGAATCAACGCCTTTGCGTTGTTCGCGAGGAGTTGCGTCTGGATCGGCCGAACCGTCCCGGATTCTTCGCGGATCCTTCCGGATTCGTCCCGAAATGCACTGCAGCGACACTGGCGCACGGCTCGCCCCGGCGGCATTGGCCCACCGCCCGCCCGGCGGCATCGGCGCCTCCGGGCGCCCGGCTTATTTCCGCTGCTCAGCATGGCCGTCAACCGCGCGTCGCGCATTGACAGGCCTTGGGAGCGTCCATATCATTGCCGAGCGAATCCCCGAGACATTCATCGCTTTTAACGACTCATCGCATTTCGCGGAGCCCGCTCCTTTCCTGTGGCGGCAATGTCGCGAGAGGAGGTTCCACTCGCATGCCCAGCCGCAACGGGGACGAGAGCGGCACCAATTACTCCATCAGAGCGGTCCGGCGCGTCTGTGAGATCCTCGACCTGCTCCAGCGCTCGCCACAGGGAGTGGCCCTGCTCGACGTCACCAGGGCGACCGGACTGCCCAAGAGCTCGGCCTTCCGCTATCTCGCCACCCTGGAGCGCCGCCGCTATGTCGAGCGCGACCCGCTCAGCGCCACCTACCGCGCCGGCTCGGCGTTCCTGCCTCTGCGTGCCCACGAGCCCGAGCTGCTGGCGCGGCGGGCCCGCCCCCACCTCGAGCGGCTCCGCGACCGTCTCGAGGAGACCATCAACCTCGGCATGCTCCAGGGCAACCGCGTGATCTACCTGGAGATCGTCGAGAGCCACCGGGCGATGCGGCTGGCGGCGCGCCGCGGCGACCGCGACCCGATCCACGCCACCGCGCTCGGCAAGGCGATCGCCGCCAACCTGCCGACCCGGCGGGTCCGGGCGATCCTCGACGCCGAGGGCATGCCGCGGCTGACGCAGCGGACGCTGACCGACGAGGACGCCTACCTCGCCGAGCTGGTGAGGACCCGCGACCGCGGCTACGCGCTCGACAACGGCGAGAGCGAGATCGACGGGCGCAGCGTCGCCGTGCCGGTGGTGGGCGGCAACCTGCCCGCGGCGATCAGCTACAGCGCGCCGGCGAGCCGCTTCCCGCTCGACCGCGTCCCCGAGGTCGCCGGCACCCTGAAGCAGGTCGCGGCCGGCATCGCCGGCGAGCTTCGCACCTCGCCGCGGTAGCGCCGCGGCGCCCCGCCCGGCCCGCCGGCGCGGTATACGGCGCACACCTGCACAATCGCACGGAGAAAAATGCCGACTCGTCCGGACGCCCATCGCTACGGAATTCCACTGAGATATTCGAAACCGATACTCCACTCCGCGAGATACGCGCCGGGCCTCCCAGTTCACTCCGCGTGGACGCGCGGCTTCGACCGGTATGACGGCCTTTCCTCGGGACGCCTTGACGCTATGATCGCTGTACTGGCCGAGGGTGCTGACGGCGGGAACACGTGGTGGGGAGCACTGGCGAGGCGACCGCTCCTCCGATCGGGAAGGGGCAATCTGTGCAGGACGAGGATGCGCTCCAACCTGCCGCGACATCGCGGCGAGAACAGATTCTCGGCTGCGCGCTCGAGCTGTTCCGAAAGCAGGGCTACGACCGGACCTCGCTGCGCGAGATCTCCGAGCGCCTCGGCATCTCGAAAAGCGGCCTGTATCACCACTTCGAGGCCAAGGACGACCTGGTTTCCAGTCTGGTCGACCCGCTGCTCGACCGGATCCACGAGATCTCGGTGACGCCTCGGCTCGGCACCAACGAGGACCTGCGCGCGTTCCTGGCGACCTATATCGACACCTTCATCGCCAACCGCGAGGTGCTCAGCCTGCTCGCCAACGACGTCGGGGTTCGCAACCATCCGCGCGTCCGCGAGCGGCTCGCGAGCGTCAACGACGAGATCTATCTGCACATCATCGGCCCCGACGCCGACCTCGCCGCCAGGGTGCAGGCGTCGCAGGTGCTGATCGGGCTCCAGGGCGCGGTGATCCGCTACGCCACCGCCGACCCCGAGGTGGTCCGCCAGGTCTGCCTCAGAACCGCCCTCGCCGCGCTATCGACCTGAAGGGCCACCTCAGAACCGCCCTTCCCGCGCCGTCGACCTGAAGGCGCCTCAGAACCGCCCTTCCCGCGCCACCGACCTGAACCGGTCAAAGGATTTTTTATCGAATTTCTCCGGAAAGCCGCCACTCTCATGGAGCCCTCATCTCCAAAGCTGGAGATTGTCGTTGCAGCACCCTCCGGGCGCGTCCGGGAGGAGCGGGTGGCCGATGCCAGGGACGCCACCTGCCCCTCCCGGGCCGCCCATTTCTCTTTGTCCCCAGGGTCTACCAGACTTGGCCCCGTCCCCGAGCGTTTCGCGCTCGGCGGGCGTGATAGCCCGCGCACTGGGAAAGGGTTCGGCGTAGCAGCGCTGGAGCGCAGCGCCGAGCGCCAAGCGGCGCGGAACGGCCGAGGGGAGGAGGGTGTGAGCGCGGAGAGCACGGTGAGCCTGCCGGCGGGCGAGGTGCGCCTGGCCGGTGAGCTGGCGGTGCCCGACTCGGCGCGCTGCGTGGTCCTGTTCGCGCACGGCACCGGCAGCAGCCGCCTGAGCCCCCGCAACCGCTACGTCGCCGGCGTGCTCCAGCGGGCCGGCCTGGCCACCCTGCTGCTCGACCTGCTTACCGAGGAGGAGGAGCGGGCCGACCAGGAGCGGCGGCAGTTCGCCTTCGACATCCCGCTGCTGGCCGAGCGGCTGGTCGCGGCGATGCGGTGGCTCGCCGAGGACGGCCGGACCGCGCGGCTGCCGATCGGCCTGTTCGGCGCCAGCACTGGCGCCGCGGCGGCGCTGGTGGCGGCGGCCGAGCGGCCCGAGGACGTGGTGGCGGTGGTGTCCCGTGGCGGCCGTCCTGATCTGGCGGGCCGGGCGCTCGGCCAGGTCAGGGCGCCGACGCTGCTGCTGGTCGGGGGCAGGGACCGGCTGGTGCTGGAGCTGAACCGCTCCGCCGCCGAGCAACTCGGCGCCGAGCATCGCATCGAGGTGATCGACGGCGCGACCCATCTGTTCGAGGAGCCGGGCGCGCTGGAGCGCGTGGCCGAGCTGGCCAGGGCATGGTTCCTCCGGGCGATCGGGCCCGAGCCCGGACACAACGGCCACGCCGGCGGCGGCTGGCCCACTCACCCAGGGAGATCGACGTGAGCGATCAGGTCGAGGTCACCAACGCCGACCGTGTGCTGTTCCCGAAGGACGGGATCACCAAGGGCGACCTGGTCGACTACTACCGCCGGGTCGCCGACGCCATGCTCCCCCACCTGCGGGACCGGCCGCTGAGCATGCAGCGCTTCCCGGAGGGCATCGGCCGGAGCGGGTTCTTCCAGCAGGAGGTCTCCAACCACTTCCCCGACTGGGTCGCGCGGGCGGAGGTCCCGCGACGCGGCGGCGGCACGGTGGAGCACCCGGTCTGCGACGACGCCAGGACGCTCGCCTACCTGGCCAACCTGGGCGTCGTGACGCTGCACACCTGGACGTCGCGGGCCCGGCATCTCGAACGACCCGACCGGGTCGTCTTCGACCTCGACCCGCCCGAGGACGGCGGCGAGGTGGCGGCGGTCCGCGACGCGGCCAGGCGGGTCCGCGACCTGCTGGACGAGCTGGGCCTGGCGGCGTTCGTGCAGACCTCCGGGTCCAGAGGCTTCCACGTGGTCACGCCGCTGCGGCCGGAAGCCGGCTTCGACGAGATCAGTGCGCTGGCCGGCGACGCCGCCGAGCTGGTCGCGTCGCAGGACCCGGAGCGGCTGACCGTCGAGCGCCGCAAGGCCAAGCGCGCCGGGCGGCTGTTCCTGGACGTGGGGCGCAACGTCTACGCGCAGACGGCGGTCGCGCCCTACTCGGTGCGACCCAAGGACGGCGCCCCGGTGGCGACCCCGATCGAGTGGAGCGAGCTGCCGCGCACGGAGCCGCGGAGCCACACGCTCACCAGCGTGCCCAGGCGGCTCGCCCGCAAGCCGGACCCGTGGGCGTCCATGGATGACGAAGCCGGCAGTTACCAGGCCGCCCGCGAGCGCCTCGACGCCCTGATGGAGCGCGCCGGCGCCGGCAAGACCTGAACCGGGCTGGACCGGGCTGGACCGGGCTGGACCGGGTGGGACCGCGCTGCACGCGCCGCTGGACCGTGAGCCGAACCCGCCCTGAAACGCCAACGATCCGCCGGCAAACGGATCTTGAGCTTTCGCAGTCGGGTTGGAGCGCGCTTCACAACCGCCGCGAGTTCGAGATCCTCGTTTCCGTCAGCCGACGGATCGTCTAAGGGTGGCGGGCGACTCGACGAGCCGGCCGCCGATTCTCAGTCGGGTGGTGCCTCCATAGCCATCGCCTCCTTCTACCACGCTTCCCCGCGGTAAGAGGGTGGGGCGTTGGACACCGCCATTCTCCAGCCCCGCGCGGCGATGCGCAATGAAAAACTCCGAAGAGTCGTCGCGGATCGAGTGGTTTCCCCCAGATGCCCGTCGGGTAGCGCCTGTAGCGGTTCGTCGTTCCGAATCGCGTACTTTGGGGGTGGCCCGCCGGCGGGGCGCTGGGGACGGAGGACACGGAGGCCGCTGGCGCCGCCCAGCGGTAGCCTGGAGCCTGCCGAGGCGGGCTTTCACCGACTGCTGGAACGAGGGGATCCGGTGGATCGCGAGGTCACCAGCTATCTCGTCGACATGGATGGCGTGCTGGTCCACGAGGAGCAGCCGATCCCTGGCGCCGACACCTTCATCAAGGCGCTCGAGGACAAGGGCCTCTCCTACCTGGTGATCACCAACAACTCGATCTACACGCCGCGGGACCTCTCCGCGCGCCTGGCCAGGGCCGGCATCCGCATCCCGCCGGAGCGGCTGTGGACCTCCGCGCTGGCGACCGCGCAGTTCCTCGACGAGCAGCGGCCTGGCGGCACCGCGCACGTGGTCGGCGAGGCCGGGCTGACCACCGCCCTCCACGACGTCGGCTACGTGCTCTCCGAGGTCGAGCCCGACTACGTCGTGCTCGGCGAGACCAGGACCTACAGCTTCGAGGCGATCACCAGGGCGATCCGGCTGATCCGGAGCGGCGCCCGCTTCATCGCCACCAACCCGGACCCGATCGGTCCCAGCCCCGCGGGCCCGCTGCCGGCGACCGGCTCGGTGGCCGCGCTGATCAGCAGGGCCACCGAGCGCGAGCCCTACTTCGTCGGCAAGCCGAACCCACTGATGATGCGGTCGGCGCTGCGCGCGATCGAGGCGCACTCGGAGTCGACCGCGATCATCGGGGACCGCATGGACACCGACGTCGTCTCGGGGCTCGAGGCGGGCCTGGAGGCGATCCTGGTGCTGAGCGGGGTCTCGGACCGCAACGAGGCCAACCGCTACCCTTACCGGCCGAGCCGCGTGGTCGAGTCGGTCGCCGAGATCGAGGTCTGAGGACGCCGGCGGCTCGATGAGGAACGCCGGCGGCTCGATGCCCGGTTTGGGAGAGAACCCGCACGCCGGTCCCTCACCCGGCGGCGAGGCGTGCCGAGACGGAAAAATGAGGCGGAGCCGGGACGCTGCGAAGCTAGCAGGAGGCCACTCCGCTCAGGTAACGTCTGCACCGGTGGAGACAGCGCGGCACCCCCCGGGTCCGGCATTTGAAGCGCGCAGCGGACCAGCCGCGTTCGAGGATCAAGGCAAGGAGCGAGCCACGACCCTTCGCAGGAGCACGGTGGCAACGCCCGGCGGCATCCCGCGAGGCACCCGAGCGGTAGTTGCCACCAGGAGGGCGGCGACGACACCGGCGGCGTCCTCCCCCGCACCCGGCGGTCCCATGGCGAGGGCGCTCGCCAGATGAGCTGGACGCGCCACGAAGGCGGTGCGCTCGAGCTGTACCACGGTCCACTGGGAGCACAGCTCGCGCACAAGCGCGCCGAGCTGGCCGTCCTGCGGCGTCTGCTCGCCGACCGCGAGGGCGAGCTGGAAGCGTTCGAGGAGACCCTGAACGACTTCGAGCTGCGCTACCGGCGTGCGCTGGGACAGCGCTACGCGATCCTCGACGACCTCGCGGAGCAGATCGAGCAGGCCAAGCCGGGGGCGCCCGGGGCGAATGGCCAGGCGTCGAGCAACGGCGACAGCCCCGGCGACGGCGAGGCCGGCGACGCCGACGGTGGCGACGAGCAGAACTGGGCGTGGGCCTGGGGCGAGCGCGACCCGGAGCAGGAATTCCACAAGGTCGTCTCCGACGAGGCCAAGCGGCTGTTTCGGCTCCTGGCCAGGCAGATCCATCCCGATCTGGCCCGCGACCACGGCGAGCGGGAGCGGCGCACCAACCTGATGGTGGCCGCCAACACCGCCTACGAGCAGGGCGACCTCGAGACGCTCCGGCACCTGCTCGACGAGTGGGACTCGAGCCCCGACAGCGTCGCCGGGTCCAGCCCGCGGGCGGAGCTGGAGCGGACCATCCGCCACGTCGGACGGGTGCTGGCACGGCTCGACAAGCTCGACAAGCGCTTCGCGGAGCTCGAGGCTTCGGCGATGGGCTGGCTGCGTCGCAGGGTCGACAAGGCGACCGAGGACGGCTGGGACCTGCTCTCGCACATGGTGGTGGAGCTCGACCACCAGATCGCCGAGGCGCGCCAGGAGCTGGCTCGGCTCGAGCACGAGCGCGCCAATGCCGACATCGCCTCCGCCTGACCTCGGCGGGCGGCCAGCCAGCTCGCGCGGCGACGTGCACCTGGGGGTCGACGTCGGAGGGACCTTCACCGACCTGGTCGCGCTGGTGGACGGCCGCCTGGTCACCGCCAAGGTGCCGTCGACCCCGCGAGACCAGGCCGAGGGCGTGCTGCGCGCGCTGGACCGCGCCGGGGTCGCGCCGGACGCGGTCGCCGCCTTCGCCCACGGCTCCACGGTCGCGACCAACGCCTTGCTGGAGCGGCGGGGCGCGCGGACCGCGCTGGTGACCACCGAGGGGTTCCGCGACGTAATCGAGATCGGCCGGCAGCAACGGCCGGCCCTCTACGACCTCGCCAAAGACCGCCCGCCGCCTCTGGTCCCGCGCCGGCTGCGCTTCACCGTCCGCGAGCGCATGGGACCGGCCGGCGAGCTGCTGCCGCTCGATGATGACAGTCTCGCCGCCGCCGTCGACGCGGTCGCGGCCGCCGGCGTCGAGGCGGTCGCGGTCTGCCTGCTGTTCTCGTTCCTGCACCCGGAGCACGAGCGGCGGGTCGGCGAGGCGCTGCGGGCCAGGCTCGGCGCGCTGGCCGTGTCGCTGTCGAGCGAGGTGCTGTCGGAGGTCCGCGAGTACGAGCGCTTCTCGACCACGGTCGCCGACGCCTACCTGACGCCGCGGCTGGCGAGCTACCTGGAGCGGCTGGCGGAGAGCGTGCGGGACCGCGGGTTCCCGGCGCCGCTGGTGATGCAGTCGTCCGGCGGCGTGGTCGAGATCGCCCGGGCGGCCCGGCACGCCGCGAGCTGCGTGCTGTCGGGCCCCGCGGGCGGCGTGGTCGGCGCCGCCTGGGTCGCCGAGCTGTCGGGCCATCGCGACCTGCTCACCTTCGACATGGGTGGCACTTCGACCGACGTCGCGGCGGTGCTCGACGGGAGCGTACAGACCACCACCGAGTCGGTGATCGCCGGGGTGCCGATCAAGCTGCCGATGGTCGACGTGCACTCGGTCAGCGCCGGCGGCGGCTCGATCGCGCGCATGGACGAGGGCGGCGCGCTGCGGGTCGGACCCGACTCCGCCGGCGCCGACCCCGGGCCGGCCGCCTATGGCCTCGGCGGCGAGGACGCCACCGTCACGGACGCCAACCTGGTGCTGGGCTACCTCGCCGACGGGACCGTGCTCGGCGGTCCGGACGGCGTCACGCTGCGGCGGGAGCTGGCGGAGCGGGCGCTCAGCGGGCTCGGCGAGCGGCTCGGCAAGGACGCGGTCGCCGCCGCCCTCGGCGTGGTGCGCGTCGCCAACGCCGAGATGGTCAGGGCCCTGCGCGTGATCAGCGTCGAGCGCGGCATCGACCCGCGCGAGCTGGTGCTGCTGGCCTTCGGCGGCGCCGGCGGAATGCACGCCTGCGCACTCGCCGAGGAGCTGGGCATGTCGCGGGTTCTGCTACCGCGCGCCGGCGGCGTGCTGTCCGCGCTGGGGCTCGCGATCTCGGACCTGCGCCGCGACTACGTGGCGTCGTTGCCGGGCGACCTCGACGAGGTCTCACCGGACGACCTGGAGGCCGCCTACCATCGGCTCGAACGCCTGGCCGGCGCCGACCTCGACGCGCCGGCCCTCGAACGGCTGGCGGACCTGCGCTACCGGGGTCAGTCGTTCGAGCTGACGGTGCCGTTCACCACCCTCGAAGAGCTCGGGGGGAGGTTTCACGTGGAACATGCGCGCCGCTACGGCTACCGGATGGACGACGAGCCGGTCGAGCTGGTGAGCCTACGGCTGCTGGCGACCCAGGCGGTCGCCAAGCCGACCCTCCGCGCCGAACCGGGGACCGGTGGCGCCGAGCCGCGGACCGGTGGCGCCGAACCGACCGGTGACGCGGAACCGACCGGTGACGCGGAGCTGGGCGGTGCTGGGGCCGCGGCGCCGAAGGGCACGGTGCGCCGGCGGGCCAACCTCGACGGCGTGTGGGAGGAGGTCTCGGTGGTCGCCGGCGACGGCCTGACGCCGGGTGCCGCGCTCACCGGTCCGGTGATCGTGGAGTACCCCGAGTCGACCGTGGTGGTGCGGGCCGGCTGGCGCGGCTTCGTCGACCAGGTCGGCTCGCTCGAGCTGGAGCTGGTCGAGCGGGCGGAGGGATCCCGATGAGCGCGTCGCCGAGCAGACGGATGGACCCGGTGACCCTGTCGGTGCTGTCGAGCGCGCTCAGCGGCATCGCCGAGGAGATGGGGACGCTGCTGGTCCGCGGCGCCTACTCGTCCAACATCAAGGAACGGCGCGACTGCTCCACCGCGCTGTTCGACGCCAAGGGCCGCATGGTCGCCCAGGCCGAGCACATTCCCGTCCACCTGGGCGCGATGCCGGAGGCGGTCGCCGCGGTGATGGCCCGGGACCCGGCGCCAGGCGACGTGTTCGCCATCAACGACCCCTACTCGGGCGGGACCCACCTGCCCGACGTGACCCTGGTCTCACCGGTCGACGTCGGCGGCGAGCGCTTCGGCTACGCGGTCACGCGCGCGCACCACTCCGACATCGGCGGCATGCGGCCCGGCTCGATGCCGTCGGACTCCCGCGAGATCTGGCAGGAGGGCCTGGTGATCCCGCCGGTCCGGCTCGCCACCGCCGCGGGGATGGACCGCGAGGTGCTGGCGCTGATCCTCGCGAACTCGCGGACCCCGAGGCTGCGGCGCGGCGACTTCCAGGCCCAGGTGGCCGCCAACCGCCTCGCCGAGCAGCGGATCGGCGAGCTGGTCGCCCGCCGCGGCGCCGGCCTGGTCCGCGCCGCCTTCGACGAGGTGCTCGCCTACGCCGAGCGCCGCACCCGTGAGCTGCTGGCGAGCCTGCCCGACGGGACCTCCACCGCCGCCAGCGAGCTGGAGGGGGACGGCACCATCGACGACGACATCCCCATCCGCGTGACCGTTACCATCAGCGGCGAGCGCATGCGGCTCGACTTCACCGGGACCGCGCCGCAGGTCGCCGGCAACGTCAACTGCCCGCTGGCGGTGACCCGCTCCGCCTGCTACTTCGCCCTGCGGGTGCTGCTGCCCGACGACGTGCCCGCCAACGCCGGCACCTACGCGCCGCTGGAGATCGTGGCGCCCGAGGGCAGCCTGGTCCACGCCGTCTGGCCGGGCGCGGTGGTCGCCGGCAACGTCGAGACCAGCCAGCGCGTCGCCGACACCGTGCTGGTGGCGCTCGGCGCCTTCGCCGACGTGCCCGCCTCCGGCCAGGGGACCATGAACAACGTGGTGATCGGCGGCAGGGGCTGGACCTACTACGAGACCATCGCCGGCGGGCAGGGCGCCTCCAGCGGCGCCGACGGGCCTAACGGCGTCCACGTCGGCATGAGCAACACGCTCAACACCCCGATCGAGGCGCTGGAGCTCGAATACCCGATGCGGATCGAGCGGTACGAGCTGGCCGACGGGTCCGGAGGCGCGGGCCGCCACCGCGGCGGCGACGGCGTGGTGCGCTCGGTCCGGGTCATGGAGCGCGCGAGCCTGTCGCTGCTGACCGATCGTCGCCGCCACGGCCCCGCCGGCGCCCGCGGCGGTGCCGACGGCCGCCCCGGACGCAACCTGGTCAACGATCGCGAACTGCCGCCGAAGGTCAGCCGCGAGCTGGACGCCGGCGATGTCGTCACGGTCGAGACCCCAGGTGGCGGCGGCTTCGGCGAGCCGGGCTGAAGGGGCCTGCCTGAGTTCCGCACCGAATCAGCGGATAGAGATGGTGAGCTGTGGGCGGGTTGTGGCCAGCATCTGCGCTGGGGTCCGCGACGGTCAGGAGGGGAGGCTCTCGACGAAGCCGGCCAGGTCGCTCGCCAACCGCTCGGGCTGCTCCCAAAGGACGAGGTGCCCGGTGTTCTCGTAGACCACGAGCCGCGAGCCTGGGATGGCCGCTGCGAGCGCCCGCTCGTCCTCCCAGGGGAGCAGCTCGTCTCGGGCACCCCAGACGATCAGCGTGGGTGCGGTGATCGTTCCGGTCTCGGTCGGAGGTTGCGCCGTGATGAGGCCGGCGAGCGCCTGGCGCCAGACGTGTGCGGGCATGCGCACGCCATCGTCGACTCGGTCCCGGATGTACCAGTCCGGTACGTCGTGGAAGCGAGGGAACCACTCCAGCGAATCTTCCACCCAGGCCCGGTCGACGGGGTCGGTGAGCCGGTCCACCTCGTCCGCAAACGCCGGGCGCCCCCGCAGGCTGCGCGGTGATCCGACGAGGACCAGACCGATGACGCGGTGCGGGATGCCGATCGCGAGCTGTTGCGCGACATACCCGCCGCTGGACGATCCCAGCAGCACAGCAGACCTCAGGCCCATCGCGTCCATGAACGCCTCGACGTCCGCGGCGAAGTTCGCCATCGCATACCCGCCGGCAGGCTTATCGGCGTCGCCGTGGCCGCGCTGGTCCATCGCCAGCGCGTGCATGGTCGCGGGCAGCAAGGGGAGAAGGCGGTCGAAGCAGCCCAGCGACTCCCCCCAGGGATGCAACAGGAGGAGCGGGACGCCGGAGGGGTCGCCGTGCCGGACATAGGCGAGCGTCACCCCCGTGGCGAGGCGAACACTGTGGACCTGCCGGTCGTGGCGCATCGCCTGATCTTATGGCGTGGGCGCAGGCTCCGCCGAGCAAAGACGCAGGGAGACGACGGTCACGTCCGCCTGGCGACGAACAGGCTCTGGAGGCCACGGGCGACCGGACCGTTGCGGTCGTAGATGCGCGACTCGGCCAGGCCCAGGCCGCTGGGCTCGATGGTGGTGCGCGCCCGGAGGCAGACCCACTCGCCCTCCGGGTGCCGGTGCAGGTACACGGTCAGGTCGGGATTGGGGAACAGCCAGCGCCGCCAGTCGAGCGCCGCGGACACGCCGTTGCCGGAGTCGGCCGCGATCAGGACCCGCTGGAGCGGCGAGGGCTCCTCGTCTGGCAGCAGCGGCTGCCGCATCCGCATCCACACGGCCGCCGGGCCCCGGTCGAGGAACGCGCCTTCGACGAAGCGCCACTCCATGGCGGTGTGGTAGCCGACGTTGTCGCCGGTGCTGAAGAAGCGGGACGGCTCGCCGTGCTCTGGACCGGGAGGCGGCGGGTCCGGGGCGGGCTCGGCGGCCGACCCGGGCGGCACCTCGGTGGTGCGGACCCGGACGCCGGTGGCGCGCATGACCTCGATGCCGCCGGCGGCCAGCATGGCGCCCACGAACTCGACGCTGCGCCCCCCGCGCAGCAGTGAGGTGGTGAGCGTCAGCGTCCCGATCGGCACCGGCCGCAGGATGTCATAGGTGACCCGCGCGACCTTCACCCCGTCCAGGCCGCCGAAGCGCTCGATCGCCCGGCCCAGCAGGGCCGCCGGAGGCCCGGCGTGCTGCGCCTCCGGGCTCCACGGCCCGCGGGTCGACTCGGTCGCCACGAACCGGTCGCCGTCGGAGTGGAAGAACGCTTCGCCCATGCGCGGATAGACTACGCCGGGATCGACCGGGACCGGGAAAGGCGTGGCGGCGTTGTGGGAATACACCATTCGGGAGTTCGTCCAGGAATGGGGAGATCCTGGTGAGGGACGCGCGGCGGCGGCGTTCCTCGCCGAGCTGAACGACCTGGGCCAGCTTGGCTGGGAGGCGGTCGGGCTGGCGCCGCGGACGCACTACGACCGTGGTGGCGGGCCGCCGGGCTGGGACTCGTTCAGCTTCGTGGTCCTGCTGAAGCGCGAGACCCTGGTCGACGCCGCACCCGACCCCGATCCTGGCGCAACCGAGCCACAGGTCCAGGCCTAGTTGTTGCGGGCATGACGTTGGTGACAGGCCGGTCGGGTTGAGGTAGCGCCGTTCCGTCCGGCTGCTCGCACAGGATGGGCGACGGACCCTGCAGCGGTCTTCCACCTGCCCGACAGTTCCAGCCCGTCATTGGTCACACAGCCCCTCCTGTGATGCGGTCCGGCGACGGGTTGACGCATTCCGATATAGGCATATGATGGCCCCATGGCACGAGCGGCGACGACCTCGGACGCGTTCAACGCGATCGCCGAACCGCAGCGGCGGGAGATCCTGGTGCTGCTGCGGGGCGGCGAGCGGCCCGTGACCAAACTGGCGCGGGACCTGGGGATGACCCAGCCGCAGGCGTCCAAGCACCTGCGGGTCCTCCGCGAGGTCGGGCTCGTGCGGGTCCGCGGGGCGGGCAAGCAGCGGCTGTACGACCTGGACGCCCGCGGGCTGCGGCCGGTCCACGAGTGGGTGGGCGGCTTCGAGAAATTCTGGAGCGAGAGCTTCGAGCGGCTGGACGAGTACGTTCAGGAGTTGAAGCAGGCAAGGCAGGAGGCAAGGCAGGAAGGACCACACGATGGCGACGACCAGTAGCGGCGGCGAGCCTGACCACACGACCGCGGACCGCGAGATCGTGGTCTCCCAGGCCATCGGCGCCAGGCGGGAGCTGGTGTTCGAGGCGTTCACGCAGGTCCGGCACCTGTCGCGGTGGTGGGGACCGGAAGGGTTCACCACCACGACGCGGTCCTTCGAGTTCCGCGTCGGCGGGGCCTGGGACTTCGTGATGCACGGGCCGGACGGGACCGACTACCAGGAGTGGATCACCTGGCGGGAGATCGTCCCGCCGGAGCGGATCGCGCTGCTGCACGGCGAGTCCCGCGACGACCCCAACGCCTTCGAGTCGGTCCTGACCTTCGAGCCGGCCGGCGAGCAGACCCGGATCGTGATGCGCGCGGTGTTCCCCACCAAGGAACTCCGCGACGAGGCCGTGGAGAAATACCACGCGATCGAGGGCGGCGAGCAGACCCTGCGCAACCTGGCGGCCTACGTCGCCGAACTCACCTGGAACGAGACCACACCGAAGGGAGCGGACGGCTGATGGCCGGGAAGGTGTTCTTCAGCGTGACGATGTCACTGGACGGCTTCATGGCGCCCGACGCCGTGCCCGTCGAGTACGTATTCTCGCCCGAAGGTCAGAACGACCCGACGGTCCAGCGCTGGATGACGAAGTGGTCGGAGCTGCAGGCGTGGCTGTTCCCGCAGCGGTGGTTCCGGGAGAACCTCAAGCTCGGCGAGGGCGGCGAGGAAGGACTCGACAACGACATCGCATGGGCGACGTACGAGCGCACCGGCGCGAGCGTCATGGGCAAGCGCATGTTCGACGGCGGCGAGTTGGCATGGCCGGAGGAGGC
>JBEDUQ010000293.1:0-11130 GCA_040414855.1 Actinomycetota bacterium
GTGACGGTCGGGGGGCTGGCGGAACCGCGCCAGCTCGACCGAGCCGACCACCGCGTGTAGCCCGGACCCGTCGACCAGCCGCGGCCGCTCGCCGTCGACCCCGCGGACGTCGCGCAGCCGCGCGGGGTCCAGCTCGCGCGTGACCGCGTACAGGTAGGTGCCGTCGCCCCGCTCAGCCATCGCCCGAGTCCTCGCCATCCTGTGCGCCCTCCGTGCGGGGCTGGCGCTCACCCTCGCCGGAGCCGCCCGAGTCCAGCTCCTCGACGCGGGAGCGGAGCTCGCGGTTCTCCTCGACCAGCCGCTTCGCACCGCCGGACAGCTCAGGGTCGTGCTCCCACCAGTCGATGCCCATCTCCCTGGCGCGGTCCACCGACGCGATCAGCAGCCGGATCTTGATGGTCAGCAGCTCGATGTCGAGCAGGTTCACCCTGATGTCGCCGGCGATCACGATGCCCTTGTCCAGCACGCGCTCGAGCACGTCGACCAGGTTGGCCGGCTGCGGCCGCGCGACCATGCCGGGCGCGCCCGACCGCACCGCCGGACGCGAACCTCCCCAGCTCCTGGCCGCTTCCGTCACGCTGCCTCCCTGCTGCTCGTCCGGCCGCTCGCCCCGGTCGGCCATCAGGGCCCGTCGACCCGGCCGCGGATGTGACGGTCCCCGCGCTTGTAGCCGACCAGCTCACCGCTCTGGTCCAGCTCGACCTGGTAGACGGCCATCACGTCGGTCGAGTTCGGGATCCGCTCCATCTCCACGACCTCGACACCGACCCTCCAGCCACGGTCATTCGGCTCCAGCGAGACCACGCCCTCCGGCTCGATGCCGGTCAGCGCCTCCACCCGCTGGACCGCCCGCCTGGCCGCCTCGACGCCCGACAGCCCGGTACCCGACCGACCCGCCTTGCCGTCGTTCCGCCTGCTCTCTTCGTGCTGGTCGTGTTGCGTCACGAGGTCACCTCCGCGCCGCCTCGGCCCCGCCCTCGAGCAACAGCCGAATCAGCGGCGCCTCGAGCCGCTCGGCCTCGGCCTCCGACAGCTCGCCGGCCTCGTGCGCCTCCTCGATCTCGGCGATCTGCGCGCGGATCGCGGCGGGATCCGTCGCCTCCTCGTACGCGATCTGCTCGATCCGCTCGGCCAGCCAGATCGTCCCGCGGACCGGCGCGAGCGGCAGCGTGAGCAGGCTGTCGATGAGGCCCATGCCTATCCCTCCTCCAGGACGTCGTTGGTGAAGTCGTAGGGCGCGATCGGGCCGAGCATGCGCATCACCATGCGGCCGGCGCCGCGCCGGGCGATGCTCTCGACCGCGCGCTCCAGCGCGGGCCAGCAGTCATGGTCCACGAGCAGCGCCGCGTCGGCGATGCCCTCCTCGGTCGACGCCGGCCGCCACACCGCTGCCGCCGCGTACGGCGAGAGCTGGTCGAACAGCGTTCCCGCGTCGGCTTCGCGCCGGCGCTCGACCGCGCGGACGATCAGCTCGCCGAGACGGATGCGCTCGTAGTAGGCGGCATCGGCCGGGAGGGCGTTGACAGTCTCCCGAAGGCGCGCCACCTCGGGGTCCTCCGCGACCACCTCGCGCAGCACCGCGTCCTCGACGTAGCGCGCCTTGACGCTGAACTGGGCCCTGCCCCGCACGGCGGACAGGCCCGTCGCCAGCTCGTCGTGGTGCGGCGCAAGCAGCTCGTCGGCCACCGCGCCGGGCGTCGCGAGCACCGAGCCGAACCGCACCGGCAGCACCGGCGTCGAGACCGCGATACGGTCGAGCAGCCGGCTGTGGCGCAGCAGGTCCCGGCGGGTGCCGAGCTCGGCGTCGGGCTGGAGATTGGTGATGATCCCCGCGACGGCGCGGTGGCGGACGGTCGCCACCTCGCCCGCCGGATCGCCGACGCCCTCGGCGTCACGCGGCGGCTCGGCGTCCGCCGGGACGATCCCGTAGACGTAGCAGCCGCCGGCGACCTTGTGTTCGGCGACGGCGGCGTCGCCGCTCACGAGTCCTCGCGTTCGTTCTGGCCGCCATCCTCCGTCTGCTCGTCGCGGTCGCGCCCGGTCAGCTCGGAGACCTTCTCCTCGACCTTCTCGCCGGCCGACTCGACCGCGCCCTTCACCTTGCTCTTCGCGCCGCTCTTGACGGCGGCCTTGCCGGCGCCCCCGACCAGGTCGCCGAGCGTCTGCGGCTCCCTCTGCCCCATCTCGAGACGGCCGACCGCCTCGGCGAACCGCAGATAGGTGTCGACGCTGGCGATCACGATCCGCGCGTCGATCGTCAGCAGCTCGATGCCCAGCAGGGACACCCGCACGAACGCGTCGATGACCAGTCCTTTGTCGAGGATCAGGTCGACGACGTCGACCAGGGATCCCCCGCCCGGCCGTTCGAGGTACCGATTCCGTGGGGCGGTTTCGACTGTGATGGTGATTACCCCTTTCGCCTTCTCCGTTGTGGGACCACCGGCTCGTCCCCGGCTTCCTCGGCTTCCCCGGCCGACTCCTGGACGTTGTCCGAGGCCTCCGCGGCGGGGGCGGCCGCCTGCTCCTCTTCCTCGCCGGGCTGCTCCTGCCCCTCCGCCTGGGCCTCCTCGGTAGGCTGCTCCTCGGTAGGCTGCTCCTCGGTAGGCTGCTCCTCGGCCTCTTCGGGCTGGACCTCGCCTTCCTTGACGCGGCCGCTCCATTCGCCGGTGGCGGCGTCCTTCATTTCCACGAACGCCTTGAAGCGCTTCAGGTCGGTTTCGAAGGCCCGCATTGCCGCGCGCCAGCCCCGGCCGGTCTTCTCGATAATCCCGTTGGGTTCGAAGTCCATATTCACTTGGACGCGGGAGAGACGTGGGTCGTGGAGCTGATGGAAATTCACCACGCCCACGTTTCGCGGGCCGTTGGTGCTGCGCCACATGATTCGCTCGTTCGGGCGCTGCTCGACGATCTCGGCCTCCCACTGGCGGCGAATTCCCCAGATCTTCTCGTGCCAGACGAGGTGGGTCTCGTCCTTCTGCTCGATCCGCTCGACGCGGAACATGAACTTGGGGTACTCCTCGAACTGGGTCCACTGGTTATAGGCCACGTCGACCGGGACCGAGACGTCGATGGTTCCCTGCATCGGAAGCCTGCGGCCGCGGCCGATGCCCTCCTGCTCAGGGCCGCCGCCGTCGCCGCCGCCCCCACCGAGCATCGCGCCGAGCCCGCCGGCGCCAGGCACCTTGGAGAGCAGCCCGGCGCCCTTGGTGACAGCTCCCGGGAACTTCCCCATCAGCGTCCCTGCCAGCGCTTTCGCGCCGCCTGCCTGCTTGAGCCTGGGCGCGACCGTGTCCTTGACGACGCCCTGGACGAGGTCCGGCGCCTTGGTGGTGGCGTAGCCCAGGGCCGAGGTGGTGGCCTTGCGGGCCGCCGGCGCCAGGGACTCCGCCGCCGCCTCCGCGATCGCCGTCTTGATCTCGTTGGTGACCGCGCGCCCCGCTTCGCGGAAGACCTCCTTGAAGTCGCCCTGTACGGCCTGCGTGGCCGACCTGGCGCCCTCGGCCGCCTTGCCGGTGGCACCCTCCGCCACCTTGCCGACGGCGCCCTCGGCCGCGTCGGACTGGTTGTTCCCCTCCACCATCTGGGGCCCTCCTTGCGATCGGACAACAGAACCCTGGAGCCTTGCCAACAAGCAGTGATCGCCCTGGCCGTTCTCCGGTCGTTGCTGTCTATCCGCAATTCAGCCACGGAAACGACCGCGCCGAGATTTTTCGCCGCCGCCGGGTACCGCCGAAATGGGGCAAAATAGAATTGCGAAATAGGCCAAGAAATCGAACGCCAGGGCGCCATGCGAACCTCGCCCGCAAGGCGAGGGTGGCGACCAAGGCGACAACAGCGACCTACGGCCACCGAGGCGAGCAACGCGAGGGTCGCGCAAGGTTTGACGTCGCCCGCCGGATGCTGTACTCAATGGTACGGTTGATCAACCAGTAGGTGGATAACAGCCCGAGCCAGAGGCAGAACCACGAGGAGGGTGCAATGCGACGGGTAGTGGCCGTTGAATACGTGTCGCTCGACGGCGTCATGGAGGATCCGGCCTGGAGCGGGCCGTTCTTCAACGAGGAGGTCGCCAAGTTCCAGTACGACCAGCTGTTCCGGTCCGACGCGCTGCTGCTGGGACGCGTCACCTATGAGGGGTTCGCCGCTTCCTGGCCTCACATGGAGGAGACCGAGGGCGAGTTCGCCGTGCGGATGAACACGCTCCCCAAGCACGTCGCCACGACCACGCTCCGGTCGCTGGACTGGAACGCCAGCCCGATCGAGGGCGACGTCGCGGCCGCGGTGACCGAGCTGAAACGGCAGCCGGGCGACGATATTCTGATCTACGGCAGCGGCGAGCTCGTCCGCACGCTGGCGCGGGCCAATCTCATCGACGAGTATCGGCTCATGGTCAACCCGGTGATCGTTGGGAAGGGAAAGCGTCTGTTCGACGGCGTCAGCGACGTTCCAGCGCTGAAGCTCACCGACACGGTGACAACCAGCACGGGAGTGGTCGCGCTCGTCTACGAAGCGGGGCGCTGAGCTCGGCCCAACCGCGGCAAGCAGGTGAGGGACGGTGCCAGTCGATCAGTTGAGCAGCACGTTCGCCGCCCTGGCCGATCCGACGCGCCGAGCGATCCTGGAACGGCTCGCGAACGGGCAGGCCACCGTGAACGAGCTGGCCGAGCCGTTCGACGTGACGCTCCAGGCCGTCTCGAAGCACCTGAAGGTCCTGGAGCGCGCCGGCCTGATCACGCGCGATCGCGTGGCGCAGCAGCGGCCGGCGCGCATCCGGGGCCGCCCGCTGGCGGACGCCGCCGACTGGCTCGCCGGCTACCGCCAGTTCTTCGAGGAGAGCTTCGACCGCCTCGAAGCGCACCTCCGCGCGGTCCAGACGGTGGACGCCGCGGACGGCGTGGACAGGGTGGACAGCGTGGACGGCGTGGACGCCGCGGAGGCCGGTGAGGTCGTGGACGCCGTCGAGCGTGGCGATGGCTGAGACTCCTTCGGGCGGCCGGCCCTCGGTCGACCGCGAATTCACCATCACCCGCGTGCTCGACGCGCCGCGCGAGCGGGTCTGGCGTGCCTGGACCGATCCGGAGCAGTTCGCGAAGTGGTTCGGTCCGAGCGGCTTCAGCACGCCACTCGACGGGATCTCGATGGACGTGCGGCCCGGCGGCATCATCGAATTCGTGATGGTCTCCGAGGACGGCACCGAGCTCCCCAACGGCGGCACCTACCTCGAAGTCGTCGAGCCCGAGCGGCTGGTGTGGCGCGACCGCGACGTCGACCTGGTGGTGACGATCACGCTGAGAGACCTCGGCGACCGGACCGAGATGACCTGCCACGTGGTCGGCCAGACCGGCGGCGAACCGGCCGTCGCCGGCTGGTCCAGCCTCTTCGACAAGCTGGCCGAGTTGCTGCGCGCCGGCTGACCGCCGGAGCCGCGCGCGGGAGGGGACGATGAGCGAGCTTCGCTGGGTGACCTTCGACTGCTTCGGCACGCTGGTGGACTGGCGCCACGGCATCACCACCGCCGCGGACCTGCTCTACCCCGGCCGCGGCGCCGAGCTGCTGGAGGCCTACAACCGCCACGAGCCGGTGATCCAGACAGAGACGCCGACGATGCGCTACCGCGAGGTGATGACCGAGGCGCTGCGCCGCGCCACCACCGACGCCGGGCTGGAGCTGGTCGAGGACAACGCCGACGTGCTGGCGGCGACCATCCCCTACTGGCCGGTGTTCCCCGACACGCGCGCGGCCCTCGCCGAGCTGCGGCGGGCGGACTGGCGCCTGGCGCTGCTGACCAACTGCGACCGCGACCTGATCGCCCAGACCGAGCGGCGTCTCGGGGTTCCGATCGACGCGGTGGTCACCGCCGAGGACGTCGGCGCCTACAAACCCAGCCACGACCACTTCACCAGGTTCGAGGAGTCGTTCGGCGCCGGCCGGGACCGCTGGGTCCACGTCGCGCAGAGCTGGGTGCACGACATGGTGCCGGCCCAAGCCCTGCGGATCCCGAGAGTCTGGGTGAACCGCCACAGCGACCCGCGGGATCCCGCGATCGCCGACGCGGTGATGACCGACCTCAACGGCCTGCTGGAGACGGTCGAGCAGGTGCGCGGCGCGGCGACCTGACCGGCGCCGGGCGGCCCGCGCCGCGCGGCGCCTCCGCCGGGTCCTGGCGCCGGGGGTCTCTCAGTAGCTGAGCTGCTCGTCCCAGTCGGCGTCGCGGCCCTCGGGGGTGAGGTCGTAGAGGTTCCATAGCGGCTCGATGGTGCCGACATGGCGCGGGTCCTGGCCCGGCTCGACCGGGGCGTAGAGCAGCTCCGACGCCCAGAAGTGGCGGATGGCGTCGCCGTCGCGGTGGAACACGTTCAGCATCGGGCGCTGGTGGCCTTCCGCCGTCTCGGCGTGGTAGTCGCGGTTGTAGCTGGTCCCCGACGAGGAGAGCAGCCGCAGCCGGCGCCAGCCCCGCTCCTCGGCGAAGGTCAGGATCCGCGACAGCGGCGCCTTGCCCACCGCCACCAGGTTCGCCCGCTGGCCGAGGTGCTCGGCCGCGCCGTCCAGCTGGTCGAGCAGGGCGGTGCAGGACGGGCACGGGCCCTCGATCAGCGGCAGCTCCGCGGTCCGGCCGCCAGCCGGGCCGGGACGGTCGTCGGCCGGGTCCCGCGGAAACATCATGCTGTAGACGATCAGCGAGTCCCGGCCCGGCGCGAACAGCTCGGAAAGCCGCACGTCGGTGGCCTGGCCGTCGGGCCCGCGCCCTTTGAAGACGTAGTCCCGTGGCACGACCCCGCCAGGTGGCAGCGCCCTCCTGGCCTCGGCCACCGATTCCATCTCGCGGCGCAGCTCGATCTCTCGCTGGAGCAGCCGGTCCCGCGCCGCGCGGTAGTCGACCGTCTCTCCAGGAAAGGTGATGCCCATGGCCCGTCCCCTCGGTGCAGGCGTTCTCGGTGTCCGGTGTCCTCGGTGTCCGGCGCGGACGTTTCGCGCCCCTCAGTCTTTCATCGTGCCCCGACAGGGTTAGCCTCACGAGGTAAGCCTCACAGTGAGGTCGAGTCTCGAGGAAGGTGCGCCGTGCCGAGGATCGTGAGCCTGCTGGCCGCGGGGACCGAGATCGTGGCCGCGCTCGGCGCCGGCGACGACCTGGTCGCGGTCTCCCACGAGTGCGACCACCCGTCCGAGGTGGTCGCCGGACGGCCGGTGCTGACCGCGGCCAGGGTCGGGCCGCTGCCGTCTAGCGCGGCCGTGGACCGCTCGATTCGCGAGCTGGTCGCCGACGCGCTGGCCATCTACGACGTCGACCTGGAGCTGCTGGCCGCCCTGGAGCCCGACGTGATCGTGACCCAGGACCTGTGCCGGGTCTGCGCCGTCAGCGTCGAGGACGTCCGCACCGCGGTCGCCAAGCTCGCCGCCAAGGCCGACGTGCGGCTGGTCAGCCTGCATCCGCGCGGCCTCGAGGGGATCCTCGACGACGTCGGCCAGGTGGCGGCGGCGATCGGCCGGCCAGGCGACGGCGCGCGGGTGGTCGCGGAGCTGCGCGAGCGCATCGAGCGGGTGCGGGCCCGGGCCGCCCTCGCGCCGACCCGGCCGGCGGTGGTCACCGTCGAGTGGATCGAGCCGGTGATGCTCGGCGGCCTGTGGATGCCCGAGCTGATCGAGCTCGCCGCCGGCGTGCCGCTCGGGGTGGCGGCCGGCGAGCCCGCCCCAACCGTCACGCGCGGGCGGCTCTCGGAGCTGGACCCCGACGTCGTGGTCGTCAAGCCGTGCGGGTTCACCGTCGACCGCACCCTCCAGGAACTGCCGACCATGGCCAGGACCCTGCCGTGGGAGGCGTGGACCGGCCGGGGCGCCAGGGTCTACGTGGCCGACGGCAACGCCTACTTCAACCGCTCGGGCCCCCGGATCGTGGACTCGCTCGAGCTGCTCGCCTCGCTGGTCCATCCGGACCGCTTCCCCGAGCACGCCGCCGGCTTCGGAGCCGCCGCGCTGCGGATCGGCCCGGGACTGGAGGTCAGGCCGGCGGCCGGGCGCTGAACCAGTGCAGGGGTTTGTCGACTTCGCGATCATTGACACTGATCGATTGGGTCCGTACCGTAGCCGCGACCCTCGACGGCGGCAGGAAGCCGGTGCAATCCCGGCGCGGTCGCGCCACTGTAATCGGGCCCCCCATGGCCCGAGAGTCAGACCCTCAAGCCGTCTGGACCACCACAGCGGGACGCATGATCCCAAGGAGGTCGTGCCATGAGCACACAGCCAGCCAGCCTGCCAGCGCCGGTCCGCGCTCCGGTCCCGGTCGCGATCCCCGTCCGCGAGCTGCTTCCCTGGGCGGTCTTCGCGCTGGCCGTGGCGTTCGTGCTGCTGTTCCTGGTCGGCGCCGAAGAGGGCGCGATCTCGATCTTCCGCGGCACCTACGTGCACGAGTTCATGCACGACGGCCGCCACCTGCTCGGCTTCCCCTGCCACTAGAACCGGCGACCAGAACCGCGACACGCCGGCCAGCAAAGCACCGGCCGACGCCGGGAGGCCGGCTGGGAGGACACCGATGAGCAGGTCCTTGTTGGTGCGCGGCATGCTGGTCGGCCTGGTCGCCGGCCTGCTCGCGCTCGGGTTCGCCTCACGGTTCGGTGAGCCGCAGGTCGACCAGGCGATCGGCTTCGAGGACGCACGCGCGATGGCGCTGGGCGCGCAGCCGGCCGCCGCGCCGGTCAGCCGCGGGATCCAGCGCACGCTCGGGCTCGCCACCGCCGTGGGCGCCTACGGCGTCGCGCTCGGCGGGATGTTCGGGCTCGCCTTCGCGATCGCCTGGGGCCGCATCGGCCGTTTCGGCGCCCGCGCCACGGCCGGGCTGCTGGCGCTCACCGGCTTCGTCGTCGTCGAACTGGTGCCGTTCCTGAAATATCCAGCGAATCCGCCGGCCGTCGGCGACCCCGACACCATCGGCCGCCGGACCGGGCTGTACCTGACGATGCTCGCGATCTCGGCGGTGGTGGCGGGCCTGTCCCTGTGGTTCGGCAGGCAGGTCGCGCCGCGGCTCGGCAACTGGAACGCCACCCTGCTCGCGCTCGGCCTGTTCCTGGTGCTGATCACCATCGCGCAGATCGGCATGCCGCCGGTCAACGAGGTCCCGCCGGGCTTCCCGGCCACGGTGCTGTGGCGCTTCCGGCTCGCCTCGCTCGGCACGCAGGCGGTCATGTGGACGACCTTCGGGCTGCTGTTCGGCGCGCTCACCGAGCGGAGCCTCCGCGCCGGCGCGCGCCGTCAGGAGACGGTGGCGGCTTCCTAGACGAGCTGCGACGCCGGCCGTCCGAGGCGGACCTACGATGTGGAAGCCATGGAGGCCAAGGACAACCGGCGCCGCCCGACCGTGAACCGGACCCAGGCGCTCGTGCTGGGCTTCTTCGCGGTCGTGGTGGCCACGGTCGTGGCCACCCGGCTGGGGGCGCCGGAGACCTACGCGCGGGGGTTGCGGCTCCCGGCCGGGAACGATCGCGTCCAGCTCGCCTTCCTTGCCGGGGTGCTCGCGCTGGTCGCGCTGCTCGCCGTCGGCGTGCTCCGGCGCTGGCGCTGGACCTTCTGGCTGGTCATGGTCGCCTTTCTCGCCGGAGCGCTGCGCATTCCCGCGGTGGGATTCCAGTTCCTGGGGTTCGTCCGCGGGAACGCCCCGGCCTGGTTCCTGCTGGTGCAGCTCGCGATCGGCATCGCCCAGTTCGTGGTCGGGCTGGCGATGATGGCCGGCTACCGCCGGGCGGGGGTCTGGGGCGGGTTCTAGATTTGCTGGGGTTGTCTGCCAGACCTCGGTCGTGAGGTTCGAATCCCTCCGCTCGCACTCCCATGGCATGCGGCCAGCGGCCGGCGCGGAGTGCCTATGTAACGCTTCCATCGCAATCTCCGAGAACGGGCCTGAAGCATGGCAAGCTTCTCGAACGAGCTTGTCGAACCAGTGCCGGACATTCGGACATGCTGCACCATCGCGGGGGAGAGCCTGATGAACCGGTCCGATGGACTGCCCAGGTGGCTTTGGCGCGCGGCCGCGCTGGTCAGCGCCGCGGCGGCTAGCGTTGCCCTCGTCGTCCCCGCCGCCGCGCAGGAGGCGCCGACTGGGACGATCATTGGCCCCGTCAGATGCACGGACTACGAACGAGCCAGGGCCGCCGTCGGCAGCGACGGGGTGGTGCGCGGCTTCGCCTCCGGCTACCGCTGCGGCGTTGACCAGCGCATCCACTACTTCGAGCGGGCCGGCGCCGGCTGGCGGGCCGTCCTCACCCCCTACAGCGGCTGGGTGATCGCGGTCGCGCAGGACCGCACCGGCACCTACCTGCTGTACGAGCTCCACAGGGGACCCGGCGACGCACGCCTTGGAGAGGTCTGGATCACCAAGCGGACGGCCGCGGGGACCTTCACCGCGGGCCGCCGCCTGTCCCAGGGGTCGAGCCTCAGCCACCGGCTCGGCGACCTGCGCGGCGACGTGCACGCCACCAACGGCGCCTGGTGGGCCATCTGGACCGAGCAGGTCACCGGCTCGCTCGAGAACGCGCGGTTCAACCTCTACCAGGCCAAGACCATCGGGACCAACATCCTCAGCAAGCGGCGGGTCACCGGGGTGTCGGGTGTCAACGATATCCAGCCGACACTGGCCCCGCTGTCCCCCAGCACCGCGATGCTGGTCTGGTCACGCCGCCGCACCAGCACCAGCCAGCGGGAGCTGTACCGCGCCGTCGCCAGCAGCGCCTCGGGCGCGTGGACCGGCAGCGGCGTCGTCCCCGTTGGCCAGACCGGCGCCAACGACTACAGTCCCGACCTGGCGGTCAAGGGCTCGACCGCGTGGCTGACTTGGCTGCACGGCAGGGAGATCCGGGTGGTCAGGCGCAGCGCCACCGGGACCTGGTCGCAACCGAGGACCCTTGGGACGAACGGAGACGTGGTCCCCTACGAGTTCCCCAACCCGACCGTCGCGATCGCGGCCGCCGGCGAGCCGGTCGTGAGCTGGACGCACGTCCCCGATCCGTTCGCCGCCGACAATTCGTGGCGCGTCCGGGTCGGTCTGCGCAGCGCCGACGGGCACTGGACCCTTGCCGAGCGGCCAATGGGCGGCGACCCCATGCCTTGGCTGAACGAGCGAGTCCTGGTGTCGCCAAGCGGCAGGGT